>JBJMGQ010000557.1:0-6101 GCA_045807845.1 Pyrinomonadaceae bacterium | reverse complement strand
TGCCGAAAGCGAAGTAGAAGCCCGGCAGCAGGTGGCGCATCTCCTTGCCGACCCACACGCGACAGAGGTCGCCGGGCCGGACTTTGCCGCTACGCGTGCGCAGCCCCTGCGGCTGCACCCAGAAGGTGACCTGGTCTTTCGTCACGGCGACGCGGCCGTCGTCGTCGGCCGAGACGACGCGCCAGCCCGGCTCCCAAGTGCCGACGCCGTTGTTGGCCGCGGAGAGCGCGCTGATGTGGTCGCGCTGCGCCAGCAAGTCGCTCGGCGCAACGGGCGCGGCGATTGGCCGAACGTACAGGCGCGAGTAGAGGTCGGTTTCGAGAGCGGCCATGAAGAGCGGTGTCTCGGGCATCACGCCGGCCGGGGTCGCGGGCTCGGCCGTCGGCGCCGCGTGCGAGAAGTCGCGCAGCTCGCCCAGCAGCGAGTATTGCGTCGGCGAATGTATCTCTATCGCCTCGACCAACAGACGCAGGTCGGGATGGTAACGCTCCTCCGTCATGGCGCGGGCACCTCTTGAAAAATGCCGTAGAGCTGAAGCTGCCCCGTCTCGGGGTCGGCGAGCAGGTTGGAGCTGACCTGTAGAAGGAGGACGGAGATGACGGGTAGCACCTGCGCGTTCATCGCCATCTCGTAGGCCGACTGGATGAGCCGCGCCGCGGAGAAGCGCACGGCGCGACCGAGCAGCGCGTCGGCGTCGTCGGGCTTCAGTTGCGCCGACGCGCGATAGCCGCGCCAGAGCGAGCGCACCGCCGTTTGGAGAATTATCAAAGAGTAGCGCGCCGTCGCCACCATCTCTTCGAGCGAGACTAAACCCTGCGTCATCGAAGAGACCCAGAAGAGGACGAAGTCCTGAAGCGCGCCCGCCACGTCCCACGCCGAGTCGCCGTACTGCACGGTCTCCCAATCGACGAGTCGCACCTCTGCGGTCTTCGCGTCGGCCGGGGCGGGCATGACGAGGACGTTGTCGGACTTGATGTCGCTGTGAATGATCGTTTGCGGCTGCCACAGGCGGCGCAGGCTGTCGAGGTGCTGGCTGAGGTCTTCCTGCGTCTGTAGGATTCTCAATGTCTGATAGTTGGCCGGGCTGATGTTGGACAAGACTTCGGGGCCGGGCTTGTGCACCTGCATCACCCAGGGGATGTCGCTACGCAGCCATTCAGCGCAGGCGGGGGCGGCAGGGTCGAGCGCGCGGAAAGTTTGGTGCAGCAGCCCGAGCGCGCGCCCGAGCGCACCGGAGACGTAGGCGGGGAATTTCTCGGCCGCGGCCTCAGTGTAGAGGCGCCAGGGCTGCTTCGCCTCCTCGAACAACTCAAGTGCGAGCAGCACGCGTTCCGGGTCGAAGTAGAGCAGGCGCGGCAGGAGCGGCCCGATCGCGGCGGCGGCAGGGTCGTCCCGGCAGAACTGATAGAAGGCGGCCTCGCGCCGCAGCGTGTAGGAACCGCCGAAGGTCGGGTCGTCGGGCTGCTTGACGAGGTAGCTCACGCCGTCCTTGCGCGTCACGCGGAGGTTGCGATTGCGCCGCGCCGCGTTGGCGATGAGCAGGTCGCCTTCGAGGACGCTCCGGGGCGTGACCAGTCCCCGCTCAAGCAGGTAGGGCAGGGAGTTCTCGATGCTCAGCATCGAAGCGTTGGCGGCTGACATTACGTCGCGGAGGTTTGCTGCGGGCGGCCCGACCGCCCGCGCCGTCGAGTGTTGGTGATGGTTGCCGGTGACGTGCGGCACGCGGGAGGCGCCCGGCCCAATCGGGCCGGGCGCCTCCCGCGTGTTGACGATCAGATGGGTGTCGGCCCCGTTGGCACCTGCGTGCAGAGCGTGGCCGCCGTATTGCCGGCGGTTATGCACTGCTTCTCACACCCCGAAGGGATGGCCGTGTAGACGGTCGGGCAGAACACAGTGACCGGCCCCGTGTAATGTATCTGCGTGCAGAGCGTCGCCGCCGTGTGCGCGATGACGACGCAGTTCGGGTTGCAGAAGGATGGGACGTACGTGTGAAGCGTGATGCAGAACTGCGGCGGAGGCGCTTGCCCACCGACGCACGAAGGCATGTGTGTCGTAATGTTCGTGCACGGCGGCGCCACACACGAAGGCATGTAGGTGGTGATGTTCGTGCAGAGGTTCGGCCCGCCCGGCCCTTGCGGCCCGACGCCCGAAGTGACGACGGTCGCAATGCAGTTCGGGTCGCACTGCTGCCCGCAGTCGGTCGGGTTGGCCGTGACCACAGTCAGGCACATCGGCTGCTGCACGCACGAGGGCATATAGGTTGTGATGTTGGTGCAGAGCGGCTGCGCTTGTGCCGCCGCGGCCGACTGCGCCGCCGCGCCGCCGAGGTACCCGCTCGAAATCGTGCCGCTTAAAAGGCGCGCCTCGACGCTTTGGACGGAGATGGTAATTACGTCCAGCTTCGTGTCGGCAATCACCTGCACGCCGGTCGGGCTGTTCTCGTCGTCGGGGTTGAGGGGCGCGGTGGACACCACGCCGAGTTTGGGAATCTCGTAGTAGTTGCGGAAGGTTAAATCCTGATAGAGCCGGATGTAGTCGTTGCGCTTTGAGGGCCCAATGTAGCCCACGAGCAGCACCACCTCCGGCGGGACTTTGACTTCGTCAGGGTCGGAGTGATCTCTCTCCACGAGCCGGTGCGGGCTGAGGTCTACGTCCCCGGCCTGCCCCGGCGTGCCGGCGCTGCCAGCCTCCCCTGATTCGTCACCCAATGAGGAGGGCTTGTCAGATTTCGCCATAGCCAATCTCCTTTCTGAGATCGTCGCGGGTTGCCCCTTTGTCCTGTTCGCCCTTCAACGTGTCGGGCGTTTACAACCAGCATGGACTCTCCACCGCCGCCACAGTATCCGGTTTGGCCGGATGCGGTTATTTGAGTCGGCGCGGCGGGGCAGCGTCTAACCCGAGTGAAAGCGGTCTGAAGAGAAGAGCGGCGCCGGCCTTCGGCTGTAAGGGCTTCATGCCTCACGGCAATCGAGCTTGCCTGACGACGAGGGGGAAGGTGGGCGTCACACCTCCTAACACGGGTTGACGGTCTAGGTAACGTCTCGGCTGCCCACGCTTACGAGGGAGGAGCGCGGTTCAACTGAAAAGATTCGTGAGACAAGCCCGTGAGGGCAGGCCCACGGCGGTATGCGCGAGTGCAAAAGCAGAGACACGATATGACTCTTACACGTTGATGTCAATACCGCTTCAGCCCTGACCGCCGATATACGCGACGAGCGCCGACTGGGGCTTTGCAAATGCGCGATCACGAAGGAATAAAGAAGACCCCGCCGGAGTCTTCAAGCACCGGCGGGGCCTCTCTGACAACACAACTCCTGCCGCGTGTCGCGCAGAAGATGCATCGCTTGGCGGCACGCATCTTAGCGCACCATGCAGCAGGCAGCAACCGTCACCCGGCCCGAGCCGCCGGAGTGTGCCACGCCTGCTCGAAGGTCATCGTCTCCCCTTCGCACTGCCTCTGCCGCGCGGGGCTTTGCCGGCGAGCCGCGCGTGCAGCTTGTTGATGTAGAGGTGGACGCTCGTGTTCAGAATCTCCACGCCGCATTGACGCCAGTACGCGATGTTCGTCACTTTCTTGACGACGGCCCAAGAGCGCGGCCCCGGGTGCTGCTTGTGCGCGAAACGGATGAGCGCTTCAACGTCGGGCATCGCCAGCCCATGCCCGATGAACAGGAGCGGGCTCGCCGAGAGTTTTTCCTGAATGAACGCCGGGAGCACGCCGGGTATCCGCGCGGCCAAGTCCCAATAGTCGAGACGCGTCGTAGAGTAGCTTTCGGGGATGCGCCCCTGACAATCGAAGCCCCCGTTCAGCTTCACCACGATGAACCCGTCGCCGGATAATTCGCGGATGTTGCGTGGTCGCTCGATCAGGCGCAGCGCGTTCTTCGGCGTCTGATGATAGAAGAGGCCGCGGTGGGGGCCGTCCGCCTGATAGTGGAGCAGGTGAAAGGGAACTTTGGCGGCCGTCAGACGGCGTTCGAGGATGTCGTCGTAGTTGGTGGTAAAGACCAGCGGGTAAGGCGGCCGCACCCCTCGGGAAGTCTTGAACGAATCCCACGCGGCGAACATCTCGTGCGTGTTCCGCGGCACGAAGTGTGTGCGTTCGAGCAGCTTGCGAATCTCTGCGTAGAGGTTCTCGCGCCCGTGGCGGTCGGCGATGTACTGGGCCATCGCCTCAAGCTCGTTGTCGGTCGCTTCGGGCTCGAAGATTTGCGCGAGCTGTTCATAGAACTCTTTCGCCATGAGGTCGGTCGGGTAGTGAATCGCCGCGCCGAGGAAGAACGTGAGCCGCCCGTCTTCGATGAGCCGCGCCGCGCGGTCGAGCTGCGCCTTGAAACGGTCGAGCCGCGGCTTGAGTTTGGGCTTCCGCCGTGGGGAGGGCTGGACTCGTGGCGGGGGCGTGGACGCGCACTCCGGGCTCACGGCCGACTCTTCCGCGACGGACTGCACCGAGATGCGCTCGACGATGTTGGCGAGCAGCTCCGTGACCTTTGCCGCGTGCTCGCCGGGGTCTTTAACTTGATACCAGAGCGGGAGGACTCCGCAGCTTCTCAAGCGCCTCTCGGTCTTGATGAAGTCGCTCTTCTTCTTTGGGACAGACATGATCGCGAAGTGGCGGACGCCCGCGTATTTTTGGTGAACCGTCTTCAGCACCGTGACCGTGCGGTCGGGCCCGAGGCTCGCGCCGATGAAGAGCAACGAGCGGCTCGCAAACAGCAGCTCCTCCGTGCTATCAAGCAGCTCGCGCTTCCTCTTCGGCTGCGCCGTGCCGTAATTGGCTTCGTAGTCAGACTGTGCGAACGTCCGCCCGACGCGATCCTGCCAGTCGCCGTGCAGCTTAATCAGCACACGCCGGTTGCCGTGCAGCGCGTCAACGATGAGGTCGGGGCGCGGGCCTGAGATAACGGACTCGAAGGTCGCGCCGTTGGCCGCGAAGGCGAACTCCAAGACGCGGTCGAAGTTGGTCGTAATCACGGGGCCGCTGGCGAGCAGCGGCAGCAGCGAGACGGTGCCCTTATCGAAGACGGCCGTACGGAGTCTGCTGTCGCCCGCGGATGCCGCGACCATGCTCTGGAAGCCGTCCGGGCCTAAGCCGACCAGCAGCGTCTCGGCCGCGCCCGTATAATGGCGCTTACGCAGTTGTCCCTTGACGGTGGAGGCGAGGGAGGGCGGGGCGGCGTGAATCAGAAGCGTCTTCCAGTCGGAGAACCCGAAGGCCGTGGAGATGCCGGCGCCGAGAAACGGCACGAGACCCGGGCCGGTGCGCCCCTGTCGTTCGAGGTGATAGAGCGTCTCCTCGTTTGAGCGGGCCAGCCAATCCTGATTCGGATAAGCGTTCATAAGGAATCCTCCGGGCCGCCCGCGCGGCCGCTTATCGTTGTAACCTGCCGCTCGACGGTGTGGCAATGGTGAGACGGTTGCGTGTCAAGACCGATACCTTCATCAGCGCGGATTCAGTCAATCCACCGAGGACGATAATATTGACATCCCGCATCGTCGAAGAGGATGAGCCGCACGTCATCAATCTGCTTGAAGAGGTCGGATTCTGACAACTGTCAAAGGCGACAATAAGAAACATTGAAAAATAATGAGCGCGGCCTGAAGACTATTCAGACGCGCCGGGTCATGATGAGGCGGCAGTGTGTCGAGCGGCAATTCGATGGGGAAGGCGGGGTCGTGTTAAGCCGGATGCAAATCTATGGAGCATGATAAGAATCACTTGGAACAACCGACAGGCTTCCTCGTCCCCGACTGGAAACCAGCGCAGCTTCCGGCGCGCGAAAAGATAGAGGGGCGGCTGTGTCGTCTTGAGCCGTTGGAGCCCGAGCGCCACGCCGCCGACCTGCACGCTGCAAACAGTCTGGACACGGAGGGCCGGAATTGGAGTTACCTTCCGTACGGCCCGTTCGACACCATCGAAGCCTATCGTGCATGGATGGAACAGACTTGTCGGAGCAGCGACCCTCTGTTCTACGCGGTCGTTGACCTGACTACGAACAGTGCAGTGGGCGTGGCCAGCTACCTGCGCATCGACCCCGGCAACGGCTCGATTGAGGTCGGCCACATCAACTATTCGCCGGCGCTGCAACACACCCCCGCCG
>JBJMGQ010000556.1:0-7675 GCA_045807845.1 Pyrinomonadaceae bacterium | reverse complement strand
GAGACGAGCGTGATCTGATGCTCCGGCGCGAGCCGCGCCGCCAGACGCTCCGCCGCGACAACTCCACCGAATCCGCCTCCGAGTATGAGAACATTTGCCATTGTGAATCCCGAGGGAGCAGAGGTCAGTTGAAGACAAAGGCTTTTGCCAGCCCTCGTCCTCTACTCTCCGACCTCCGCTGTGTGACAACGCACTATCAAGACCGAGCAGCGGGCGTGTGCCGCGACGGCCTGCGAGACCGAGCCGAGCAGCATCCGCTCCCAAGACTTGTAACCGTGCGAGCCGACGACGATGAGATCGGCACCCCACGACTCGGCCTCCTCCACAAGGGTGCGCTTGGGCGAGCCCGCCAATACATCCGTCGAGACCTGCACCGGCCTACCCTGCCCGGCTCGTAGTTTCGCGGCGGCGCCCTCGACCGTCTCCAGCGCCCGCTGCCGGCAGAGCCTCTCGGCCTCCTCGAAGTAGCTGATAGCACCCATGTACGGCTCGGCGGCGAGCGGCGCGGGCGGCTCGACGATGGAGATGATGCGCACCTGCGTGTCCGCAGGCAAAGGCATGTGCGCAACTTCGTTGACGGCGGTGTCGCTGCACGGCGAGCCGTCAGTCGCCAAGATAATTTTCATCGCTCTCTCCTCGACGCAAAGCGGCCTCCCGCGATGCGAAGTCAACGCCCGAACCTCGGGCGACCGTGCGCCCGATGGGACTCGCAACGCGTAAGTGCATGGGCTGTGCCACCGTCTTTTGCGGTCACAGTCAGGCAAATTCATCGACACTACGGGCGGGAGTGGGTAGTTTTACGCGGAGTCGCGGACAATTACGCAGACCTCGGGGCGGGGCTAATTCGCCTTCGGATTGTGCAGGAGTTCGGCTAGAGTTTTCAGGAGCTTTTCGGCCGTGAAGGGTTTCGACAGGAATACTTCGGCGCCCGCGGCGGCGGCCTCGGTGGCCTTGTCGCCCGCGCCGAGCCCGCTCGCCGCGATGACGCGCACCTGCGGGTTCATCTTCTGCAACGCGCGGATGGTGGCCGGGCCGTCCATGAAGGGCATCATCATGTCGGTGACGACACAGGCGACCTCTTCGCGGTGCTGCGCATAGAGCGCCACGGCTTCGGTGCCGTCGGCGGCCGTCACCACGCGGTAGTTGAAGGCTTCGAGCGTGCCCTTCGTGATCTGGCGGATGGCCTCCTCGTCATCCACGACGAGGATCAGTTCTCCGCGTCCCGCCGGAAGGTCTAAACGCTTGCGCTCGGCGCGCTCGGCCGTCGCCTCGATGGCCGGCACGTAGACCGAGAAGCGCGTGCCCTTGTGCGGCTCGCTGTAGACGTTGATGAAGCCGCCGTGACTGCGAATGATGGTGAGCGCAGTTGAGAGGCCGAGCCCCGTGCCCTTGCCCACCTCCTTCGTCGTGAAGAAGGGCTCGAAGACGCGCGCGAGGACTTCGGGCTGCATCCCCTCGCCCGTGTCCGCGACCGAGACCATGACGAAGCGGCCCGGCTTGGCTTCGATGTGCATACGCGCGAAGTTCTCGTCGAGCGTGACGTTCTCGGCGTGGACGGTCAACGCGCCGCCGCGCGGCATGGCGTCGCGCGCGTTGACGGCGAGGTTCATCAAGACCTGATGCACCTGCGTGGCGTCGGCCGAGACCATCCAGAGGTCGGGCGCAACGTCGTACTTGATCTCGATTGATTTGGGGAGCGTGTCCTTCAGAATCTTGACCACCTCCTTGACGAGGTGCTTCGGCTGCAAGGCGACGCGCTCACCCTCGACGCCGCGCGCGAACGAGAGAACCTGTTTGACCATGTCCGCGCCGCGTTCGGCGTTCGCCTGAAGCATCTCAAGCCACTGAAGCGTGCCGGGGTCGTCCACCTTCATCTGGAGCATCTGGACGGCCATCAGGATGGGCGAGAGGATGTTGTTGAGGTCGTGCGCGATGCCTCCGGCGAGCGTGCCGATCGACTCCATGCGCTGCGCGCGCAGGAGCTGCGCCTCGACTTTCTTGCGCTCGGTCACGTCCGTGTTGATGACGAGGATGGACTGCGGCTCGCCCTTGTCGTCACGCAGCAGCGTCCAGCGCGTCTCGACCCTGATCTCCGCGCCGCTCTTTGTGAGCTGGCGCAGCTCGCCCGTCCACTCGCCCTTCTCCAAGACGGCCTGAGTGCCCTGCTCGAACTGCGTCTCGTTCAGCTCGCTCAACAATCTCAACTCGCGCGCAGTGCGGCCCACGGCCTCTTCGGTCGTCCAGCCGTAGATGTTCTCGGCGCCCTTGTTCCAGAAGAGGATTTTGTTGCTGGTCGCGTCGCGCAGCACGATGGCGTCCTGCGCTCGGTCGAGGAGCGCGGCCTGCTCTCGGATGCGCTCCTCGGCGCGCTTCCGCTCGGTGATGTCGTAGCGGATGGCGACGTACTGGTAGGGCTTCCCGTCGGCGTTGAGGAAGGGGACGATGGTCGTGTCCACCCAGTAGAGCGAGCCGTCCTTCGCGCGGTTGCGTATCTCGCCGCGCCAGACGCGCCCCGAAGCGATGGTCGTCCAAAGCTCGCGGATGAACTCCTTCGGGTGATAGGCCGAGTTGATGATGCGGTGATCTTGCCCGAGCAGTTCCTCGCGCGAGTATTTTGAAATCTGGCAGAACTTGTCGTTGATGTAGTTGATACGGCCGCGCTCGTCTGTGATGGCGACGATGGCCGACTCGTCGAGGGCGAACTTCAGGTCGGCCAGCTCTTTGAGCGAGCGCCTGAGCGCCTCCTCTGTGTCGAAGTTGCGCTCCCGGACTTCCGCGTCGTGCAGTGTGCCTTCACTCATCGTTTGTTTCTGGCTTTGAAGGGGCCGCCTCGACGCCGGTGCCAGCGTCCGTCGTCCCGCCTTCGAGCTTCTTGACGCGGTAGCGCAACTGGTCGCGCGAGATGCGCAGGAGTTCCGCGGCGCGCGTCTGGTTGCCGCCGCTCTGTTCGACGGCCTGCCGCACGAGCGAGCTTTCCACGTCTTCGAGCGCGATGCCCTCGCGCGGGAGTATGAAGGGGTGACCCGCTCCGCCATCGGCACCGCGCGGGACGGCGGACTCAGCCCTGCCCGTCAGGTCGCGCGGCAGGTACTCGGTCGTGACGAGGTCGCCGTCTTCGAGGATGAGGGCGCGCTCGATGACGTTGCGCAGCTCACGCACGTTGCCGGGCCACGCGTAGCTCAAGAAGATCCCGCGCACTTCGGGCGAGAGGCCGCGGATTTTTCTCTTGAGCCGGAGCCGTTCGCCGAAGGTGTTGACGTAATACTCGGCGAGGAGCAGCGCGTCGTCCCCGCGCTCGCGCAGAGGCGGGATGTCTATCTGAATCACCGACAGACGATAATAGAGATCGACGCGGAAGCGACCCGCCTCGCCTTCCGTCTTGAGGTCGCGATTCGAGGCCGCGACGACGCGCACGTCTAAGGGGATGTCTTTCAGACCGCCGACCCGGCGGAACGTCCCTTCTTCGAGCACGCGCAGAAGCTTCGCCTGAAGCCCAAGCTCCAGCTCGCCGATCTCGTCGAGGAAGAGCGTGCCGCCCTCTGCCTGCTCGAACAGTCCCTCCTTGCGCGCCTTGGCGTCCGTAAACGCTCCCTTCTCGTAGCCGAACAGCTCCGACTCGATGAGCGTGGCCGGGATGGCCGCGCAGTTGATCGCAATGAAAGGAGAGTCCGCGCGACGTGAAGCGTAGTGGATGGCCTTGGCGACGAGGTCTTTGCCCGTGCCCGACTCGCCCTGCAAGAGGACGCTTGAAGCCTCGCTCTCGGCCACCTTGCGCGCGAGCGAGAGCATACGCTTGACGGCCGGGCTCTCCCCGATGATCTGGTCGAAGCTGAACTGGCGCGCACGCTCGCGGCGCACCTGTGTGACCTCGCGCCGGAGGCGGCTGGCCTCGATGCCGTTGCGGATGGTGACCCTCAGCTCTTCGAGGCTCAAAGGCTTCCCGACGAAGTCATAAGCTCCGCCGCGCAACGCCGAGATGGTGTTCTGGATGAGCACGTTGGCCGTGATCATGATGACGACCGCGTCGGGCTGGCGATTCTTGATCTCGCGCAGCGCATCGAGGCCCGACCCGTCCGGCAGGTCGATGTCGAGCAGCACGGCCTGCGGCTCCTCGGCCTCGAAGGTCGCAACGCCGGCGGCCACCGTGCCCGCCTCGACCGGCTCATACCCCCAACTGCGGAGCGCCTCCGCCAAAGACCAGCGGATGGCCTGATCGTCATCGACAATCAGAATCTTCTCTTTGCTCGGTTTCAGAGCTGCCTCCGGAATAGTTAAAAGCTGGACGGCGTGATTATAGATGAAATAAATGATGGATGTGAGGAATGATGAGTAGCGAGTGAGTGACAGGCCGCTCTTCCTACTCCGGCGACGACGGCTCCGCGCGCGCGTTCGCCCTCAGTCGCTCCTCGAAAAGTCGGGCCGAGGCGTCGAGGAAATCCTTGGCCGTGACGATGCCGACGAGCAGCCCGTCCTCGACGACGGGCAGGCACCCGACGCCGCGCGCGCGCATCAACTCTACGGCGTCGAGCGTCGGCGTCGCGGGCGCGACCGCGACGGGGTCTGTCTTCATGATATGTCGAACGGCAATCGACTCGACGCCCCCGGACACCAGACCGCGCGCGAGCAGGCGCAGCACGTCGCGGTGCGTGACCAGCCCGACGAGGTGGCCCCGCTCGTCCTCGACGGGGACGTGGCGGATGTGCCGCCAGTCCATGACGCTCGCGGCGAGGTCAACGAGGTCGTCGGGCCGCACGGTGAAGAGGTCTGTGGACATGAACTGCCCGACCGTGCGGTAACTCTCAGCCCAGTCTTCCCGCGACTCACGTCGCTCGATGCTCGGCCAGCGATGGACGGGCTCGTTCGTCTGCTGCCGCTTGTGCATCTCGGCCGTCAGCGCGCGCAGGCGGGAGTCGCGCGTGCCTTCCGTGCCCAGCGCGGCGAGCGATTGGAGCGCCCAGCGCGCCCCGGTCTGCCCCGTGCGCACGCGCTCCTCAATCGTGCCGAGGTAGAGGTCGATGTCCGCCGCGTCTATCCGCGACGCCTTGAGTCCTTCGCGCGCGAGCGGCAGGAGTTCTTCGAGGATGAGGTCGGAGGCCGACAGAGTCTTCCCGCCCACCCAAGCGAACTGCGCGTTCAAGCCGTGGCGTGCGGCGGCGAAGAAGTTGGTCTTCGCGTCGTCAAAGCTCAACAGCTTCTCAATCTCGCCATAGACCGCGGGGAGGGACGACATCAACCCGATGAAGAAGGCCGCGTTTGCCACCTCGTCCAAAGGGGTCGGCCCCGAAGGAATGACGCGGTTCTCGATGCGCAGGTGCGCGCGCCCTTCCGACACCCCGTAGCAGGGGCGATTCCACCACCAGACCGTGCCGTTGTGCAGTTGCAGCGCCTTCAGGCGGGGCACGCCGCCGCGCGCGAGCACATCGAGCGAATCCTCTTCCGCCTCCGCCGTCAGGATGACGCGGAAGCGCGCGATGTCTTCGCGGAAGAGTTCGAGCACGGAGCGGTGCAGCCACGTCTCGCCGAAGCCCACGCGCACGGGGAAGCCCCGATCCCTCTGCGCCGCCGTGCGCGCGTCCGCGGAGTGCTGAAAGAGCGCGAGCCGCGTCTCCTGCCACAGGCGGTTGCCGAGCCACAGCGGAGAGTTCACGGCCGCGGCCAGCACCGGCGCGGTCACGGCCTGCGCCATGTTGTAGAGCGGCACGAACTCCTCGGGGCCGACCTGCAAGTGAACCTGAAAGCTCGTGTTCGACGACAGCGGCATGATGTTGTCCGAGAAGACGCTGACCTCGTCGAGCCCCTTCACATGCACGCGTACCGAGCCGCCGCGCATGCGCATGACGCCCTCGTTCAACTGGTAGTAGCGCGGGGTGTTCGTGATGCTGTCGAGAGTGAGGTCGTCGCGCCGCAACGTCGGGAGAATGCCCGCGAGCAGTACGTCCGCCTCAAAGGCGCGCGCGCCCTCGCGCACGAGGCCGACGACTTCCCTCGTCTCTTCCTCCAGACGGCGCAGGCAATCGCCTCCGAGCAGGCGCGGCGTGAGGTTGGCTTCGAGGTTGAAGCGCGCGATCTCGGTCGTCAGACGCGGGTCGCCCACGCGCCCCAGCACCTCCTGCGCGACGCAGGCGGGGCGCATGTGCCGGTCAACGAGGAACATCTCCTGCTCCGCCCCGATCCTGCGCACGCCGCTCTCGATCTGTCCCTCTTCGAGCATCCTTTCGAGCGCGGCCAGGTCGTTCAGCAGCGCCCGCATGAAGGCTCTCACCTTGCGGTCGTCGCTGCCTGTTTCGACTTGATGTTCGCCCATAATTTTTGTTTGGAGACTTCGGGCATCAACTCTCCGGACGCGACTCTGGAAAGCAAATTGCATTCCCACAGCTCGCTCTCCGGCCGTGCAGGTCGGCGACGAAGCGCCCGAGCGAGAACGAGAGGGGAACGGGTCATGACATTGTACAGTGAGAGCGCCGCGCGTGCCGATGCGTGCGCGGGTATGGGGACGGCGGAGGAGCAGGTCGCCCGGCTGCTCGAAGCTGCACGCCGGCGCGAGGCGCAGATCGCGGAGCCGTGTAGACTCGACACCGTTCCGCTCACGAAGCTGATCGGCTACGTCATCGACAAGCACCACGTCTACGCACGGCGGCAGGTGGCCGTCATTCGCGCACTGCTCGCGAGCCTCTCCGAGGCGCAAGCGGAAAGTGACACGGGACTGTCCCGCGTCCGCGACCTCTTCAGGAATTTACGGCAGGAACTCCTCTTTCACATGGAGAAGGAGGAGGTCTCCATCTTCCCGCGCATCATCCGCGCGGAGACCGAAGTCGGCCCCCGCGAACGGCAGGCGCCGCCCGAACAAGACCCGATGTGGGACGCCGTAGGCATGCTGCTGCACGAGCACGACGAGCTGTGCGGGCTGCTCGACGAGATGCGCGCCGCGACGAACGATTACACGCCCCCGAGCGGAGGCAGCGAGCATCACCGTGCCTTATATCAAGCCCTGCGAGAGTTGGAGGCTGACCTCTTAGAGCACATCCACCTCGAAGACAGCCGCCTTTTTCCGCGCGCGCTCGGGAGGCAGAGTCACGGTCGCGCATGAAAAATTCCCCACCCGCGTGCCCGCGGCTGTGGAAGATTCCGCTCCGAGTTGACGAAGTGATTTTGAGGTTCGAATGGATCAGGTGTTGGCGAAAAGTTCGGGGTTGGAAAAGAGAGGCGCGGGGCGCGGGGTTCGTGTCCGCACTCTCGCCCTTCCCGTCGAGCACGGCGGGTGGGGTCTGACGCTGGAGCCGGTCGCGCTCGGCCTGCTCGTCGCGCCCTCCCCCGTGGGCCTCTTCCTGTCGGTCGCCACGATGGGAGCCTTTCTGGCACGGCACCCGCTAAAGATCGTCGCGGGAGACCGGCGGCGCGGCAGGCGATTCCCTCGTACGCCTGTGGCCGAACGCTGCGCGGCCATCTACGCAGCGGTCGCCGCGGCGGGGCTGCTGTTCGCCGTGTTGATGGCGGACGGCTACACGTTCCTCTGGCCTCTGCTACTCGCCGCGCCGCTCGCCTCAGTCCAACTGGTCTATGACGCCAAGGGCGAGAGCCGCTCTCTCTGGCCCGAACTCGCGGGCGCCACGGCACTGGCCGGCGTCGCCACCAGCATCGCGCTCGCGGGTGGATGGAAGAGCGTCCCGGCTTACGG
>JBJMGQ010000555.1:0-10744 GCA_045807845.1 Pyrinomonadaceae bacterium | reverse complement strand
GTTGCGCGCGTCGAGCCGTTGATTGCGGAGGAAGCCGTAGACTCTCCCTTTGAAGTCGTTCGTCCCCGAGCGCGTGACGATGTTGACGACGCCGCCCGCTGCGCGCCCGAACTCGGCGATGCCGCCCGCCGTGATGACCTCAAACTCTCGAATCACCTCTTGACTGTAGAAGGTGCCCGCGAGGTCTGCCGCATCATCATTAGAAGAGAGGCCGTCGACGACGAAGCCGTTGTTGATGAAGCGCTGCCCGGTGATTGAGAGCCCCGTGCCGGGGACGGCCGATGTTTCGGGGAAGCGCTGGTTGGCGACGGGGTTGGTGCGCGTGAGGCCGGGTGTGAGCGCGGCGAGGTCGAGGTAGTTGCGCCCGTTCAGAGGCAGGCTGTCGATCTCCTTTGGCACGATGGTCTCGGCCAACTGCGTGCGCGCCGTCTCGACTAAGGGAACGTCTGCGCCCGTCACCACCATGCTCTCGGCGAGACCTGAGGGCGAAAGCCGCAGCGGCAGTTCGAGCGCCTGTCCCAGCGTCACCGTCAGTCGTACGGTGACGGGTGCGAAGCCGGCCTTCTCCGTGTTGAGCACGTACGCGCCGACGGAGACGTAGGGGAAGCGGTAGTGCCCCTCGCCGTCGCTGACGGAGGTTTGGCGGCGGCCGGTCTCTACGGCGGCGGCCGTGACGATCACGCCCGGCAGCGCCGCGCCGTTCGCATCCTCGACCCTCCCGCCGAGTGTGGCCGAGGTCACGGCCTGCTGCGCTGCCGCGCGGTGCGCGCCAAGGGTCAGAGCCAACAGCACGACGAGCACGAGCCGCATGAGGTGCACTCTCGCGCGCCGCAGGCGGGACGACGCGCGCGCGCCGGGATTAGTTCGCTTACTGTGTCGCACGGTAACCTCGCTTCGGGCTGATCTCCGATGGCCGGAGAGGCAGAATGAAGGGCTACCCGCGCGGGCGGCAAATCTTATACCGTTACTGCGGGCGCTACTGACTCGTTTACTTACCCGCGGGCGTGATGCGCGTTGAAACAGGGGCGGAGCCTGATGTTTTAAATTGAAACCGCCATCGCAGCGTCGCTGAGGTTGAGGCCGCCGAGACCTTGAGCGTTCTTCTCCTTCACATCTTCGGGCATGACGTTTGCTCAAAGCGTCGGCGCTGAACCACTGCGCTGATGTGCGCCTCCTCTTACGGGTGAGCAGATTTTCCTTCCGGTGGGCAGCCGATGAATCGGCCGGGCTCTTACTCGCCGCGACTGCGAACACAGTCGCCACGCAGCGAGCGCGGAGCCGCCACAGATGAAAATAATTTACTAACGCTGTTCGGTGGCGCTTGCCGCGGGTCTTAGCCTGCGGTGCCGTCCGCCGGCCGACGCGCGGACACGACTCGCCGCCTACATCTGTATTGAGCCTCTCACCTTCGAGGAAGGACGCCCATGAGAACCGAAAATTTTGACAGACACCGCAAGGCACACCGGCTGTGCGGCCCGACGCTACTGCTCCTGCTCCTGGCGCTGGGCGGGGTCGTTGCGCACGCGCAGACAGGGTTTCAACAACCGACGACGGTCTCGGATTCACCGACGCCGACGCCGACGCCGACGAGTGGCGCCTACTACGTCATCGACCCGCAGCCGCTCCCGGCAGATTCGGGCTGTAACCGCCTCATCACCGCAGATGTCGTGGCGCTCGATCAGCCGATTGTCTACAACCGGCTCGGCGCGATGAACCCGGGCGGCATGATGTTCGCCCTCCGCGGCGACGTGAAGCCCATTGACTCCTCTGCGGGGCTCGTGGCCGGCAACGTCCAGCTCAAAGATTACAAGCGCCCGCGCCCGCTCGTGCTGCGCATGAACGTGGGCGACTGCCTACAGATTCTCTTCCAGAACCTGCTCTCGGCTGTCCGCGGGGATGAGGATCAGCCGAACACGCGCTCGGCCGGCGTCCACGTCGCCGGCCTCCAGCTCGTCAACAGCATCGCCGACGACGGCTCGAACGTCGGACAGAACACGAGCAGCCTCGTGAGCCCCGGCGGCAGCACCAGCTACGTACTCTACGCCGAGCGCGAGGGGTCGCACCTGCTCTACTCCAGCGCGGCGACCACCGGCGGCGAGGGCGACGGCGGCTCCATCGCGATGGGGCTGTTCGGCGCGGTCAACGTCGAGCCCGCCGGCGCGGAGTGGTACCGCAGCCAGTTGACGCGCGAGGACATGAAGGCCGCCACCAAGGGGCGCACGGCCGGCGACCAGCCCATCCTCGATTATGACGCGGCCTACGCCTCGGGCCCCCGCGCGGGCAAGCCCATCCTCAAGATTCTCGACGCCAACAACCAGATCGTTCACTCCGACCTGAACGCGATCATCACGGGGCCGGCCAAGGGTCGCTTCCCGGCCGGCACCTACCGCGCGAACGCCGTCGAGCCCGACCGTGACCAGCCCTTCCGCGAGTTCACCGTCGTCTACCACGACGAGGTGAAGGCCGTGCAGGCGTTCCCCAAGTACTACGAAGACCCCGTCCTCGGACACACGCTCCACAGCGTCAAGGACGGCTTCGCCATCAACTACGGCATCGCCGGCATCGGCTCGGAGATTCTCGCCAACCGCCTGAAGGTCGGCCCGATGGCGAACTGCACCGAGTGTCTCTACGAGGACTTCTTCCTCTCGGCGTGGGCCGTGGGCGAGCCGGCGCAGCTCGTTGACATCCCGGCCAACGCGAGCAACCCGGCGACGGGCCTCATCGCGAAGAAGGTGCTCTACCCCGACGATCCTTCGAACGTGCACCACTCGTACCTGAACGACCACGTCAAGATGCGCGTCCTCCACGCCGGGCCGAAGGAGCACCACATCCACCACCTCCACGCGCACCAGTGGCTGCGCACGCCTGACGACGATAACTCTTCCTACTTAGACAGTCAGGCCCTCGGGCCGGGCTACTCCTTCACCACCGAGATCGCGCACGGCGGCACGGGCAATCGCAACCGCACGCCGGGCGACTCCATATTCCACTGCCACTTCTACCCGCACTTCGCGCAGGGCATGTGGGAGCTGTGGCGCTCGCACGACGCCTTTGAAGAGGGGACGGCTTTGAACGCCGACGGCACGGTCGCGGCCGGCGCGCGCGCCTACCCCGACGGCGAGATCAAGTCCGGCACGCCCATCCCGGCGCTCGTCCCGATTCCGACGCTCCCGATGGCGGTCGCCCCGACTGCCGCCTTTCAGGGCTTCCCCTTCTACGTCCCCGGCGTCGCCGGTCACCGGCCGCCGCACCCGCCGCTCGACACCGTTGACGACGGCGGACTCTCCCGCCACGTCATCGTCGGCGGCACGTACACAGAGGTGCACAACCGCCTCGACTTCTCCAAAGACCTCGTGACGGCCATCGCCCAGTCGGTTGACGAAGCGGGGACGGCCACCGAGCAGGCCGCGATGGCGTTCCACGCGCAGCCTTCGCATGCCTCGTACCTGCCAGACGGCACGAGCGGGGCGAAGTTCCTGACCAACGGCCTGCCCGCGCAGCCGGGCGCGCCCTACGCCGACCCTTGCATCACGGATACGCAGCTCGCCACCGGCACACCGCGCACCTACAAGGCGGCCGACATCCAGATCGACATGAAGATCAACAAGGCCGGCTGGCACGTCCCACAGGCGCGCATCCTCACGCTCTGGGGCGACGTGGAGGCCACGCGCCTCGGCAAGCGCGCGCCCGAGCCCTTCTTCTTCCGCGCCAACACGGGCGACTGCATCACCTTCCATCACACCAACCTCGTCCCGCGCTACTACGAGCTGGACGACTTTCAGGTGCGCACCCCGACCGACATCATGGGGCAGCACATCCACCTCGTGAAGTTCGACGTGACGAGTTCGGACGGCGCCGGCAACGGCTGGAACTACGAGGACGGCACCTTCTCGCCCGAGGAGGTCATCGAGCGCATCAGGGCCATCCGCAAGCAGAACAACTGCACCGGCGTGGACAAGGGCGACACGAGCGACGGCACGTTCAAGTGCCCGGTTGCCAAGCCGCACCCGACGCTCGGCACGCTCGGCGCGCAGACCACCGTCCAGCGCTGGTACGCCGACGACACGCTCAACAACAACGGTAAGGACAGGACGCTGCGCACGGTCTTTACGCACGACCACTTCGGCCCCTCGACGCACCAGCAGACCGGCCTCTACGCCGGCCTCGTCATCGAGCCGAAGGGCTCGAAGTGGCGCGACTCCGAGACGGGCGTCATCTTCGGCGGCGCCGGCGTGGCGGGGCGCACCGACGGCGGCCCGACGACGTGGCGCGCAGACATCCTGACGGCCGACTCGACCAAGAGCTACCGCGAGTTCCTGTTGGAGTTCGCCGACTACCAGCTCGCCTACGAGGCGGGCGGCGGCGTCGGCACCGACGGCAAGCCCATCCCCGATCCGGCGCGCGCCATCGCTCCGCCCGTCAAGGACGAGATCGGCCTGCCCTACCTCGTGCAGAAGGCCAAGGAGTGTCCGGGCGGCGCGCCGCTGCCGTGCCCCGAGGCGGTCTCGGCCGCCGACCCCGGCACGATGTCTGTGAACTACCGCAACGAGCCGGCGGCGCTGCGCGTGCGCGACCCGAACACCAACACGCAGGCGGCGGGCGAGGCGGGCGACCTCTCGCACGTCTATCGCTCGCTCGCCACGCGCGCCGACGGGCGCCTCAACGTGCAGCCGACCTTCTACCCGGCGCTCACGGCCGACGTGAAGGGGGGCGACCCCTACACGCCGCTGCTCAGGGCGTACGAGGACGACAACGTCCAGATACGCATTCTCATCGGCGCGCACGAGGAGGGTCACAACTTCGAGGTGCAGGGCGTCAAGTGGAAGTTCGAGCCGGGCACGCCCGATGACCCTGCGTCGGTCAATAACTCCGGCTACCGCAACAACCAGATGATGGGCATCAGCGAGCACTACGAGTTCGTCGTGCCCAAGCTGCCTAAGAACTTTCAGGGTGACACGGCCGACTACCTCTACCGTCCGGGCGCGAGCGTGGACGACCAGTGGAACGGCCTGTGGGGTCTGATGCGCGCCTACAAGGCGACGCGCCAAGACCTCGTGCGGCTGCCTTCTAACACGACGGGCGGCGCGCCCTTCACCAACCCCGGCGACTTCAACGGCGTCTGCCCGAAGACCGCCACCACCCAGCCCTTCGACGTGACGGCCGCGCTGGCGCGCGACATCCTGCCCGAGGGGACGCTCGTCTACAACAGCCGCACCGCGAACGGCGGCGCGCTCCACGACCCGACGGCGATCATGTTCGTCCGCACGTCCGACATCGACGCGACGACGGGCAAGCTGGCGACGGGCGTGCCCCGTGAGCCGCTCGTGCTCCGCGCGAAGGCGGGCGACTGCATCGAGGTGACGCTTACCAACAAGCTACCCAAGACCGGAGCCATCGACATCCCCGGCTTCAACACGCTGCCGATGATCGTCGAGAACTTCAACGCCAACCAGCTCACGCCTTCGTCCGAGGTGGGGCTGCACCCGCAGAACCTCTTCTTCGACGTGACCCGCTCGAACGGCATCAACGTCGGCCAGAATCCCGTGCAGACGGTCAAGCCCGGCTTCTCGACCAAGTACCAGTGGTACGCCGGCGACGTGACCTCGACTTCGACCAACAGCGGCGCCTTCACGGCCATCGAGTTCGGCGCGACGGGACTCTCGTCCTCCGACCCGATCAAGCACTCGAACAAGGGCGCGTTCGGCTCGCTCATCATCGAGCCGGACGGGTCGAGTTGGACTGAGGACTACAACTCGCGTGCGCAGGCGACCGTCAGCAACCCTGACGGCACCAGCTTCCGCGAGTTCGTGATGATGTTCCAGAACGACGTGAACCTCCGCTACGACGGCTTCGGCGCGAAGACCGACGGCACTTCGTATGCTTACATCGGGGGGACGAAGAGCGTCGCCGTGCCGAACCTCTCTGGCGAGGAGGACTCGGAGGACTCCGCGCAGAAGGCGGTCAACTACCGCACGGAGCCGCTCTGGAAGCGCATGGGCTTTGCGCCCGACACGCCGCTCAACGGCGGCGCCGAGCCGGGCCAGCCGATAGACCCGCGCACGCCGACCCGCGACTACGACTTCACGGACGTGTTGTCGAACTCCAAGATCGGCGGCTACGATCCCGAGACGCCGGTCTTCACGGCCACCGCGGGTCAGGACGTGCGCCTCCGCCTGCTACAGCCCGGCGGCCACTCGCGCAACAACGTCTTCATGCTCCACGGCCACATCTGGGAGGAGGAGCCTTATGTCAACGGCTCTACCGCGCTCGGCTCCAACCCGCTCTCGGAGTGGAAGGGGGCGCAGTACGGCGTGGGCCCGGGCAGCCACTTCGACTTCCTCCTCAAGCACGGCGCGGGCGGCGCGTTCCACGTCCCCGGCGACTACCTCTACCGCACGTTCCAGTCCTTCCAGTTCGACGGAGGCATCTGGGGCATCTTCCGGGTCGCGCCGGCCTACCAGCCGCCGCCGCCCGACCCGTGCGGCTGCACCACCAGATACTGCATGCAGATGATGTGCGTGCAACCGGCGCCGACGGCTAACTGAGACCGCCGGCAAGCAACACGAAAGAGGTGGCGGAACCGCTCCGGCGGCCCGCCACCTCTTTCAAGTGAACTCATGAGCCTTACACTCATCGGGCTCTGGCGTTTCGTCGGCTAAACGCCGCAGCCAAGCGTTGTAGTCCTTCGCGAATCGTGGCCTCATCGAAGGCGGCGAAACCCAGGAGCACTCCTTTAGGGTCGGGACGCTTCAGGGTATATCGGTCAAGGGCAACCGCCTCGACGCCGTGCGCTGCCGCCGCCGTCTCCGCTTCTCGCGAAGTCATACCGTTCTTGAGAAACCCCACGGTATAAAGGCCGGCCTGAATGTTGGATATTTCCAGTAGTCCCTTCAGTTCTCGGCGCCCCCCTTCGATCAGCGCCGCGAGACGAGCGGCGTACAGCTCACGCATCCGCCGCAGGTGGCGCCCGAGGTGCCCGCCTTCGATAAAGTCGCAGAGCACCGCCTGATCAAGGCTGACGGAGCGGAAGTCGGTCTGAAGCCGGAACGCTAAGAAATAGTCCACCAGCGACGGAGGCAACACCAAGTATCCTAAACGTAACGACGGGAAGAGCAGCTTACTGAACGACCCGGCGAGGATGACGCTCGAACTTCGGTCGAGACTGTGCAAGGCGGGCACGGGTCGTCCTTCGAAACGGTACTCGCTGTCGTAATCATCTTCGATAACGAAAGCGCCGACACGCGCGACACACTTCAGAACTTCCATCCGGCGCTCCAGCGACATCGTCATCCCCAAAGGGAACTGGTGGGCCGGCGTCAGATACATTCCCTTTGGGCGGGCGCACACCTTCAACCCGGCGGAGACCGACAGCCCCTCCTCATCTACGGGCACGGGGATAATGTTCGCCCCGGCGTTAGAGAAAGCCATCGTGGCTCCGACATACGCGGGGTCTTCCACCCACACGGGGTCGTCCCGTTTCAAGAGCAGGCGCGCCAGAAGGTCTAGCGCCTGCTGCACCCCGGACACAATGACTACTTGGTCGGCGCTACAACGCACACCGCGGGAAGAGCCTAAATAATGTGCGGTAGCCTCGCGCAGAGGGCGGTAGCCACGCCCGTCGTCTTCCGTCTGCAACCATGACTTGAAGGCTCGTGCCCGACGGGCGACCATCTGCCCCCAGAGCTTTGCAGGGAACTCGTCGAGGGCCGGGTCGCGCATCTGAAAAGGGCGGCGGCCTTCTGTCGCCACCCAACCCTCGTAGGACTTCGGGCGGACGTAGGCTGAAATCACCCGGCGGACATAAGCCGGCGGTGCCTGAGGCTCTGCCCGCGCATGGGCACCCGCCGCCACGCGTTGACTCACCCACGTCCCAGACCCGACGCGGGAGGACAAGTATCCTTCCGCCAGCAGTCGTTCGAAGACGATCACGACCGTACCCCGAGAAAGAGAATGCTGTCGCGCGAAATCTCTTGACGCCGGCAGTCTGGTTCCGGGTCTGAGGCGGCCCTCCAAGATCGAGCGGCGCAGCTCCGCATACAGCCAATCCGTCAGGGTCTGCTGTGGCGGCCGGTTACTCAACGTGAGTTCAAGCGAGCTGACAGTTTTAGGCATGCCGAGCGATTGGTCTAACAGAATCAGTGATAAATGGCTCTACCAATTGTACCACCGCGAGTGTAAGCTCAATATCACGACGCGCACTTTGGGGTTCTTAGAAGCCATATGTTAAGCCGCACAGCCTTTTCAAATCTAGGAAGTCGTGTGTACGGGCTAGGCGCCGTCGCGCTTGGACTCGTCGGGCTGGTCTGGGGCGACTTTGCAACCGTCTGGCAACCGGTGCAGGCTTTGCCGTTCACCGTTCCGCATCGCGAGGCGCTCGCGTACATCACCGCCGCGTGCCTGCTTTCCGCGGGCGTCGCGATTCAATGGCGGCGGAGCGCCCCGGCCGGGCTGCTGGTGCTGGCGATTCTCTATTTCATCTTCGCCCTGCTCTGGCTGCCTCGCGTAATCGGGTATCCGCAGATTTTTGGCACGTGGAGTGGTTTGCTTGAGGAGATGGCCCTCGTCGCCGCCGCGCTGGTCGTTTACGCGTCTCTGCTGTCGCACGATTCGGCCGGAGCGAATAGAGCGGCTCAGATAGGTCGCATCTCATTCGGCGTCTGCGTGCTTTCGTTCGGGCTGAGTCACTTCTTTGCAATTCCGCAGACGGCCGCGATGGTTCCGGGGTGGATTCCTCCGGGTCAACAGTTCTGGGCAGTGGCGACCGGTGCCGCTCATCTGCTCGCAGGCGTCGCGATACTCTCCGGGGTGCTGGATGTACTCGGCTCACGGCTGCTCACCGCGATGCTTGTAGCCTTCGGCGTCTTGGTATGGGCACCCATGCTCTTCGCCCAGCCCCGCGAACATATGGTGTGGGCCGGCAACGCGATCAATCTGGTTTTGATTGGAGCGGCTTGGGTTGTCGCCGACTCAATAGCAAGGCGCCGACAGCAGAGGGAGAAGCGATCCTTATGAAGGTCTTCAGCCTGTTCGCAACTTTATTCATGCTTACGCTCGGTTCTCTTAATCAGGTCAGCGCGCAGGAGACAAAAGTCCGCTGGTTCGGGCACGCGGCCTTCTCGATTACGACTCCGCGCGGCACGGTTCTGTTAATCGACCCGTGGCTGAGCAACCCCTCGAACCCCGAGGCCAAAGATGGTAAAGACCCGCTGGCCTCAGTCCCGAAGGTTGACTACATACTCATCACGCACGGGCACCGCGACCACGTCGGGGACGCGGTCGAGATTGCGAAGCGGACGGGCGCGGCGCTCATCTGCAACCCGGAGCTGGCGGGCAACCTCGTCAAGCTCGCGGGCTTCCCCGGAAAGCAGGCCGACACCGACGCCATCATGGGCATCGGCGGCGAGATAAAGATTGCCGGCGGCGAGGTCACGGTCGCGATGACGCCCGCCGTCCATTCGAGCAGCGTCTTCAACCCGAAGGCGGGCCCGACCGAGGCGGAGCGGGCTTACGGCGGCAACCCCGCCGGCTTCGTCATCATGATTAAGGGCGGCCCCGTCATCTACCACTCCGGCGACACCGCCTACTTCAAAGACATGGAGACCATCGGCGAGCAGTACCAGATCGACGTGGCGCTGCTTAACATCGGCGGTCACTTCGGGATGGAGCCGCGCATGGCCGCGAGGGCCGCACAGTCGGTGCGCGCGCGCCTCGCCGTCCCGCAGCACTATGCAACCTTCCCCGGCATCGCCCAGAACGCGGACGAGTTCGCCGCCGAACTGAAGAGGTTGAAGATACCTTTCTACGAGATGAAGCCCGGCGAGACGCTCACCTTCCGCGGCAGACAGTTGGAACGAAAATAGAGAGGCAGCTTATCTTGAGAAAGATTTCGAGACTGTACGCGTTGTGTTTGATACCGGCCTTCGCAGCCTTGGCGCATGCACAGGCCCACCCGGCGCCGGTGGAAAGGGCGTCGCCGCTCGCCTTCGGTGAGACGTTCACAATCAACTCCAAAATTCTGAGTGAGACGCGGCGCATTAATGTCTACGTGCCGCCCGGCTATCAGGAGTCCGCCGGAACGCGGCTGCCCGTGCTTTACATGCCGGACGGAGGCATGGCCGAAGACTTCCTGCACGTGGCCGGTCTGGTGCAGGTCTCGGTCGGCAACGCAACGATGCGCCCGTTCCTGCTGGTGGGCATCGAAAATACACAGCGCCGCCGCGACCTGACCGGCCCCACCGACAACGAGAACGATAAAAAGATTGCGCCGCGCGTCGGAGGCTCCGAGGCGTTTAGAAAGTTCATCCGCGACGAGCTGATGCCGCAGATCAAGGGACGCTATCGCACGACTGATGAAAGGGCGATTGTGGGCGAGTCACTCGCAGGGCTGTTCGTCGTCGAGACGTTTCTCCTCGAACCCGATCTGTTCGACACCTACATCGCTTTCGACCCCAGCCTGTGGTGGAACAACCAAAAACTGGTGGGCGATGCCGTCGAGCTGTTGCGCGCCCGCCCGAAGACGGAGAAGAAGCTCTATCTCGCAAGCAGTGGCGACGACACGGAGGTCACGCAACGCTTCGCGGACATCCTCGGCAAGGACGCGCCCACGGGACTGCGCTGGCACTACGAAAAGATGCCGGACGAGAAACATTCGACCATCTATCACCCGGCCGCGCTCAAAGCCTTCCGGGCGATGTTCAAGCCGGCAACGGACAAGTAGCAAAGGATGCATGAGAGGGGCAGAGCT
>JBJMGQ010000554.1:0-3388 GCA_045807845.1 Pyrinomonadaceae bacterium | reverse complement strand
CTCGCGCTACAGAGTCTTCCCCTTCGCCGCCCGTGCCGTGCGCGCGCTCAACGAAGCGGGCTGGCTCGCCGTCCTCGTCACGAATCAAGCGGGCGTGGCGCGCGGCTACTTCGAAGAAGAGATGATCGGCCGCGTTCACGGCGTGCTCGCCGCCGAGTTGGAGAAGGGCGGCGCGCGGCTCGACGCTGTCTACTACTGTCCACATCATCCTTCGGTCGGAGAGGCGCCGTACCGCTTCGACTGCGACTGCCGCAAGCCGCGACCCGGGCTCATCCGGCGCGCGGCCGTTGAACTCGGCATCGACCTCGCGCGAAGCTGGATGGTCGGCGACCGCTACAGCGACACCGAGCTTGCGCGCAACGCAGGCGTCCGCGCCGCCTTCGTCTTGACGGGCTACGGCCGCGGCGAACATGAACACCAGAGCCATGCATGGAAGCATCGCCCCGACCTCGTCGCCGAAAACCTGTTCGAAGCAGTTAGGGAGATTGTTAGTTCTGCGGACTGAGTGCTCAGACACATTATGAGTGTTGAGAGTAGAGCAGAGACGGAGCGGCTGGCGACGCTCGTGCGCGGGTTCGCGGGGCGGCGCGTGCTGGTGCTGGGCGACCTGATTGCCGACCAGTTCGTGTCGGGCGAAATCAGCCGCGTGTCGCGCGAGGCGCCGGTCATGATTCTGCGGCACGAGCGGACGGAGACGGTGCCGGGCGGTGCCGCCAACTGCGCGATGAACCTCGCCGCGCTCGGCGCGCGCGCCGCAATCGTCGGCGTGGTCGGCGAGGACTCGGCCGGGCGCGAGCTGCTCGCGAGGTTGACCAGCGCGGGCGTCGATTGTTCCGGCGTCGTTGTGACGACGAAGCAGATGACGACGACGAAGATGCGCATCCTCGCGGGACACGCGCACTCGACGCGGCAGCAGGTGGTTCGGCTCGACTACGAGAGTGAGGTTCTCAAGAACGAGGTGATACTCTCCGAGATCGCTGCAAACGTCAGCGCGGCCTTCGAGGAGGCGGAGGCGGCAATCATCTCCGACTACAACTACGGCGTCGCGTGCGAGCCGACGGTCGCGCCTCTGCGGCGTGCGGGTGTGCGCGCGCCGGTCGTGGTCGATTCGCGTTTCCGCATGCGCGAGTTCGCGGGCTTCGACTCGGCCACGCCGAACGAGGACGAGGTGGAGCAGGTCGCGGGCCGTCGCTTCTCAAGCGCGGACGAGCTGGCCGCAGAGGGCGAGCGCCTGCGCGCGGAACTCGACTACCGCGCGCTCCTCGTCACGCGCGGCAAGCACGGCATGTTGCTTTTGGAAGAAGGCGCACGGCCGCTCCACGTCGAGGCCGTCGGCTCGCACGAGGCCGTGGATGTGACGGGCGCGGGCGACACCGTCATCGCCACCTACGCGCTCGCGCTCGCCCGTGGCGCCGACTACTCGACGGCCGCGCGCCTCGCGAACCACGCGGGCGGCGTCGTCGTCCTCAAGCGCGGCACGGCCTGCGTCTATCCGCCGGAGCTTCTGGCATCGCTCGAACACGAAGGAGAGGTTTGAAGAGGTTGATGATGAGAAACGCGCTCTGCGCCGTCATAGTTCTATTCGTCCTCGCCACGTTAGCGCAGGCGCAGGCACGACGCGCGCCGTACGGCCTGCCCGCCGGCGCGCGCGTCATCGAGGAACGCCCGCTCGAACTTCAGGATGGAAAGGCGCGCGCCCTCGTCCTCTGGATGGTCAGGCCGAAGAAGGTGCCTTTCGAGGGCGGCGACGATGACATCTACACCTGCCCGGACGAGACGCGCGGCAGTTACTACAGCGGCCCGGCGCGCGTCTCGCTCGTAGACACGGCCGCGCGCCGCGTCGTCAACACCGTCCGCGTGACGCAGGAGGACGAAGGGGGCGCCGACGAGTTCGATCTGCCCTACTCGATCCGGCGCGGCAGCCGCTACTACCACGTCGAGGGTGTGCCCGAAGGCAAGGCGGGGCGACCCGAGATCATGTACCTGCGCGACTACAACGGCGACGGCGAGGCTCTGGAGTTCGCGCTCTATGACGCGGAGGCGTGCATGGGGCTTGCGACCACGCTGTTCGGCTACAGCCTGAAGCAGGACAGAGTGATACAGTATCCGCTGCGCATCGAGGAGTCTGACGGCGATTCGAAGAAGAGCGTGCGTATGCGCTACTGGATGGACTACCTCTTCTCGAAGGAGCCGGTGGAGCCCGGGCACTGGAAGTACGAGATTGACTACCGCGGGCGCGGGGGCACGCTCGACAAGCACGAGATACGTTACAACCCGAAGCTCGAACGCTTCGAGGGCACGGTCACGTATGTGCCGGAACCGTAAATGATGCCGAACGCAGAGGAGCAGACAAAGTCCACGGCCGCGGCGCGCATCCTTGAGCGCAACCGCCTGATTGCGCGCGTCGCCATCGCGCGCAGAGGCGGCGGGCGTGTCGTCTTCGCTAACGGCTGCTTCGACCTGCTGCACGTCGGGCACGTCCGCTACCTTGAAGCGGCGAAGGGCTTGGGCGACCTGCTCGTCGTCGGCATCAACTCGGACGAGCAGGTGCGGCGTCTGAAGGGTGAAGGTCGTCCCTTCGTCCCCGAGCGCGAGCGCGCGGAGGTCATCGCAAGCTTGCGCTCAGTGGATTACGTCACAGTCTTTCACGAGCCGACCGTCACCGAACTCCTGCTCGCGCTCCGCCCGGACATCCACGCCAAGGGCACCGACTACACGGAGGAGTCTGTGCCCGAGCGTGATGTGGTACGCTCCTTCGGCGGCCGCGTCCAGATAGTCGGCGACCCGAAAGACCATTCCAGCACGGAGATGTTGGAGAAGGTTAGCGGTGAGCAGTAAGTTGTTTTCGGTTTTCAGTTTTCAGCAAGAGCGTTCGCGCTGTCTGGATACTGAAAACTGAAGACCGAAAACTGAGAACTGATGAAAATCCTATTCGTCAAACTCGGGAGCATCGGCGACGTGGTGCACACGTTGCCCGCGCTGGCGGCCGTGCGGAGGGCCGTGCCGGGGGCGAAAATTTCATGGGTGGTCGAGCGGCGCGCGGCGGAAATTTTGAGGGACAACCCTCTTTTAGAAACCCTCATCGAAGTGGACACGAAGGGCTTGAGGCGCTGGCCGTTGTCTGGGGAGACGCTGCCGGCAACGCGTCGGCAGTTGCGGCGGTTACGCGCCTCACCCTTCGACCTTTCCATAGATTTTCAGGGACTACTCAAATCAGCACTTGTTTCGAAGCTCTCCGGCGCGAAGCGGCGCGTGGGCTTCGCGCGCGAGCATCTGCGCGAGCCGGCCAGCCGCTTCCTTCTGACCGAGACCGTCAGAACACCAGCGCGCCTCAACGTCATCAGAAAAAATCTGGCGCTGGCCTCGGGCGCGCTCGGGGTGGAGTTGG
>JBJMGQ010000553.1:0-11031 GCA_045807845.1 Pyrinomonadaceae bacterium | reverse complement strand
GGTAACGGTCGAATTCGTCCATCGTCCCCCCCCCTTCCTTCAGCCCGCGATTTGCCGACAGTTTACCAGACGTGCTAGAACCGAGACATTCCCCCGGCCCCGCTTGAAGGCATGAACGAGCATGAAGACAGGAACGCCGTCACGACGCGCGCTGCAATCCGCGCGTTGCTGCTGCTGCGCGCGGGGGGCTTGGCCTTCGCCGTCTATGCCGAAGAGTGCGAGTGTGTGACGCCGTGGGCGGAGCCGGCGCCGCTGCCGCACGCGCCCGCGTCCGTCCTCGGCGTCGCCCCTGTGCGCGGGCGGATGCGCACCGTCCTCGACCCCACGCTCCTGCTTGAGTCCGCGGGTCTGAGTCAAGAGCAACGCCCCGCGCCACACGCCTTCATCGCCTCGCTCACAGGCGACGAGCAACTCGCGCTCGCCTGCGAAGAGTCCGCGCCCTTCACACTGAACGCCGACGAACGTTTATCCCCCGCGCAGTCGCCCGCGTTCCCCACGCGCGGCAGCTTCCAACACGACGGCCAGACCGTCCACCTCCTCGACCCCGCACGCCTCTTCGACGCCGCCATGAGCGGCACCGAACGCAGAAGGCAGAGAGTCGTGAGCAGTGAATAGTTTTCAGTTTTCAGTAGAAGCCGCTGTCCTACTGAAAACTGAAAACTAAAAACTGAAAACTGATTTATTATTTACGAACGATGAACGATCAGGCATTCGGGACGTTGGAGTACGAGGGGGCGCGTGCGCTCGTGCGGCGGTATGCGCAGACGCCGGTGGGGCGGGCGCGGGCGGAGGCACTTGAGCCGCTCGCGTCGGTCGAGGAGGTGCGGCGTGCGCTGCGCGCCGTGTCGGAGTGCGTGGAGCTGCGCGCGCGTGGGGCGCGTTGGTCGTTCTCGGAGTTGAGCGACCCGGCCGAGGCCATCGCGCGCCTTCGAATCGAGGGCACGATTCTCGACCCGCTGGTGCTGCTTGAGCTGGCGCGACTGTGTGAGCAGGCGGCGGATGCGCGCGCCGCCGTGGCGGCCGAGCGCGAGGACGCGCCGGTGCTGTGGACGTTGGTCGAAGAATTGCCGCGGACGCTGCCGGGCTTAGCCGCGCGCGTCTTCTCGAAGATACTGCCGTCGGGCGAGTTGGACGACCGCGCGAGCCCTGAGCTTGCGCGCATCCGCGCCGACATTGTGCGCATGCGCTCGACCATCACGCGCTCGCTCGAAACCTTGATGCGGCGCTCCGAGGAGTCGATCCAGGATCAGCTCGTCACGCTCCGCAACGACCGCTTCGTCATCCCCGTCCGCAGCGACCACCGCGGGCGCGTGGCCGGCGTCGCGCACGGCTTCTCCTCTTCGGGCGCGACCGTCTTCGTCGAGCCGTTGGAGACCATCGAGTCCAACAACGAGCTACAGGCATTGCGCGAGACGGAGGAGCGCGAGGTCACGCGCATCCTCTCGACGCTCACCGAAGAGCTGCGCGCGGAGCTGCCCGCAATCGCGCTTGCCGCCGGGGCCGTCGCCGAGCTGGACTTCGTCGGCGCCAAGGCCGCGCTCGCCGCGCACCTGCGCGCGGTCGAGCCCTTGATTGATGAAGAGAACGCCCTCGAACTCGTCGAAGCCCGCCACCCTCTGCTCGAAGAGAATCTGCGCGAGCAGGGTTTGGAGGTCGTGCCCGTCAGCCTTCGTCTCGACCCGACGCGCCCCGTCATGGTCATCTCGGGTGCGAACGCGGGCGGCAAGACGGTCGTCTTAAAGACCGCGGGTCTGATCTCGCTGATGGCGCTCTCGGGGCTCCACGTCCCTGCGCGCGCGGCGCGTGTGCCGCCGTACGAGTCTGTGCTCGCAGACATCGGCGACCGCCAGTCGCTCGCCGCCAACCTCTCCACCTTCACCTCGCACGTCTCGAACATCCGCCGCATGGTCGATGAGTGCCGCGCGCCCGCGCTCATCCTCTTGGACGAGGTCGGCACGGGCACAGACCCCGAAGAGGGCTCGGCCTTGGGCGTCGCCGTCGTCGATCACTTCCGGCGCGCGTGCGGCGCGCACGTCATCGCGACGACGCACTACTCGGGTTTGAAGATGTACGCCTCGAACGAAGAGGGCGTGCAGAACGCCTCCGTCGAGTTTGACGAGCGCACGTTGCAGCCGACTTACAGACTGCTCGTCGGCGTCGCGGGCTCCTCCGCGGGGCTTGAGATCGCGCGCCGCTTCCGTCTGCCCGAAGAGATCATCGAGGCCGCCCGCAGCCGCGTGGACGAACGCACGCTCGCCGCCGACGCCTACCTGCGCCGCATCCAGCGCGAGGCAGAGGAGGCCGAGTCGTTGCGTCGCGCGCTCGAAGAGGAGCGCCGCGCCGTCGCCGAGCGCTACAACTCGCTCGACGCGGAGGCCGCGCGCCGCGAGCGCGAGCGCCAGCAAGAGTTCGCGAAGACGTTGGAGCGCGCGGTCGCAGACTTCGAGCGACAGGCGCGCGAGCTCTACTCGAAGATTGAAGACCGCGCGCAGCGCGTGCGCGTCGAGCGCGAGGCCGAGCGCCGCGCCGCCGAGCTGCGTCGCGAAGCGCAGAGGGCGCGCACCGATGCACGCGCGGCCAACGCACGAGGAGGAGGAGAGCCCGGCGGTGTCCGCGTCGTCCGTAACGCGCGCGAAGGGCCGGACGCCCCGACACGAACACCTTCATCAAACGACGAGCCGCCGCGCGACATCGCGGCCGGCGATGAGGTGCGCCTGACCACGCTCGGCATGACGGGCACGGTCGAGCGCGTCAGCGACGGCGAGGCAGAGGTGCGCGTCAACAACCTTCGCTTCCGCGAGAAGGTCTCGAACCTCGAACTCGTCAAGGCACAGCCGAAGAAGTCGAAGGAGGAGGACAACACGCTCGCCGGCCGGCTCCGGCGCATGCAGGAGCGCGGCACCGAGGTCAAGCTCAAAGGCGGGCGCGAAGCGTTGGACGCCGAGATCAACCTCATCGGCCGCACCACCGACGACGCGCGCGACGAGGTTGACCGCTTCCTCGACGAAGCCTTCCTGCAAGGCCACTCGCACATCCGCATCATTCACGGCCACGGCACGGGCGCACTGCGCCGCGCCGTCGCAGACCTGCTCCGCCACCACCCGCACGTCGCGCGCTTCGAGCTGGCCCCCGAGAATCAGGGCGGCGCTGGCGCCACGGTCGTCGAGCTGAAGCAGTAGGCGAGTTGATGCGGCCACGCGTGAAAGTCTGTTGCATCGCGAGCGTCGAGGAGGCGCGCGTGGCGGTCGAGTGCGGGGCGTCGGCGTTGGGGCTCGTGTCGGAGATGCCGAGCGGGCCGGGCGTCATCGCGGACGAGTTGATTGCGGAGATAGCGGCGCGCGTGCCGCCGCCGGTGGCGACGTTCCTTCTGACGTGCAGACAGGACGCACGCTCCATCATCGCGCAGCAGCGCCGCTGCCTCGTGAACACGTTGCAGCTCTGCGACCGCGTGCCCGCGGAAGTCTACGGCGAGCTGCGCGCGGGGCTGCCCGGCGTCTCGCTCGTGCAGGTCGTGCACGTCCGTGGAGAGGAGTCTTTCGAGGAAGCGTTGACCGGCGCGCGATACGTGGACGCGCTGCTGCTCGACTCGGGCAACCAGAGTCTCGCCGTCAAAGAGCTGGGGGGCACGGGTCGCACGCACGACTGGCGCGTGAGCCGTCGCGTCGTCGAAGCGTCGCCTGTGCCTGTCTTCCTCGCGGGCGGCTTGCGACCCGAGAACGTTGCCGAGGCCGTCGAGACTGTCCGCCCCTTCGGCCTCGACGTGTGCAGCGGCGTCCGCACGGATGGCCGACTCGACGCGGAGAAACTAACGCGTTTCTTCGCGCATCTCGCTTAAACGCCCGACCTCCTCCGCGCGCCCTTGCCACGCGCCCGCCGGATGCGCTTGAATCTTCCCTAACGATGCGTTACCCGCAAACATTCATCGACGATCTGAGGCGGCAGGCGGACATCATCCGCGTGGTGGGCGACTACGTCACGCTCAAGAAGAAGGGCACGAACTGGATGGCGTGCTGCCCGTTCCATCAGGAGAAGACGCCTTCGTTTTCGGTCAATCCGTCGAAGAATATCTTCTACTGTTTCGGCTGCGGCAAGGGAGGGTCAGTCTTCAATTTCGTGATGGAGTTGGAGGGGTTGTCGTTTCCGGAGTCGGTGCGGGTGGTGGCGGAGAAGGCGGGGGTGCCTCTGCCGGAGCTGGTGGACGACAAGCGGTTTGAGACGAAGCGGAAGGAGGCCGACGAGGTCATCGAGCTGAACGCGTGGGCGCTCGAATTCTGGGAGCGCCAGTTGAGTGAGGATAACGCGGAGGCGCGTGCGGCGCGCGAGTATGTGAAGGGGCGCGGGATTGTCGAGGAGACCGTGAGGACGTTTCGTTTGGGGTACGCGCCGAACAGTTGGGAGGCGTTAGGGAACTATCTGAAGAGCAAGGGGGCTGGCATCGGGCAGATCGAGCGCAGCGGGCTGGTGGTGAAGAAGGAGCAGGGCGGTTACTACGACCGCTTCCGCGGCCGTCTCATCTTCCCTGTGACGGACGCGCAAGGGCGCCCCATCGCGTTCGGCGCGCGCGCGATGCGGCCGGGCGACGAGCCGAAGTATCTGAACTCGCCCGAGACGGCCGCCTACACGAAGGGGCGCCACCTCTTCGGTTTGAGCGTCACGCGCGAGGAGATTCGGAGGAAGAAATTCGCCATCCTCGTCGAGGGTTATCTGGACTTAATCGTCCCCTTCCAGCACGGCGTACGCAACGCCGTGGCGAGTCTCGGCACGTCGTTGACGGGCGAGCAGGCGAAGCTTCTGAACAGGTTTGCGCGCAAAGTAGTCGTCAATTATGATGGTGACCGCGCCGGAATCAACGCGGCGAAACGCGCGATAGAGGTTCTGCTGCCGGAAGATTTTGAAGTCAAGGTGCTCGTCCTCCCCGAAGGCGCCGACCCGGACGAGTTCGTCCGCGCGCAGGGCGCCGACGAGTACAACAGGCGGCGCGGCGAAGCCGTCCCGCACATGCAGTTCGTGCTCGAACAGGCCATGCGCGACCGCAACCTGCATAACCCGCCCGAGAAGTCCGAGGCCGTCGCCGAGGTGCTGCCCTTCGTCCGCGCCGTCCGCAACACGATTCAGAAGCGCGAGTACTTCGACATCATGATGGACTCGCTTCGCGTCGAAGACCTGAGTCTCCGGCAAGACCTCTGGAAGACGGTCAGCGCGCGCGAGGCAAGAGCGACGGACGCCGAGGAGATTAAGAAGAAGGTCGCACGCGCTTCGGTCGGCGCCCCGACCGTCGCCGAGAAGAGACTGCTCGAACTGCTCCTGCACGACGAGGAGCTGCGGCGCACAGTCCTTCCGCAGATGCACGAGAGCGACTACGAGGGCTTAGCGACCGCCGCCGTCTTCGAGGCGCTGCGGCGCTCGGGCGCCGAAGTCAGTTTTGACTCTTTGAGTGAGATGCTGGGCGGCGATCCCGCGCAGGCGTTCCTGCCCGAGCTGTGGATGCACGAGTCGGAGCGCGCGGAGGGCGAGGCCGTGGACACCTTCCTCGCCGACGCCGAAGGGTGCTTGATGACGCTGCGCCTGATGAGCTACGAGCGGCGCATCAAGGAGCTGGCCGCGGAGCTTGCCGCCGCGGGCCGCGCGGGCGACGAGGCGCGGCACGGCTCACTCCTGATGAAAAAGTTTGAGCTTGAGAAACAGCTTTCCGCACTGCGCCCGCGCGGCGGGCCCGCATCACCCTCAACGACCTGAACCGACCGACCAGTTGAAAGCCGGCCGAGACTGCGACTCCCCGAGCACGAACCCGAGGTGGACACGCAACGATGAGCATGGAAGAGAAAAATCAGGAAGACGTGATGCAGCGCCTGCTCGAACTCGGCGGCGACAAGAAGTTCCTCACGTTCGACGACCTCAATCGTGAGCTGCCCGACAACATCGTCTCGCCCGACGACATCGAGGACGTGCTCCAAAAACTCGAAGGCTCGAACATCACGGTCACGGACTCCGACGAGCGGCTCATCGAAGTCTCGGCCGTCGCCTCGGTCGCGCCCGAAGATTTGGACGGCGAGTTGGACGAGGACATCGAGTTAGACCTCTCGGCCGGTGTGCTTGATAAGACGAACGACCCCGTCCGGCTCTACCTGCGCGAGATGGGCATCGTGCCCCTGCTCACGCGCGAGGGCGAGGTCTCCATCGCCAAGCGCATCGAGCGCGGTCAGATCAAGACGCAGAAAGCCATCTCGCGCTCGCCCATCGCGGTGAAGGAGTTGTGCAAGGTCGGCGAAGAACTCGAAGCGGCGCGCTTGAACATCAGGGACTACGTCACCTTCTCGGAGCAGGCCGAGCTGACGGGTCAGGAGGACAAGGCCGACGAGTATCTGCGCTGGACGCTCGAAGGCGTCGAGAACATCCGGCGCATCTTCAAGGCGGGGTTGAAGGAGTGGGAACGCTTGCGCGCCGAGCAGAAGCTTCTGAAGGGCAAGAAGTCGAAGAAGCAACTGCGCCTGAAGCGCAAGGTCGCGCGCATGCGCCTTGAGATCGCGCAGGAGATGAAGCAGCTCAACCTGACCGAGCACGCGCGCCAGCGCCTCATCAACTCCATCCGCAAAGTCCACAAAGAGATTCGCGTCGCCGAGAACGAGGCCGCGAGCTACACTGAGCGCTTGGGCCGCAAGAAGCTGCGCCCCGACGAGGAGAAAGACTTCAAGCGCCACGTTGCCGGCGCGCGCAAGCGGCTTCAACAGATAGAGGAAGAGCACCAGATTGCGCCCGTCGAGATCAAGCGCTCGCTCCAATCAATCGTCACCGGCGAGACCGAGACCGCGCAGGCCAAGCGCGAGTTGATTGAAGCGAACTTGAGACTGGTTGTTTCGATTGCGAAGAAGTACACGAACCGCGGGCTTCAATTTTTAGATTTGATTCAGGAGGGCAACATCGGGTTGATGAAGGCGGTGGACAAGTTCGAGTGGCGGCGCGGCTACAAGTTCTCAACTTACGCGACGTGGTGGATTCGGCAGGCCATCACGCGTGCTATCGCCGATCAGGCGCGCACCATCCGCATCCCCGTCCACATGATCGAGACCATCAACAAGCTCATCCGCACCTCCCGCGCTCTGGTGCAGGAGTTGGGGCGCGAGCCGACGAGCGAAGAGATTGCGCACAAGATGGACATCCCCGTCTCGAAGGTGCGCAAGGTCTTGAAGATTGCGCAGGAACCTATCTCTTTGGAGACGCCGATTGGTGAGGAGGAGGACTCGCACCTCGGCGACTTCATCGAAGACCGCTCCATCCTCAACCCGGCCGACGCCGTCGTCGCCTCGAACCTGCGCGAGATCACGGACGAAGTGCTCGCCACGCTCACCCCGCGCGAAGAGAAGGTCATCAAGATGCGCTTCGGCCTCGGCCCCAACGGCAGCGAGCACACGCTTGAAGAGGTCGGCCAGCACTTCGCCGTCACGCGCGAGCGCATCCGGCAAATCGAGGCCAAAGCGCTGCGCAAACTCCGCCACCCCTCGCGCTCGCGCAAGCTCAAGGCGTTCCTTGAGAGCGTCCGCCAGTAGCGCCTTTGAAGCGGTAATGCTTTGACGCGGGGCTCCTGCGGGCGTAGTCTTTAGACTGAAGCCCGGCCGCCAACGGGATAATCTTTTGGCGGAGGTTAAGTGATGACTGAAGACGCAACCACGCGGCCGACGATTGAGACAGTCCTCGAACGCATCAACGCGCTCGGCCAACTCATGAACGAGGGTTTCGCAGCCATCGGGGTCAGGCTCGAAAGGGTAGAGGGTCGCCTCGATAAGATAGAGGGGCGCCTTGATAAGATAGAGGGGCGGCTAGACCGAACTGAGGGTCGTCTCGACCGGATGGAGGGCAGGCTCGATAGGATGGAGGCGCGTTTCGACCGCACGGAGGCGGCGGTTCAAGAAATGCGCGCCGAGTTCCATGAGTTCCGCTCGCGATTCAAAGAGCCGGCCTGACCTTGCAGCCCTCGATTAATCCTCGCGCGTCCACCCCTTCCTACTCGATTAAGTGAAACTGCGGTAAACTGGCGGCAAGACTGAGGCATCCAACTCAGTCTTGCCGTCTTTAGTTTGTGCGAAGTATGTCTAAAAAAGTTGTAGAGAGTTATAAGCGAAAGCTCGCCGCCGAGGAGGGCTGGACGCAGAAGCGCGGCGCGCAGTTGCGCGTGGCTTTGTGCTACCCGAACGTGTACGCGGTCGGGATGGCGAACCTCGGGTTCCAGTCGGTCTACGAGCTGTTCAACCGCGTCCCCGAAGTCTCCTGCGAGCGCGTCTTTCTGCCCGACGACGCGGAGCTGCGCGAATACGAGCGCGCGGGCACGCCTCTGCTGACGCTTGAGTCGCAGACGCCCGTGCGCGATTTCGACGTGGTCGCCTTCTCCATCTCGTTCGAGACGGACTTTCTCAACATGGCGCGCATGCTCAAGCTCGCGCGCGTGCCCGTCTGGGCCAAAGACCGCACGCACCACGACCCGCTCGTCCTGATGGGCGGCGCCGCCTCGTTCCTCAACCCCGAGCCCATCGCCGAGTTCACGGACGTGGTCGCCGTCGGCGAGGGCGAGATACTCGTGCCGAAGCTCGTTGACCTGCTCTTCGAGAACACCGAAGAGGGCGGGACGAAGGAAGACCTTCTGCTGAAGCTCGCACGCGTCGGCCGCGGCTTCTACGCGCCGTCGCTCTACGAGGTGACGTACAAGACGGACGGCACCGTCGAGGCATACACGCCGAAGTTCGAGGGCGTGCCCGCCAATGTCGGGCGCATCGTCGCGGCCGAGAATCCGAAAGAAGGAAGCCTTCGACGCGCGATGCGACGCGGCGACACGGAGATTGTCGAGAAGTTGAAAGAGGCCGAGGTCTTCGCGCCCTCTTCCATCATCTGGGCGCCTGCGGCCGAGATGGGCGAGCGCTTCCTCATCGAGATTTCGCGCGGCTGCTCGCAGGGGTGTCGCTTCTGCTGGGCCGGCTACAACTACTGGCCGCCGCGCGTCGTCCCCGCGCGCGACATCCTCCGTAAGGCCGAAGAGTGGCGCGGGCGCACCGATAAGATTGGCCTCGTCTCGACGGCCGTCTGCGACCATCCCGAGATTAGCGTCATCCTCAAGGGCCTGCGCGAGATGGGGTACAAGATTTCTGTTTCGAGCTTGAGGCTCGACCAGATTGAGGACGAGCTGCTGGACGCGCTCGTCGAATCGGGCGACCAGCAGATCGCCGTCGCGCCCGAGACGGGCAGCGACCGCCTGCGCCGCGTCATCAACAAGAACCTGACCAACGACGAGATAGTAGACATCTGCGGCGCCGTCTTCGACCGCGGCATGCTCACCGTCAAGCTCTACATGATGGCGGGCCTGCCGACCGAAACGGACGAAGACCTCGAAGCGATGGTCGAACTCGTCGAGCGCATCAAAGACCGCATGCTCGAAGCCGGCCGACGCTTCGGCCGCGCGGGCAAGATCATCCCGGCCTTAAACGGCTTCGTGCCGAAGCCCAACACGCCCTTCCAGTGGGAGCCCATCTGCGAAGAGCGCGAGCTGAAGCGGCGCTTGAAGTGGCTCTCGAAAAATCTCTCGCGCATCCCGAACGTCGAGGTGCGCGTGATGTCTTCGCGCATCGCGCACGAGCAGGCGCTCTTCTCCTCCGGCGACCGTAGCGTCGCGCGCGTCATCGAGGCCATGACCCGTCACCGCGAAGACCTGCCCTCCGCGCTGCGCGAGACGGGCATCGACCCGGCCTTCCACACCTCGCGCGCGCGCACCTACGACGAAGTGCTCCCGTGGGAGATTGTAGACTCCGGCATGGGTCGTCCCTTCCTTGAGAAGGAGCATGCCCGCGCGCAAATCTCGCGCTCGACCGCGCCCTGCCCTTCAGTCGATACCTGCACACGCTGCGGCGTCTGCCCCACCACATGGCTCGCCGCCGCCCCCGCCGGCCTGATTCAGTTGCAGAAGACAGTAGGCAGTAGGCAGATGGCAGTAGGCAGTTAGCCTTTAAAGAAAGTAGTCAAAAGAATCGGAGGCGGCGGGATTCACAACCCGCCGCCTCCGATTCTTTTAGCATCGTTCTTTTGTCTTAACTGCCTACTGCCATCTGCTTACTACCTGATGAACCCGCTACTACGCGCCGTGTGGTCGAAGTTGTATTCGTAGATGTAGCCGGGGAGTTGGACGGGATGCGTCCAGGTGACGTGGGCGGCGATGCGGCCGTCCTGGTTCTCTACTTTGATGTTGGCGTCCTCCGGCAGGCCGTACTCCCTTGTGGCAGCGCGCAGTTGTTGTGTGACCCAGTCGTTGCCCTTGGCCGGCGGGTAGGCGGCCTTGTTGACCGTCTCCTGCATGAAGTCTCTGTAGAGGTATGCGTTGTAGGCGACCGGCGCGTAGTTGTAGGCGGAGTAGGCGGCGAGCCCGATGATGAGGAGGATGACGACTAAGTTGAAGCGCGAGCCGCCACGCTCGCCGCGCCGCCGTAGATGTTTTGCGACACTCATTGAACGTTCCCTCGTGTTCACCTTGGGGCGCGTGGGCGCGTCGCGAGCGCTGCCCGGATGGAGGCGAGGACGACGCGCGCCGGCACTACGCTTTCGTCCACGACGCGCGCGCGCCCGAGACCTTCGAGGAGCACCCAGCGGATGCTCCCGCCGACCGCCTTCTTGTCTTTACGCAGCGCGCGGACGATGGGTTCGGCGTCGAGGTCGGCGGCCGAGGGCAACCGCCCCGCGAGCGTCACGGCCTCGCGCAGAGATTCTAGCTCCGAAGGGTCGAGCAGTCCTAACCTTTTCGAAATCTCACCGGCGGCCAGACACCCGTAGCCGACCGCCTCGCCGTGACGAAAACGGCGGTAGCCGGTCACTGCTTCGAGCGCATGCCCGACCGTGTGACCAAAGTTCAAAATCTTCCTTGAGCGCGTATCGTTGCGCCCCAGCGACTCGCGCTCGTCGCCCACGACGATGCGCGCCTTGAAGGCGCACTGCGCCGCGATGATGTGCGCGAGTTCTTCGTCGTGCTTCGCCTCCGACTCTAAGACGTGCGCGCCGGCC
>JBJMGQ010000552.1:0-7745 GCA_045807845.1 Pyrinomonadaceae bacterium | reverse complement strand
GGACTTCTACCAGATCAACCCCGGCGATAACATCGCGCCGTCGAAGCCGACCGAGACGATGCTCGGCTTCGACGCCAAGTTCCTCTACATCGCGTTCCACTGCTACGACGAGCCGGGTAAGGTACAGGCGACCGTCCCGAAGCGCGACGACGTGATGAACAACGACGACAGCGTCCGCATCCTGCTCGACACCTTCAACGACCAGCGCAAGGCGTACGTGCTCGCCTTCAACCCGCTCGGCGTGCAGCAGGACGGCATTCGCACAGAGGGCACGGGCGCCGACTTCAGCGTCGATATCGTCATGGAGTCGAAGGGCTCGCTCACCGCGGACGGCTACGTCGTCGAAGTGGCGGTGCCCTTCAAGTCTCTGCGCTACGACGCGGGCAAGGACAAGCTGTGGGGCGTGCAGGTCTTCCGCATCATCCAGCGCCTCAACGGCGAGCAGGACTCCTGGATGCCCATCTCGCGCGACGTGGACGGGCTGCTCAATCAGGCCGGCCACATCACCGGCCTCGAAGGCATCTCGACCGAGCGCACGGTTGAGCTGATCCCGAGCTTCATCGTCTCCGAGACGGGCCGGCACGTCCGCTCTCTGAGCCGCGCGCAGGCGCGTGTCCCCGGCGTTGTAGACAACGGCGTCTTCGTCAACCAGCCCGTTCACTTCGAGCCGGGACTGACGGCCAAGTTCGTCGCCTCGTCGGCATTGACCTTAGACCTCGCCGTCAACCCGGACTTCGCGCAGGTCGAGGCCGACGCGCCCGTCAGCTTCGCCAACCAGCGCTTCCCCATCTTCTTCGACGAGAAGCGCCCCTTCTTCCTCGAAGGCATCGAAATCTTCCGCACTCAGATCGCGGCCGTCCACACGCGCACCATCGCCGACCCAGACATCGCGGCGAAGGTGACGGGGCGCAAGGGCAAGTACACCTACGGCCTGCTCTACGCCTCGGACAACGCACCCGGCAACTACGAGGACGACATTCGCTACGACCCCGAGCGTCTGCCCGCGGCCTTCGACCGTCTGAACGACCAGAACTCGAAGGTCGGCATCTTCCGCGTCAAGCGCGACATCGGCAAGGAGAGCTTCATCGGCTTCCTCGGCACGGCCTACAACTTTGCCGACAAGAGCAACTACGTCGGCGGCTTCGACGCGCGCTTCAAGTTCGACAAGCAGACCTCGCTCGACTTCCAAGTGCTCGGCACCAACGCCAAGTTCTGTTCGCTCGCCAAGGAGAAGGCCGACGACACCTGCCGCACGCAGAACGGCTTCGTCTACGCCTACAACTTCAACAAGAACGCACGCCACCACTACTTCAACGTCAACGGCGTCGGGCGCACCGAAGGCTACGTCGCGCTCGTCGGCTTTACGCGCCGCGTCAACACGAACAGCGTCAATACGAACTTCGGCTACTTCACCGAGCCGAAGCCCAAGGCGAAGATTACTTCGTGGGAGACGAGCCAGTACGCGGGCGGCAGCTTCGACTGGCAGGGGCGTTCGCAGAACTGGACGTACGAGGGGCAGGTCGGCCCGAACCTTCAGCGCCAGTCCTTCGTTCGCGTCGGCTACAACACGGGCTACGAGCGCGTCTTCGCTTCGGAGTTCGGCGCCGCGCGTTTCGCCAACGGGCTGCCGGAGGCTTCCGAGACTTCGAAGAACTTCTTCGCCTACGCCGGCTCGACGCCGACCAAGCGCATCAACTTCTTCTACTTCTTCGGCTACCGCACGGGGCAGCTCGACTACGACTTCGGCGCCGGCCGTCGCTTCCCGCGCATCAGCCCTTCGGCCATCGCCGCGCGCGAGGCGACGCAGAGAGGACTCTGCACCAACGACCCGAGCGACCCCCCCGCCTGCGCCGACCTGTTGGAGCCCGGCGGCGGCGGCTACCTCTACACGAACGGCAACGTCACCTACAAGGCGACGAAAGACCTCAACATGACTTTGAACTTCTCGAAGAACCGCCTCGTGCGCGACGACACGAGGTTGGTCGCCTTCGACTCGAACATCTTCTCGCTCAAGACGACCTACCAGTTCACGCGCTTCGCGTTCACACGCGCGCGCATCGACTACGACTCGCTCACGTCGCACTACAGCGGGCAGTTCCTCTTCGGCTGGACGCCCAACCCGGGCACGGCCTTCTACGTCGGCTACAACGACGACCTCAATCACAACTACTACAACCGCTTCTCACAACTACCCGAGCAGGGAATCCTGCGCAACTCGCGCAGCTTCTTTATCAAAGCCTCCTACCTCTTCCGCCGGAGCTTCTGAAGGGGAGGTAGGCAGACGGCTGTAGGCAGTAGGCAGTTGAAAAGCAAGAAGACGGCCTAAAAGAAGAAACGGGGGTGGCGAGTCGTTAAGCTCGCCGCCCCCGTTTCTTGAGATAAAGGCTTCCTGTCTTAACTGCCTACTGCCATCTGCCTACTGCCTACTTGCCTTTTTACTTTTCCTTTTCCGATGTATGATTCGTCGCCCGACGTTTGGCGGGGGGCGGCGGCCTCGCCGAAATCTTGAGCCGCCCCGCAACCTTCTAATAGTTTTTTCGTATAACACGACGAACAGCGCCACGGTTGGAGTCTCGGAGGGAGCCGAGAGGTTTTAAGGTGCCGGCCGTGGGTTTCAGGCGTTAAAAGTGAGCGCCATTCTCATCATCTTAGTCTTCCTGGTCTTCGTAGCCTCCTTCGTAATCCTCCGCACGAAACGCTCTTCGTCTAGCTTGGACGCAGTCGAGCTACCGCCCGGGGTGAGCCCGCGCGGACTCTTCGACGCGGCGGCCGACGACGCAGACGAAACTTCAAAGGAAAGTCCGGAGCAGATCAGGCGCGGCGAGCTGCGCGAGCGCGCGGCGCGCGGCGACCTCTCGGCGTTGGCCGAGGCGCGCGCGACCGCGGACAGGGCGCTCTACCGCTTCGTCCTCGACGGGCTGGTCGGCCGCGCGTCGGGCGACGCCGTGCGCGTGCGCGAGCTGGCCGCGCACATCGCGGGCGGCCCAGACCTGCGCGCCTCGCCTGAGCTGGCCGAGATGCTGCTCGGCGAGTGGCGCACGGAGCCGAGGCCCGTTTCGACCGCAGAGCTGCTCCGCGTCTCGGCGCTCTCGGACGATGCGGGCACGTTCGGGCGCGCCGTCACCGAAGTCTTGGAGGCTTGGGAGGGCGGCCTGCTCGAAGGGCTCGGCGCGGAGCAACTGCGCTCACTCTTCGAGTCCGAGTACTGGCTGCTCTCCTCGGAGGCTAAGCGCTCCGGCGCCGGCTTCGTCCTCAAACAGAAACTAGCGGACGCGCGCCGGAGGCTCGCCGAGAGGGGGCGCCGGGACGTGCAGGTCAATGCGCGCGAGCGAGTCTTGGAAGAGGAACGGCCGCCGCCTTAAAGGATGACGCGAACCCTTTAACCTTTGTCGCGGTCGTCGTCTTCTAGCAACGGGTCGGGAGAACCAAAGGACTGGAGTCCAAATGAACAACAACGAGCTATACACTTACGTTCCCTACATCGTCATACTCGGTATTGCCCTGATTGTCCTCTTCGTCATTCTGGGCAAGGTGCTCGTCAACGTCGGCGCGCGCGAGATCGCCATCAAGGAGCGCCGCTACGTCGGCGCGAAGATGCCGCCGGGCCGCGTCGTCGCCACCGAGGGCGAGGTCGGCATTCAAGCCGACGTGCTGAAGCCCGGCCTTCACTTCGTCAAGTGGCCCTTCGAGAAGGTCGTCCGCAAAGTGCCGCTCATCGAGATCGGGGCGGACGAGTTAGGCATCGTCGAAGCCATCGACGGCGAGCCGATGCAGATGGGGCGCATCTTCGCACCCGACCGCGCACAGAACGCGCACAACAACTTCCAAGACCCCATCGCCTTCATCAAGCGCGGCGGCGTCAAGGGCATGCAGCTTCGCACGCTCCCGCCGGGTCTGTGGCCCATCCACCCATACCTCTTCCGCATCTCTATCTCGAAGGTGACGACCATCCCACCGGGCAAGGTCGGCGTCGTTACGTCCTCGGACGGCGGCCCGCCCGACCCCGGCCGCCTGCACGGCAAGGCCATTGACGGCCACCACAACTTCCAAGACGCCGAGCAGTACATCGCCAGCGGCGGGCAGAAGGGCCCGCAGGTCGAGATTCTCACCCCGGGCACCTACCGCATCATGACGCAGAGCGTTCCGATGGATGGCGGCGACCCGAAGCCGGGACTCTTCTTCATCCGCCTGTTCGACGCGACGGTGATTAACGAGAATCAGGTGGGACTCGTCGAGGCTTTGGACGGTGCGCCGCTCGACCCGCGTGACTACGTCGCCACGCCCGTCGAAGGGCACGACAACTTCTCCGACAGCAACGAGTTCATTCGTCGCGGCGGCCAGCGCGGCCCGCAGAAGGACATCCTGCTGCCCGGCACCTACTACATCAACCCGCTCATGTTCAAGGTCATCCCCGAGCCCGCGCGCGAGGTCAAGCCCGGCGAGGTCGCCGTCATCGTCTCGAACGTCGGCAAAGACCCGGGCGAGGACGTGCGCCGCCAGATGGCGAACAAGGTGCGCGAGCGCATGGAGCGCGAGGAGCACCAGCACGTCACGGAGGCCGCCGCGCGCCTCGACAAGCTCGACGACGAGAACCGCTCGAAGGCCGAGATCGAAGAAGACCTGATGATGACCGACCCGGCCGACCGACGCCTCGACGAAGGCGCGCACGAGGCGTACGTCGTCCCCGAAGGCTTCCGCGGCATACAGGAGTCGGTGGTGGGGCCCGGCCGTTACTACGTCAACACTTTGGCCGTCTCGCCCATCATCATCCCGACGACGAACCAGACCGTCGAGTGGACGGCCGGGGACACGTCGAACACGTTCGACCCGTTCGAGGTCATCTCGAAAGACGGCTTCACGATGCAGCTCGAAGTGCGCGTCGTCTTCCGCGTCAAGCCCGAGGACGCGCCCTTCATGGTCGCCAAGATCGGCGGCATCGAGCGGCTCATCCAGAACGTGATGCACCCGCTCATCGACTCCATCTTCCGCAACCAAGCGTCGGAGTCCTCCGCGATGGCCTACCTCCAGAACCGCCACGAGGAGCAGGAGCGCGCCGAGGCACGCGTCCGCGCGCACCTCTTGAAGTACCACGTCGATGTCGTCAACGTGCTCATCTGCCACATCCATCTCCCCGAGGAGTTGATGAAGACGCAGACCGAGAAGATTCTCGCCGAGCAGCGCCAGAACATGTTCAACGCGCAGCGCGAGGCCGAAGAGAAGCGCATCCAGCTTGAGAAGACACGCGCCCACGCCGACAACCAGAAAGACCTGATGGCGGCGACGGTCGGCGTCGAAATCTCCACGCGCCGCTCCGAGCAGCGCAAGGCCGAGGCCGAGGGCGAGGCGCACTACATCCTCGCCACGGGCAAGGCCGAGGCCGAGAAGGTCAGGCTGATGGGCGAGGCGCAGGGCGTCGCCTACCACGAGCAGGTCAACGCGCTCGGCGCGCAGGGCGTCGCGCTCGTCGAGACCCTCAAGGTCATCGGCGACAAGAACGTCCGCATCACCCCCGACATCCTCGCCTCCGGCGGCAACGGCTCCGGCGACGGCGGCAGCGGCATCGGCACGCTGCTGCTGCTCAGCCTCTTCAAAGACCGCCTCGGCATCGACGGCGCCGCGGGGAACGGCGCCACCGGCAACGGCGTGAAGACGGTGAAATAGGCCTGTTAACAGGGCCCGCGTGACTTTCGGCCGCTCGGCAACGGGCGGCCGAAACTTTTTTGAAACCTTCGCTTGACGCGCCCCGTACTCTGTGTCACTGTATTAGTTGACCGATACAGTGACGGTCGGGGGCAGCGTTGTTCATAAACATCGACCCGTCGAGCGGTCTGCCGATTTACCTTCAGATCGCTCAGCAGATCAAGACGGCCGTGGCGATGGGGCGGCTTCATCCGGAAGAGCCTCTGCCATCCGTGCGGCAGCTCGCCGTCGAGCTGGCTGTCAACCCGAACACGGTGGCGCGCGCCTATCTCGATTTGGAGATCGAGGGCGTCATCTACAAGCGGCAGGGCGCGGGCACGTTCGTCTCGGGGCAGGGCGTCGAGATGTCGAAGGGCGAGCGCCGCAGGGTCTTGAACGAGTTGTTGGAGAAGGCTTTGGTCGAGGGCGTCAATCTCGGGCTCTCGGAGCGCGAGCTGCGCGACGCGTTCGAGCGCATGTTAGAGAAGATTGTGCAGGCGCGCGCGCCCGAGACGGTCGGCAAGTGAGCAGGCTGGACGGAAGCCGAAACAAGAGTGAGACATGAATCCAGACTTCGAAAACATCCTTGGGGATAACGCCATCGAGACGCGCGGCCTCGGGCGCAAGTTCGGGAAGTTCGAGGCCGTGAAGAACGTGAACCTGTCGGTGCCGAGGGGCACGGTCTTCGGCCTGCTCGGCGTGAACGGGGCGGGGAAGTCCACCATCATCAAGATGATCATGGGGCACCTGCGGCCGACTTGCGGAGAGATACGCGTGCTCGGCCGCGCGCTCGGCGAAGACCTGCTCGGCATCCGCCGGCGGGTCGCGTACGTCTCTGAGAACCGCTACCTCTACGAGTGGATGACGGTCGAAGAGAGCATCCGCTTCACGCGCGCCTTCCACGAGACGTGGGACGACAAGAAGGCCGCAGACCTTCTGAAGCGCTTCAGCCTGCCGCCCGAGAAGAAGGTGCGCCAGCTCTCGCGCGGCAACCGCGCGCGCCTGTGTCTGCTGCTCGCGCTCTCGTTCAGCCCCGAGCTCATCGTCCTCGACGAGCCGACCTCGGGGCTCGACCCCATCGTCCGCCGCGACTTCATCGAGAACATCGTCGCCGAGATTGCGGAAGAGGGTAAGACCGTCCTCTTCTCGTCGCACATCGTCGAAGAGGTCGAGCGCGTCGCGGACTACGTGGGCATCATGGACGAGGGCGCGCTGTTAATGGTCTCGACGATTGACGAGATCAAGCTCTCTTACAAGCGCGTCCGCTACGCGACGAACGGTACGCGCCCCGAGGTGGCCGGCGTACCCGGCGTGCTGATGGTCGAGAACGGGCGGCATGAGCAGGTCTTGACCGTCCACGGCTTCGACGACGAGACGCTGCAACGCTTGGGCGAGCGCGGCGTGAAGAACCCGGAGGTGCTGCCCATCTCTCTGGAAGACATCTTCGTAAACACGGTGCGCGCGGAGCGCGAGCGGAGGGCGAACTCGTGACGAAGTCAATCATGAAGGCGATGCTCTGGAAGGAGTGGCGCGAGACGCGTCTGAAGTGGCTGGCGTTCGCGCTCGCGTTCCACATCCCGCTCTTCATCGCGGGGCTCACGTTCTCGCTTCAGCCGGAGGCGCGGTTCGACCTCTACGCGCTCTCGGACGCGGTGGCAGGGCAGGCTCTGGAGTTCGCGCTCGTCGCGCAGTCGGGGTTCCTGATCACGGCGGGTCTGTTCCTGCTCGCCTTCTTCGCGGTCGGCTCCATCGGCGCGGAGCTGGACAACCGCAGTATGTTCTTCCTCTTCGAGCGTCCCGTGCGGCGCCGGGAGGTGCTGCTCTTCAAGTACGTCGTGGGCGCGTTGCAGACGACGACGTGCGTGGGAGTGTCGCTCCTCTCGACCTTGACGGTCGTGTATGTCGTGATGGCCGCGGCGGCGTCGAACGTCAGTTTGGGAGGCTCTTGGGACGCATACGTTTTGATCGTCTCGAACGGCGTGCGCGGGGCTGTGTGGACGACCATCATCGCGCTGATGGTCTACTCGGCGACGTTCCTCTTCTCGGTCTGGTTCGAGAAGTGGTGG
>JBJMGQ010000551.1:0-8142 GCA_045807845.1 Pyrinomonadaceae bacterium | reverse complement strand
CGCGTAGAGGAAGTTGCCCGAGCCGTTGTTGGCGATGGCGAGCCCGGTGTAGACGTGGCCGGGCTGGCTGGCGGCGATGACGGCCGGGGTCGAGCCGGCGGCCGGGGCGTTCGGATCCCAGCCCGTGATGTTGCCCGTGATCGAGGCGAAGAGGAAGTTTGCCCCGCAAGGCGCGCTGGCGCAGGCGCCGGGGAGGACGAACTCCGTCGCCACATTGTTGGCGACCGTCCCCGTCGGCAGCCCGCCCGGGATGGTCACGGTCTGCGGGCTCGGGTTGAGGACGACGGGCGCGCCGCCCACGTCGCCGCGGATGAGCTGCGTCGTGCTCGTCCCGTTGTTGGCGACCCAGAAGGGGCTGCTCGAAGTCGCAGTGATGCCCCACGGGTTGACGAGCAGCGGGTCGAGGACGGGCGAGAGGCCGGGCGCATCCGAGATGAGGTTGGTCTGGCGGTAGGCCGAGCCCGGCGCGATGACGGGAATATTCGGCTCCTGCGCGGAGGCGACCGACCCCGCGGCGTGGCGGGCGGCAGGCGGCGGCAGGAAGGCGACCGTAAAGAGAAGGGTCAGGGCTAAGCTCAACAATCTTCTAACGCGGCGTTTGCGCGCGAGTGAACGGATCATAGCAGTACTCCTTGGGCCTCGTGGGCGGACGTGAAATCGGCCTGTACGTAGAGTGTCGCCGCGAACGGCACACGCGCCGCGCGGGTCAAGAGAGGCGGCCGTTGCACATGCGGGCCGCCGGGGCGGGGAGAGTCTTTCATCCTCGGAGACGCAGCCTGATTCGGAGACAGCCGCGCGGCTCCGAGTCCCTATGCGTCGTCTGTAGAGAACTGTAGATGGAAAGGCGCGCCGAAACTCTATGACCGCCGCGCCCTCGCTGTCAAGATTTTTCCGCTGCGGCACGGCGCCGGATGGGATAAAATCCACGCCGCCCGCGACGCCGCCAAGTCTCGGAGAAGATTGAAAACCGAAGGAGATTGGCGATGGCGACAAACCCGAAAGACGTGCCGCAACACTACTACTCACTCGAAGAATACTTCGCGCTCGAAGACGTAAGCGACGCGCGCTTCGAGTACTGGGACGGTGAGATCGTCTGCATGAGCGGCGGCAGCCGCGCGCACGGGACGATTGGCAGCAACATCGTCGTTGCACTTGGGAACAGTCTGCGCGGCGGACGGTGCAGGGCCTTTACCGGCGACCTGGCCGTCTACACGCCGACGCTGCTGCCCTACCGTTACCCGGACGCGAGCGCCGCGTGCGGTGAGCTGATGTTCGAGCACATCAAAGGGCACGACGCGCTCGTCAACCCGGTCGTGGTGGTCGAGGTGCTCTCGCCGAGCACGGCGGCGCTCGACGAAGGCCCCAAGTTCGACGGCTACAAAGTCATCTCGACCCTGCGCGATTACCTGCTCGTCTCGCAGAACGAGCCGCGGGTAACTCGCTACACGCGCCTCGAAGGCGGCGACTGGGAGCGCCGTGACGTGACCGACCTCGACGCCTCGCTTGAGCTTGAATCAATCGGCTGCGCTCTCAAGCTCCGCGACATCTACGACGGCGTCACCTTTCCCGCTTGACCAAACATTAAGGTCGCGCTTCCTCTTCCCCGCTCAGCCCATCGCTTGAATGACGGCTTGGGCGAACTCGTCGGTGTGAGAGGTGCCGCCCACATCGCGTGTGCGTACTTGGCCGTCGGTGTAGACCTTGAGCATCGCCTTCTCCACACGGTCGGCGGCTTCGCGCTCGCCGAGGTGGCGGAGCATGAGGATGCTGGATTGAAGGAGCGCGGTCGGGTTGGCGATGCCCTGCCCCGCGATGTCCGGGGCGGAGCCGTGGACGGCCTCGAAGACCGCGCCCAGCTCGCCGATGTTCGCGCCGGGGACGAGCCCCAGTCCGCCGATGAGCCCCGCGCACAGGTCGGAGACGATGTCGCCGTAGAGATTCTCAAGCAGCATGATGTCAAACTGTTCGGGGCGCATGACGAGCTGCATACAGGCGTTGTCCACGATCTTGTCGTCGGCCTCGATCTCTGGGTAGTCGGCGGCGACCTTGCGGAAGCAGTCGAGGAAGAGGCCGTCGGAGAGCTTCATGATGTTGGCCTTGTGGACGGCCGTCACCTTGCGGCGCCCCTCGCGTCGCGCGTACTCGAAGGCGTAGCGGGCGATGCGCGTCGAAGCCTTCTCGGTGATGATCTTGATGGACTCGACGACGCCGGGGACGACGACGTGCTCTATCCCTGCGTAGAGGTCTTCGGTGTTCTCGCGCACGACGATGAGGTCGAGTTCCGGGTAGCGCGCCGGCACGTTCGGCAGCGCCCGCACGGGTCGCAGGTTGGCATAGAGGTCGAGCGCCTTGCGCAGGCCGACGTTGACCGACGTGAAGCCCTTGCCGACCGGCGTCGTGATGGGGCCTTTGAGCGCGACCTTGTTGCGCTTGATGGATTCGAGCAGGTCTTCGGGCAGCGTCGAGCCGAACTTTTCGAGCGCCTGCGCGCCCGCATAATGCGTCTCCCACTTGATACAGACGCCCGTCGCCTCGATGATGCGCACGACCGCCGAAGAGACCTCCGGCCCGATGCCGTCGCCCGGAATGAGTGTGATAGTATGTGGCATGTTAGTTTTCAGTTTTCAGTTGTTGGTTTTCAGTTTTTAGCCGAGGCGGGGCAGTCTTCTCCTGAGACCGCCGGCCTCTGAAAACTGAAAACTAAAAACCGAAAACTGTTTGTTTTTCGAATCATACCAGCAGTCCTTCAAAATGCGAAAGAGCTTGGGCGAGAGGGCGGACGTGGCCGTGGTGGGCGGCGGCGTCGCGGGGCTGGCGGCGGCCAGAGAGCTTGCGCGAAGGGGTTTGCGCGTCGTTGTGCTGGAGGACGGGCGGTTGGGCTCGGCCTCGCGCGCCGCCGCGGGGATGCTCGCGCCGCAGGCCGAGGCCGACTCGCGGGACGAGCTCTTCGAGCTGCTCTGCGCGAGCCGCGAGATGTACACGACCTTCGCCGCGGCACTCGGCGAAGAGTCGGGCATCCCCGTCGAGCTTGAACGCACGGGCACGCTCTACCTCGCGCTCGACGAAGAGGACGTGGAGGAGGTCGAGCGGCGCTTCGCTTGGCAGTCGAGCGCCGGGCTCGAAGTCGAGCGGCTGACGGCTGAAGAGGCGCGCGGGCTCGAACCGAACATCTCGGCGGACGTGCTGCTGGCGCTCCTCTTTCCGCGCGACTGGCAGGTCGAGAGCCGCCGTCTGGTCGTCGCGCTCGAAGCCGCAGCCGAACACTTGGGCGTGCGCATCATCCGCGCGGTCGAGGCGCGCGGCGTCCGCGTGGGCGACGGTCGTGCCGTGGGCATCGTTACCTCAGAAGGTGAGTTTGAAGTGGGCGCGGTCGTCTTCGCGGCGGGCGCCTGGAACTCTCGGCTGCGTAAGTTCGAGGGCGGCGCGGAGAGTGGGCTCAACGACGACCCGCGGGTCGAGCCCGTGCGCGGGCAGATTCTCTGCTTCCAGCAGCCCGACTCGCAGGCGCCCCTCTTCCGTCACGTCATCTACAGCCCGCGCGGCTACGTCGTGCCCCGCCGCGAAGGCCGTCTGCTCGCGGGCTCGACGACCGAGCACGCCAACTTCGACTGCCGCGTGACTGAAGAGGGCGCTCGCTCGATAACCGCGCACGTCGAGGAGATGGCGCCTGCGGTCGCGTTGCTCGACGTGGCGGACTCTTGGGCGGGCTTGAGGCCGCGCGCGGCTGACGGCCTGCCCGTGCTCGGCGAGTCGGCCGACGTACGCGGTCTCTTCTACGCGACGGGGTTCTACCGCAACGGCATCCTGCTCGCGCCTGCGGCGGGCGAGATTATCGCAGACCTCTTGACGGGCAGGGCAACCAGACTGAGCCCGCGCGCACTCGAAGCCTTCTCCCCCGCGCGCTTCTATCAAATCCACACCTCGCCGACGGTATTTAAAGTTCAAGGAGTAAGCTCGGACAGATGAAGAGAGTTTCAAGCTTCGCCCTCATGCTCACCTTCTCACTCGCTTTGTGCGCGGCCGTCAACGTCGGCGCGCGCGGGCAGGCGGGCGTCCGGCCGCGAGCTGCGCAAGAGCCGGAGAAGGAGCCGAACGGCAAGGGCTCTGCGGAGACCGTCAAAGTGCCCGAGGCGCAGAGGCTCTACGAAGAGGCCGCGCAGTACGCGCAGCACAAGTTCGACGAGTTCCAGAAGCAGCAGCTTCCTTACGACCGCCTGCTCGAACAGAAAGTTTTGCAGGAGCAGAAAGACCTCGCGCTTCAGAACGCCGCGCGTCTCGCCGCGCGCGCGCCGCTGCGCGGGATTGACCTCTACTACTCGGGGTTGCTCTATTCGCTCGCAGGCAAGGGCGAGGGCGCGCTCGACTCGATGCGCAAGTTCCTCGCCGACACGGAACCCGCGCCGGCCGACTTCAAACAGCGCGCGCGCTCCGTCACCGCGCAGCAGGCCGCGCAGCTCGGGCTCACCGAAGAGGCACAGAGCGCGCTCGCCGACTACACGAAGGCCGAGCCGCGCAACGTCGCAGACCTCCACCGCATGAACCTCCTGCTGGCCGCGGCCTACGTCAAGAAGAAGGACTTCGCGAGCGCGGCTGCGCCCGCGGGCGACGCGTACACGGCCGCGCTCGAATACGCGCGCACGGCCAACGACCCCGTCCAGCGCGACTCGACCATCTTCGGCGCGGGCTCGTTCTACTCGAACGTGCTCGTCCGGGCGGGCCGCCGCGCCGAAGGGCTCCGCGTCGCGCAGGAGATGCGCGCGCGCGCCTTCGCGCTTCCCTCGGCGCGTCTCTACTCGCAGGCGACCGAACTCATCCTGCGACAGGGCGAGCCGTTCGGCCCGCCGCCCGAGGTCGCGGGGCTTGAGCCCCCGGCCTCGCCCGAGCTGACCGTGGCCGAGTTGATTGGACAGGGCCCCGTCAAACTCTCTGAGCTGCGCGGCAAGGTCGTGCTGCTCGACTTCTGGGCGACGTGGTGCACCTACTGCGTTAAGACGATGCCGCGCCTGAACGCGCTGCACCATAAGTATAAAGACCGCGGCCTCGTCATCATCGGCATCAACGAGTTCGAGGGCAACATCGAGGGTCAGCCCGCGACGCGCGCACAGGAGCTGGCCTACTTCCGCCAGTTCAAGCGCCGCATGAACGTCACCTACGACTTCGCCGTCGCCGCCGACGCGCGCAACGCCGCGCCCTACGGCGTCTCGGGACTGCCGACGGCCGTCCTCATTGACCGCCGCGGCCGCGTCCGCTTCCTCACCATCGGCGCCAGCGACGAGGAGGCCGAGCTGTTGCAGAAGATGATCCTGAAGCTGCTGGACGAACCACAATGAAGTGATAAGTGATGAGTGATAAGTGATAAGAAGGAAGACGACGGGCCTGATTCATTCTTATCACTTATCACTCATCACTTATCACTTCTCACCCTTCTGTTGTACTCTTGCACCGCTATGGAAGGCTCGAACATCACAATCGCGATTGCTTTCGCGGCGGGAATCTTATCGTTTCTGACGCCGTGCGTGCTGCCGCTCGTGCCCGGTTACATCTCGCTCATCTCGGGCGTGAGCGTCGAGCACCTGAAGGGCGAGGAGAAGCGCGCGGGCACTTGGCGCGCCGTCGTCATCAACTCGCTCGCCTTCAACGCGGGCGTCTCGCTCATCTTCATACTGCTGGGCGCGACCGCCGGGTGGATCGGCAACGTGCTCTTCTCGACGCCTTGGATGAGGTGGATCGGCGGCGGCGTCATCATCCTCTTCGGCTTCCAGATGATGGGCGTGCTCAAGATCGGCGCGCTCTACCGCGACACGCGCAAGTTCTCCGAAGAGAAGCCGGCCGGGCCCTTGGGCGCGGCGCTTCTGGGCGTGGCGTTTGCGGCCGGTTGGACGCCGTGCATCGGCCCCATCCTCGGCGGCATCATCGGGCTGGCGGCGACGAGCGGCGGCTGGAAGAGCGGGCTCATCCTCTCGGCCTTCTACGCTGCGGGGCTCGCGCTGCCGTTCCTCGGCGTGGGGCTGTTGATGAACGCCTTCCTCGGTTTCTACTCGCGCTTCCGCCGGCACCTGCACAAGGTCGAGATCGCCTCCGGCGTCCTGCTCATCATCATCGGCGTGATGGTCGCGACCAACATCCTGACGAAGATCGCGGCCTTCGGCTCGCGCTACCTGCCCAACGCCGAGAAGGTGTTGCAGCAGAGCGCGCCCCCCGCCCCGGTCGCGCCGCCGACGGCCGACTCCGCGCCGGCTGCGGCCGTCAACGCCGAGCCCGCGCCCGACGTTGATTTGAAGACGACCGACGGCAAGCCGCTCAAGCTTTCAGAGCTGCGCGGACAGGTCGTGCTGCTCAACTTCTGGGCGACGTGGTGCGTCCCCTGCCGTTCGGAGATACCGAGCCTCAACGCCATGCACCGAGACCTCTCCGGGCGCGGCTTCAAAGTCCTCGGCGTCTCGACGACCGACACGGCCGACATCGTCCGCGAGTATCAGAAGGAGATCAAGCAGGAGTACACGGTCGCGCTCGGCGACGACGGCGTCGCCAACAAGTACTCGGTCGGCGCGCTCCCCACGACCTTCATCATCGACCGGCAGGGGCGCATCCGTCACAAGATTATCGGCGAACGCTCCCGCGCCCAATTCGAAGCGCTCATCAACCCCCTGCTCGACGAGCCACCGGCGACCGCTGCGCTCAAGGGGGAATAAGGTCTGTTCACACGAACGAGAGAAAGAGTCATGTTCAAGAACTACAGACGCTCAGCCGCCGCTCTCCTCTTCGCCGCCGCCACCACGCTCGCTTACGCGCAGGGCGCGCGGGCGCAGACGCCTGCGCCGATACCCGTCGCGCCGAGTGCGACGCCGAGCAACACGCCGATTCCTGTTGCGCCGGGGGTCGTGGCGCCGGTCTTCAAAGTGCAGGGCGGCACGCAGCAGCCGGCGGCGACTCCGGCCCCGACTCCGGCCGAGCCGCAGCCGCAGGGCGGGACGATGTTGGTGCGAAGCGAGGGGCACGAGTGGGCGCCGCTTCTTGAGCAGAAGCTCGATTACAAGGACTGGACGTTCAAGACGCTGAAGGACGGCACGCCCGTCTCTCTGCGCGAGCTGGCGAAGGGCAAGAAGCTGGTCATGGTCGTCTACTTCGCGCCGTGGTGCGGCAACTGGAAGGCGGAGGCGCCGTCCGTCTGGCGACTCTACGACAAGTACAAGGCGCAGGGGTTCGAGGTCGTCGGCGTCAGCGAGTACGGCTCGGTCGAGGACTCGCGCAAGTACTTCGAGTCGCAGGGCGGCGCGCCCTTCCCCGTCGTCGTCGAGTCCGAGACGGGCGAGGCGAAAGAGAAGACGACGCACTACGCCTACCGCAAGGCAATCGGCGACCCGCGCAACTGGGGCTCGCCCTTCAACGTCTTCCTTGAGCCCGCGAAGCTCAACGCGTCGGGCGAGCTGCTGACGGAGAAGGCTTGGGTCGTCGGCGGCGAGTTGAAAGAGAAGGACGTGGAGAGCTTCGTCCGCGAGCGCCTCGGCGTCACGGAGAAGGGCTCGGTCGAGCAATGCAAGGACGAGCCGCAGAAGGCCGAATTGAAGAAGCAGTAAGACCGCGAGAGTCAACCAACGCAGACAGAGAGGCACAGCTAAATGCTCTTAGCTGTGCCTCTCTGTTTCTGTGCTTACCACTTCCCTTTGCACGAAATTTTCATCCGACAGTTGTGCGCAGCAATCCGCTGAAGCCCTTCCTGCATCCAAGGCCCTCCCCGACCCAGCCTCCGTGTCTTCAAAGCATTTAAACTGAAGCGACGGCGCGGCCTGAGATTTGCCAAGTCCCCTTAAGACGCAATGAATGAGCGGCCGTTTTTCGCGCCCCCGTGCGCGTTTTTCGGCAGTTGATTGTGTAGAATTACCCGGCAGATACTCCGGCGCCGGATTCCGAACTACTCTTCTCGAAGGATTAATACACTCATGTCCCCCTCTCGGCGTAAACGCACGCCCGCGCGCGCACTCGCGCTCCTCCTGTCCGTCACGGCGCTCGTCGCCGTCTCCTATGCGTTCGCACAGCGCGCTGCTTCGGCCGCACGCGCCGCGCAGGTCGCCTCTTCTAATAACAAGTCGCGCCCTTTCGTCCCCGGCGAGATTCTCGTCCGCTTCCGCCCCGAGTCGAAGG
>JBJMGQ010000550.1:0-22342 GCA_045807845.1 Pyrinomonadaceae bacterium | reverse complement strand
TGCGGTAGAGTTGGATGAAGACCTCTTGGGCTAAGTCTTCGGCCTCGGCCGTGTTGGCCGTCATGCGCAGGCACAAGCTATAGACGCGGCGCGAGTGGCGCGAGTACAACTCCTCGAAGGCCGCCATGTCTCCGCCTGACGCCGCCTGCGTCAGTTGGTAGTCTTCGGCGCTTTCGATCTCGAACTCGGGTCTCGTCACGTGTCCGAACGTCCGGCCCAGTAGAAGGTCGCCAGTACTCAACTCACAACTCTCCACTTTGAAAGTCACGCCGACGCGCCCGCCTTTTTGTCGAATTCGAAAAGCTCGCCCCGGCAAGGGTTGCGGCCCGCGTCCCGAGAGGGACTGTGGCCTGCGCCGGGACTATTCGCGACTGTGATGCGGGGCGCGCTGCGCGTCGTTGCCCTACCCCGCCTGAAATCAACGTTTTCCGCCGCCCGCGCCCGCCCGTTTCGGGCTCTTTCCACCGGCGCGTCCGACTTTCGGGATTTTAGCACAGCCCCCCGGCTGCCTGAGAAAACCGTCCGCCCTTCAAACGCTCTCGGCGCTGTAGCGCGCGAGCAGCCCCGTGCGGACGACGTGCCTGTGGACGCGCACGAAGAGCCAGCAGGCGAGCAGCACGTAGAGGACTGCGAGCAGCACGCCCCACCCGAGCGCCGCCCACGAAGCCTCGCCGCCCGCGACGACCGCGCGCATCCCCTCGAAGACGTATGAAGGCGGGAGCGCGTACGCCACGCCGCGCATCCAGACAGGCAGCGTCGAGAGCGGATAGAAGACGCCCGCGAACGGCGAGACGAGCGCCGGCAGAGGCCACACGAACCACTCCGACGCCGGCCCGAACCTCAACACCACAGCCGCGCCGACCACGCCCAACGCAATGCCGAACAGGAAGAGCACAAGCAGGAACGGCACCAGCAGCAACCCGTACGCCGCGAACGAGAGCCCGAACACGACAAACGCCAGCACGAGCATGACGAGGAGCCCGAGGGCGCTCGTCGCCACGCTTGAGATGACGAGGCCGGCGAGGTACTCGGAGATTTTAATCGGCGAGGCGAAGATGTTGAGGAAGTTGCGCGACCAAACGTCTTCGAGGAAGGCGGTCGTCACGCCGTGCATCACGCGCGAGAAGAAGTCCCAGAGCAGCACCGCGCCCAGAAGCGCCGGGACGAAGTTGAAACCCGGCGCGGCCACCGTGTTGAGATAGCGCGTGATGAAACCCCATAACACGATGTCAACCGTGATCCACGCAAAGAGCGGCAGCACGCGCGCCACGCTCCCGCGCAGCAGATAAAGCTGCCGCAAAAAGATTGCCGCCGCGCGCCCCGCCTTCATACGACCTCACCCGGCCCGAACGTCAGGGGCTCGCGCGCCACGGCGATGAACAGCTCTTCGAGCGATGTGCGCCCGTGCTCTGCGGGCAGACGCTTCGGGTCGCCTTCGAGCAGCACGCGCCCCTTCGAGACGAAGAGCACGCGGTCGCAGACCTCTTCGACCTCATACATATTGTGCGAAGTCCACAGCACGCCGACCTCGCCGCTCGCGGCGAAGCGGCGCATGCGCGTGCGCGTCTCTCGCGCCGAAGAGGGGTCGAGTGAAGCGGTCGGCTCGTCTAAGAGAAGCAGGTGCGGCCGGTTGAGCATCGCCTTCGCGAGCGCCACGCGCGTCTGCTCGCCCGACGAGAGCACGCCGCATTTCGCGTCGCGAAAGACGCGCAGGTCGAACTCTTCGAGCAGCTCCTCGATGCGTTGCGACAGGCGCGCGACGCCGTAGAGCATGCCGAAGACGCGCAGGTTCTGCGCGACCGTGAGGTTGCCGGGCAGAGGCGCGTAGACGGCCGCGAAGTTCGTCCGCGAGAGAGCGCGCGAACGCTCGCGCCTCACGTCCAAGCCCTCGACGTGAATCGTGCCCGCAGTCGGCTCCAGCACGCCGAGAATCATGTTGATGGTCGTGGTCTTCCCCGCCCCGTTCGGCCCGAGCAGCCCCACGATCTCGCCGCGCGCCACCTCGAACGAGACGCCGTCCACCGCCACGGTCGCGCCGTAAGCCTTGCGCAGCCCCGCCACCGACAGAACCTTCGGCGCGCCGCGCGACGCGCTGAGTTGAGACTCCTGCATTAATGTCTTAACCGACCTTCTTCGTGCTTTTGCCTGAGTGTACACGACGCGGCGCCGCGGCGCAGATACGCGAAGGAACAGAAGAGGCGGCGAAAGAGTCCGCCGCCTCTCTTCACGTCTCCATGTTTCGCGCCCTACTTCTTCGCGACGCTGCGCGTGCTCTTGCCCATCTCCTCGGCGCTTTTGCGTATCTGTTCGCTGAGGCTGAGGATGCCGGCGAGGTCGCGGCTGGCCTTCGTGGACAGCTCAAGGTCAACCACGTCGGGGCGCTGGAAGACCGGGTTCCATGCAAAGCTGTTCACCAGCGCGTCGAGCTTGCCGACGGCCGACCGCAGAGCCTCCGGCGTCTGTATCTCCGCAGCCTTCTCCTGCTTCCCGTCCGGCTCCGCTTCGGGGAGCGAGAGGTATGACTTCAGACGCGCGGCGCGCTTCCTGACCTCCGCCGACTCCTTCCTGATGCGCGCGTAGTCGAGCTGAGCTTTCGGGTCGGCCTCGCCCGCGAGCGAGTAGTTCACGAGCTGTAACTGCTTGAACTCCTCCGCCACTTCACCGTAGTCGGGCCGCGTGTCGGGCGCCCCCGTAGACTTCTCCCGCTTCAGCTTGTCCAAGTCCCACAGCATCCGCTGGCGCATCTCCATCTCGGCTCTCGCCGCGGCGCGCGCCGCCGCCGACGAGCTCTGCGCGTGCGCGTTTGCGGGCAACAGGACAAGGAAGGCGAGCGCAGCGAGCGCGGCGACGGTCGCGAGCCTGAGACGGCGTGTGTGGTCTAGCATATCCCCTCCCGAGAGAGTTGCCGAAAGAGTCGGGGGCGGCGTGCGTGCGAGGTAGAACTACAAGGGATGTGGAATGGTACGACCGGCGGGCGCGGCGAGTCAACACGCACCGCGCCCCGAAGGTTCGACCGTGAGAGCCGCGAGCTTTTATACTCGTGCCACGATGACGAAGAAGATTCGCGCCGCCTCCGTGCAGTTCCAACACGCGCCGGGTGACAAGCCGGCCAACCTCGAAAAGATTCGCGGCTTCGTCCGCCGCGCCGCCGCGCGCGGCGTCGAGCTGATTGCCTTCCCCGAGATGTGCGTCACCGGCTACTGGCACGTCCGCCACCTCGCGCGCGAGGCCGTGGACGCGCTGGCCGAGCCCGTCCCCGAGGGGCCGGCGACCGCGGCGCTCCTCTCGCTCTCAAACGAATACGGGATGACGATAGGCGCGGGGCTGATTGAACGCGACCGGGAAGGGTCGCTCTACAACAGCTACGTGGTCGCGATGCCCGACGGGCGCGCCGAGCGCCACCGCAAGCTCCACGCCTTCGAGGGCCCGCACATGAAGTCGGGCGATGCGTACACGGTCTTCGATACGCCGCAGGGTTGGCGCGTCGGCGTGCTCATCTGCTACGACAACAACATCGTCGAGAACGCGCGCATCAACGCTTTGATGGGCGCCGAGATTCTGCTCGCGCCGCATCAGACCGGCGGGTGCCGCTCGCGCAGCCCGCGCGCGATGGGCGCCATCGACCCGGCGCTGTGGGAGCGCAGACGCGAAGACCGGGCGGCCGTCGAGGCCGAGTTTCGCGGGCCGAAGGGTCGCGGGTGGTTGATGCGCTGGCTGCCTTCGCGCGCGCACGACAACGGGATGTTCCTCGTCTTCAGCAACGGCGTCGGCCTCGACGACGACGAGGTGCGGACGGGTAACGCGATGATTCTCGACCCCTACGGAGAGATTCTGGTTGAGACCGGCAAGGCCGACGACGACATGGTCGTGGCCGACCTCGACGCCGAAGTCATCCCCACCTCGTCGGGGCACCGGTGGCTCTCGGCCCGTCGCCCAGACCTTTACACGCCACTCACAATCCCCACCGGCAAAGAGCGCGACACGCGCTCCGTACGCTTCGGGCTCGAATGATACGAAGTCTCGTACGGCCTGTTTGCTGAAACCTTTACCCGCGTCGCGTCACTGACTATTCGTCAGGACGGAGGGGTGTAGATAGGGAACTTTTCAAACGCTCCTTCGTCTTACACATTCATACGCAGCTCATTCATCGGGCGGCTGAATGGATGCCCTGAATCATCCGCCCGCGGTCTTTTAATTTCACAGGGCGACTCGGTTTCCGGTTCGGGAACTTTTAGGCCCGGCCGCCACAACTATAAAGGGGCTGTCGCTACTTGCGATAGCGACAGCCCCACGCGACTAACACTTCGAGCGGCGCCGGGGCGCGCTCAAGATGTATCGTCTCGACGCCCTACATCTTAACGCACCCCATGCGTCGCAACAACGACGCGGTTAACGAAGTCCCGGCGGGGGTGCGTCCTCCCGCTCGAAACAAATTCATCGTCACGCGCGTCCCCCACGCGGGGGCGCGGCCGGAGGCGTGTGTCTTCAAAGGGAGGAGTAAGATGAAAGGTAAGCTGGCAGCCGTCCTCTTTATCGTGCTTATCGCCGCGGGCGCACGGGCGCAGTCGCCGGACTCCGCCAAAGAGTTTCACGAGCGCGGCTCGGAGCGTTATGCGCGCGGCGACTTTGAAGGCGCCATCTCGGACTTCACGGCCGCGATTGATTTGAGTTCAAGCCTCTTGAAGCATGGGGCGCGGCGCGGCAAACGTTCAGCCGCCCCTTCAGAGGCGGCCGAGGCGTTTGCGAATGTGCGCGTGCTCGACCCGCGCACGGCCGCCTCCTATCTGAACCGAGGGGTCGCGCGGCTGGCGCAGGGCGATGCCGACGGTGCCATCAAAGACTTCGACCAAGCGCTCTTCATCAGCCCCGGCCTCGTCTGGGGCTACTACGACCGCGGGACGGCGTGGCTTCTGAAGGGCGAGGCGGCACGCGCGCTTGAAGACTACGACCAGACCGTGCGGCTCGACCCGCGTTTCGCCGTCGGCTATGTGGGGCGCGGCAACGCGCGGCTCGACAAGGGCGACGCGGCCGGGGCGTTCGCCGACTATGCGGAGGCGCTGCGGCTCGCGCCGCGCGACGCGCGTATCTACTACAACCGCGGCGACGCGCGACGCCTGACGGGAGACGCGGCGGGTGCGCTCGCCGACTACGAGCAGGCGCTCGGGCTCGACCCGCTTTACAGCGACGCATACTACGGGCGCGGAATATTGAAGCTCGCAGGGGGCGACGCGGAGGGCGCGGTCGCCGACTTCACGAAGGCTCTGAGCCTGAAAGAAGGGCTGGCACTGGCCTACGCCAATCGAGGCTTGGCGCTCTCGTTGCAAGGCAAGCACGCCGAGGCGGAGAGCGACTTCCGCCGCGCACTCGACCTCGACCCCGACCTGCGCACGCAGATCGAAGCCAGAGTCGCCTTCATCAAACAGCAGAGGCATTGAGCCGCAACGCCTTTACAACCGTTTGCCGTAGCGTGTAACTAAAAGCATTCACGACCGCAGACACAGAGACACGGCTGGTTGACTTTTGTCTTCAAAGCCGCGTCTCCGTGTCTGCGGTGCTATTTTTTTCGCCTGCTTTCACAAGGCGACTGAACGGCGTTGACAAACTCCGCGGACGTGAAATACTAACGACCGGAATCGCCTGTCACACTCTTCGGGAAGGGTAAGCCGACATTGCCAGACCAATGCGTCGCCGGTATCGACATCGGCGGGACTAAGATCGCTCTCGCCGTCGCCGACCTCGACGGCCGAATCATTGAGCGGACGCGTTTCCCCACGCGCGTCGAAGAGGGGCCGTACCGCCTCATCGCAACCGCGCTCTCCGAAATCGAAAGGATGATTGAAAGCACGGGCGCCGAACTCGCGGCTGTCGGAGTGGGATGCGGCGGCCCGCTCGACCGCAGCCGCGGCCTCATCCTGTCGCCGCCGAACCTGCCCGGCTGGGACGAGTTCCCCATCGTCAAACTCGTCGAAGAGAGACTCGGCGTGCCCGCGCTGCTCGACAACGACGCCAACGCCGCCGCGCTCGGCGAGCACAGGCACGGCGCGGGGCGCGGCTTCAAGCACCTCGTCTACATCACACACTCGACGGGCATCGGCGGCGGCGTCATCGTGAGCGGCAAGCTGATACACGGCATCTGCGACAACGCGGGCGAGGTGGGGCACATGACGGTGCTGCCCGACGGCCCCGTGTGCGGCTGCGGCGGGCGCGGCTGCCTCGAAGCGCTCTGCTCGGGCACGAGCATCGCGCGGCGCGCGCGCGAAAGAGTCGCGGCGGGAGAGATGAGCTCTCTCTCGTCTTTAAGCCCGAACGAGATTACGGGGCGCGCGGTGGCCGAGGCCGCGCACGCCGGGGACGCAGTCGCGTCCGCGGTGTGGGATGAGATGATTCACTATCTCGCGGTCGGCGTCGGCAACGTCTTCAACCTTCTAGCGCCGGAGGCGGTCGTCATCGGCGGCGGCGTCTCGGGCGCGGGCGCGCAACTCTTCGAGCCTTTGCGCGAGCGCGTGCGGGCGCGCGCGCGGATGTTGCCGCCCGAGAAGATAAACATCCTGCAAGCCTCGCTCGGCGGCGACAGCGCCTTGCATGGCGCCGTCATCCTCGGTCAGGCGGCAGCGCAAAATAAGGGGACAGCAGACGGATGATTCAGCAGTCGCGCCACACGACCGTTGCCACTTTAACCATCGCACTGCTCTTCTCCGCACTGTTCGTCCCGCGGCCGGCGGACGCCGCAGTGCAAGCGCGCGGGCAGGGCCACGTACAAACGCGCGGCGGGACGCCGTGGTGGAAGCACGCGGTCTTTTACGAAATCTACCCGCGCAGCTTTAAGGACTCGGACGGCGACGGCATCGGCGATTTGAACGGCATCACGTCGAAGCTCGACTACCTCGCAGCTTTGGGCGTGGACGCCGTCTGGATCACGCCCTTCTATCCTTCGCCGCAGGTGGACTTCGGCTATGACGTGAGCGACTACGAATCGGTTGACCCGCAGTTCGGCACGCTCGCCGACTTCGACCGCTTAATCAAAGAGGCGCACCGGCGAAAGATACGCGTCGTCATCGACTTCGTCCTCAACCACACCTCCGACCAGCATCCCTTCTTCAAAGAGTCGCGCGCGTCACGGACGAATCCGAAGCGCGACTGGTACATCTGGCGCGACCCGAAGGCGGACGGCTCGCGCCCGAACAACTGGTCGTCGGCCTTCGGCCCCGTCGCTTGGACTTTGGACGAGCGGACGGGGCAGTTCTACTACCACTACTTCTACCCGCAGCAGCCCGAGCTGAACTGGCGCAACCCCGCGGTCGAGCGGCGCATGTTCGAGACGGTGCGCTTCTGGCTGGGGCGCGGCGCCGACGGCTTCCGTCTCGACGCCGTCAACTATCTTTTTGAAGACCCTAACTTACGCGACAACCCAGTCCTCCCGGAGCTGCGTCCCGGCACGACGACCGGCGAACACGTGCAGGAGAAGAAGTACAACCGCGACCTGCCCGAGGTGCAGGACGTGATGGTGCGCCTGCGCGCCTTCAACGACCGCGTCAATCCCGAGAGCGTGCTCATCGGCGAAGCGTACGTGCCGAAGTGGGAGGAGCTGATGCGCTACTACGGCCCCTCGGACAACGGCGTCCATCTCCCCTTCAACTTCTTCCTCATCATGGAGCCCGCGCGCTCGCAGCTCAAGGCAACAGTCTTCCGCGACATCATCGAGGCGTCGGAGAAGGCACTGCAAGGGCGCTGGACGACCTACGTCCTCTCGAACCACGACAACCCGCGCCACTACGACCGCTACGGCGACGGCGTGCACAACGACGACATCGCCAAGCTGACGGCGACGATGCTCCTGACCTTGCGCGGCTCGCCCTTCCTCTACTACGGCGAAGAGATCGGCATGACGACGACCGAGCCGAAGACGATTGACGAAGTCCGCGACCCCGTCGGCCGTCGTTACTGGCCCGCCAACAAGGGGCGCGACGGCGAGCGCACGCCGATGCAGTGGGACGCGACCGTAAACGCGGGCTTCACGACGGGGAGCCCCTGGCTCCCCGTCCCGCCGAGCTACCGCCAGCGCAACGTTGACGCGCAGGAGCGCGACGCCAATTCACTGCTCAGCTTCTACCGAAGGCTCACCGCGCTGCGCCGCCGCAGCCCTGCACTGCTCGACGGCGACTACGGCAGTGTGAACCGCGACCCGAACGTCTTCGCCTACTTCCGCCTCGCGCGCACGCAGGCGGCGCTCGTCGCGCTCAACATGTCCGGCGAGCCGCAGACGGTGCCCAACGTCTCGTCGAAATTCCGCCTCGCGCTGTCCAGCATCTCAGGCGAAAGGCCCCGGCTCGTCGGCACGGAGCTACGTCTCGCACCCTTCGAAGCCGTGATCTTGACCCAACCCTTGAGGTGAGCGCGCTAAACAGGCCGCCTCGAACACAGATGGCTCCATGAAACTAACGATGCGTCAACTGATGCTCTCGCTCTGCGTCTCTTCCCTCCTGCTGACTGCTCTGCCTGCCGCCGCGCAGACGCGTGCGACGGAAGGGGCGCCGGACTATCTCAACCCGCGTCTGCCCATTAAGCAGAGGGTTGACGACCTCGTCTCGCGGATGACGCTTGAAGAGAAGGTCGCGCAGATGATGAACAAGGCGCCGGCCGTCGAGCGTCTCAACATCCCTGCCTACGACTGGTGGAACGAGGCGCTGCACGGCGTCGCCTACGCAGGCCACGCCACCGTCTTTCCGCAGGCCATCGGGCTCGGCGCGACGTGGGACGAGGAGTTGGTTAAGTCCGTCGCGACAGCCATCTCCGACGAGGCACGCGCCAAGTACAACGATGCCGTCCGGCGTAACTTCCGCAAGAGGTTTTACGGGCTGACCTTCTGGTCGCCGAACATCAACATCTTCCGCGACCCGCGCTGGGGACGCGGGCAGGAGACCTACGGCGAAGACCCTTACCTCACCTCGCGTCTCGGCGTCGCCTTCGTCCGCGGCATGCAGGGCGACGATCCCAAATATCTGAAGACCATCGCCACGCCGAAGCACTACGCCGTCCATAGCGGCCCCGAGTCGCAGCGTCATACCTTCGACGCGCACCCGCCCGAGCGCGACCTCGAAGACACGTACCTGCCCGCCTTCCGCGCGACCATCGTCGAAGGCAAGGCCGGGTCGTTGATGTGCGCCTACAACCGCCTCAACGGCGAGCCGCTGTGCGCGAGCCCGCGGATGCTGAAGGAAATCTTGCGCGAGCGTTGGGGCTTCGACGGCTACGTCGTCTCCGACTGCGACGCCGTCGCGGACATCTACAAGAAGCACGGCTTCAAGAAGACCGAAGAGGAGGCCGTCGCCGTCGCCGTTAAGACCGGCACTGACCTCACCTGCGGTTACGAGTATCGAGCGCTGCCCGCGGCCGTCAAACAGGGGCTCATCACAGAGGCCGAGATCGACACGGCGGTCAAACGTCTCTTCGAGGCGCGCTTCCGTCTGGGGCTGTTCGACCCGCCGGAGTCGAACCCCTACGCGCGCATCCCGCTTGCGGTGAACGACTCGCAGGCCAATCGCGAGCTGGCCGCACGCGCGGCGCGTGAATCAATCGTGCTCCTCAAGAACGAGCGCAGCGCGCTGCCGCTCAAGAAGGATGTCAGGAGCCTCGCCGTCATCGGCCCCAACGCCGACTCGCTCGAAGTGTTGTTGGGGAACTATCACGGCATCCCTTCCAAGTGGGTCACGCCGCTCGAAGGCATCCGCCGCAAGGTCTCGCCGCAGACGCGCGTCACATACGCGCTCGGCACGACGCTCACGGGCGAAGCGATTCTGCCCGTCCCCGCCTCAACGCTCTTCCTCAATGCCGACCAGAGCGCGCGCGGGCTCAAGGGCGAGTACTTCGACAACCCTGACTTGAAGGGCGCGCCCGTCGCCACGCGCACCGACGAGCAGCTCAACTTCGACTGGTTCACAGACGCGCCCGTGCCCGGGATTAACACGGACAACTTCTCGGCGCGCTGGACGGGCTACTTCGTTCCGCCCTCGTCCGGGAAGTACCAGCTCGGCGCGCGCGCAGACGACGGCGTGCGTGTCTTCCTCGACGACCAGCCGCTCGTCGAGAACTGGCGCGACGGCAGCGCGAAGACTTTGACGAAGGAGGTCGTGCTCGAAGCGGGGCGCGCTTACAAGCTCCGCGTCGAGTACTACGAGCGCTGGGCGTCGGCCACGGCGCAGCTCGTCTGGGGGCCGCCGGGTCTGAACGACAGCTTGCGCGAAGAGGCGCTCAAGGCAGCGCGCGAGGCGGAGGTGGTCGTGCTGGCTCTGGGGCTCGCGCCCTCGCTCGAAGGCGAAGAGATGGACGTGAAGGTCAAGGGCTTCAGCGGCGGCGACCGCACGTCACTCGACCTACCCGACGCGCAGGCGGAGTTACTGAAGGCCGTCGCCGCCACCGGCAAGCCCGTCGTGCTCGTGCTCATGGGCGGCGGCGCGCTCGCCGTCAACTGGGCGCAAGCAAACGTGCCGGCCATCGTCGAGGCTTGGTATCCGGGCGAGGAGGGCGGCACGGCTCTGGCCGACGTGCTCTTCGGCGACTACAACCCGGCGGGGCGGCTCCCCGTCACCTTCTACAAGTCCGTCGATCAAATCCCGCCCTTTGAAGACTACCGCATGGAGGGGAAGACGTATCGCTACTTCCGTGGAGAGCCGCTCTATCCGTTCGGCCATGGGCTCTCCTACACGACCTTCAAGTACGACAAGCTGAAGCTCGGTGCGAAGCGTTATACGACGAGCCAAAATGTTGAGTTGAGCGTCGAGGTGCAGAACACGGGCGCGCGCGCGGGCGAAGAGGTCGTGCAGCTTTACGTGACCGACGCCGAAGGCTCGGCGCCTGTGCCGGCGCGCGCGCTCAAGGGCGTCCGCCGCATCCACCTCAATGCCGGCGAGCGCCGGCGCGTCAGCTTCACTCTGACGCCGCGCGACCTGACGCTCGTGGACGAGCGCGGCCGAAGGCTGTTGGAGCCGGGTGAGTTCCGCGTCTCAATCGGAGGCAAGCAGCCGGGCTTCAAGGGTTCGGCCGACGCGCCCACGACCGGCGTCGTCACGGGCAGTTTTACTGTGACGGGTCAGACTATCGAGATTCGCTGAGACGTTCAGATGCGCTTTCACTTGAAGAGAATCGTGTCGGTCGTCGTCATCGCTCTCTGCGGCGCGGCCGTCGTCTTTGCGCAAAACGCGCCCGGCTCTACGCTCCGGCGCCCGTCGCCCGTGAGCATGTCTGAGTTGAAGAGGTTGAAGACAGCCGGGGTGTCGGTCGTCGAAGTCTCCGACTACGTCTACGGAAATTATCAGGGCGAGTTCAAGTCGCCGCCGCACGCCGACCTCAACCCGCGGAAGGCTTTCGTCATCTACTGGCGCGACCGCCCCGAGCGCTTCGTCTTCTCACACGAGGCGAGTTATTGCCCTTGGTTCGAGCTGCCTTCGGGCGCCGCACTCTCCTATCAGTTCTTCGAGGGCAACGAGGGCTGGGCCGAGTTGTTCAACGAGTACGGGCGGCGCGAGCGCAACAGCTTCGTGGACATCATCGAACGGGGGCCGCGGCGCGTGTGGGTGCGCTGGACGTACACGGGCGTCAACATGGAGTCGGGCGCGGGCGCCTTTCGCGGCACCGAAGACTTCTGGGCCTTCCCCAACGGTTTAATCCTTCGCCGACAGAGCTACGAGTCTCTGATGCCCGCGGACAAGCGCGGCTACGCGCGCGAGCCGATTGAGTTGATAGCGTTGGCTCCGGTCGGCCAGCTCTGGTTCGACGTGCTCGAACAGGATTCGCAGACGGGCGAGAGTCACGCCTTCGTCGGCCTCGACGCCTTCTCGCAGGCGCGCGCAGACATCTACTGGAAGCCACAACCGAAACCCGGCAAGCCCTTCACGAGCACCGCGCGCCGCACGGGCTCGCCTTGGAAAGAGTTGGACGACGCGCGCGGCTTCGCGGGGCTCATCCCCTTCCGCGACGGCTCGCCGTTCTTCATCATCGGCGATGCGTCGGGCTTCCCCTCCGAGACGACGCGTTTGAAGGAGCACTCGGACAAGGCGACGGGCGGTTGGGGCTGGCGTAGTCTCTCGTGGGATCACTGGCCGGTCGGCTGGCTCAACAGTCAGGCGCACGACGTGGACGACGAGTCTTACAAACGTTACCCGAGCCACTTCGCGCCCTTCGGCCTCGACCTCTGGAGCATGAAGAACGAAGAGACGGAGCGGCGCGACTTCTACTCGCTGCTCGGCGTCGCGGGCCCGGACGTTGAGGCCGTGCGGCGTCTCGCGCGCGACTGGCTGACGAAGGGCGCGACCGGCCCGGCGCACGCCGCCTCGCTGCGCCCGGTTCGCAAATAAACTTGATGATGAAGAGAACACTTTCCGTCTTCTTAGCACTGCTCTGCTTGCTTGCACCCGCTGCCCCTGCGCGGACGCCCGCGGCGCAACCGTTCGACGCCACGCGGCAGGTTGACCCTTTCGTCGGCACGGCGAACTCGCCGCTGCCCGACTACCTCGGCGGCAACGCGAGCGGCAACACCTTCCCCGGCGCGACGCTCCCCTTCGGGATGGTGCAGTTCAGTCCCGACACCGAGAACGGCTTCGGAACGGAAGACCGCGGCAGCTACATCCATCGTGACACGGCCATACGGGCTTTCAGCCTCACGCACCTGAGCGGGCCGGGCTGTCCCGTCTTCGGCGACGTGCCCTTCATGCCCTTCGCGGGTCGCGTCGAGCAGTCGCCGGCCACAGCGCCCGCCGGCTACATCGCGAAGTTCTCGCACGACAGAGAGCACGCCTCGCCGGGCTTCTACGAGGTCGCGTTGGAGTCGGGCGTGCGTGTGCGTCTGACCGCCACGACGCGCACGGGCTTCGCCCTCTTCGACTTTCCACGGGGCACGCCCGCGACGCTGCTCGCGGGCGTCGGGCGCAACGCGTCGGGCGTGCAGGAGGCGGAGTGGCGTGCCGAGGGCGACCGCCGGATGAGCGGGATGGTGGCGAGCGGGGCTTTTTGCGGCACGCGCAACCGCTACGTGCTCTACTTCGCCGCCGAGTTCGACCGCGCGTTCGACTCGTTCGGCTCGTGGGACGGCGACCGCGTGACGGCCGGCGTGAGTCCCGCCCGTGGCGGGAAGCAGACGGGCGGGTACGTCACGTTCGACAACGCTTCCGGCGGCACCGTCCGCATGAAGGTCGGCGTCTCTTACGTGAGCGTCGAGAAGGCGCGCGCGAACCTGCGCGCGGAGAATTCGGGTTGGAACTTCGATGCGGTGCGCGCACGCGCGCAGGCGCGTTGGAACGAAGCGCTCGGGCGCATACAGGTGCGCGGCGGCACGGAGGCCGAGACGAAGGTCTTCTACACGGCGCTCTATCACACGCTGCTCCACCCGACCACTTTCGGCGACGCCGACGGCGAGTACTTGGGCTTCGACGACCGTGTGCACAAGACGCAGGGACACACGCAGTACACGAACTTCTCCGGCTGGGACATCTACCGCTCCGAGTCGCCGCTGATAGCGTGGCTCTTTCCGGAAGAGGCGAGCCGGATGGCGCAGTCGCTCGTCAACGACGCAGAGCAGGGCGGCGGCGGATTGCCGAAGTGGCCCGTCGCCAACGACGAGAGCGGCGCGATGTACGGCGACCCGGCCGTGCCCATCATCGCGAGCACTTGGGCCTTCGGCGCGCGCGACTTCGACACGCGCGCGGCGTTGAAAGTGATGCTGAGAGGCGCGACCGACCCCGAGGTTAAATCAAAAACTTATCCCGTGCGCCCCGGGCTCGCAGACTTTCTCAAGTACGGCTACATCCCGATGGAGCAGAAGGGTCTGCGCGGCTCGCCGTCCGTGGCGCTCGAATACGAGATCGCCGACTTCAGTCTCGCGCAGTTCGCGCGGGCGCAGGGCGACGAGAAGACCGCGGCCGAGATGATGCGCCGCGCGCAGCTCTGGACGCGTCTGTTCGACCCCGAGACGCGCTACATCCGCGGCCGTTGGGCCGACGGCTCTTGGCTACCCGGCTTCGACTTCAAGGCCATGCTCTACAAGCCGGAGCTGGCGTGGCGACCCGAGAGTCACAAGTCATACGTCGAGGGCAACGCTGCGCAGTACACTTGGATGATTCCACACAACCTGCGCGCCGTCGTCGAACGCATCGGCGGAAACGAGGCGGTCGTCAAACGACTCGACAGCTTCTTCACCGAACTCAACGCGGGCCCCGACCGTCCATACTTCTTCATCGGCAACGAGCCGGTCTTCCCCGTGCCTTGGGTCTACAACTACGCCGGCCAGCCTTGGAAGACGCAGGCCACGACGCGCCGCGTGCTGACCGAGCTGTTCACGCCCGACCCCGGCGGCATCCCCGGCAACGACGACCTCGGCGCGACCTCTTCGTGGATAGTCTTCGCGGCCGTCGGCCTCTATCCAATCATCCCGGGCGTCGGCGGCTTCTCCGTCAACAGCCCCGTCTTCCCAGAGATTGACATTCGTCTGAAGGGCGGCCGGGTGCTGTCGATTAAGGGTCGCGGCGCGGGCGCGCAGAGCCCTTACGTGCAGTCGCTCAGCCTGAACGGCCGGCCATACGAGCGCACGTGGATACCTTACGAATCAATCGCGCGCGGCGGCACACTCGACTTCACGCTCGGCCCCGAGCCGAACAGGCGTTGGGGCACGGCCCCTTCGGCCGCTCCGCCCTCGTTCAACGAAGGGATGGAGAAGGACTCGCGCGCCACGCGTTAACAGCCCTTGACCGTCGTGTGAAAATGACTGCACACATGCATAGACGAATCGTGCTTCTTGCGCTCTTACTGCTGGCCGCGCCCGTGGCGGTGTGTGCTCAAACACCAGAGTCGAGCGTCGCGCTCAACCGGGGGCAGTTGCAGCTCAGGCGCGGGCCGGGGCTCGTGTTGACGTTGATGAGGGTGCGCCTGCGACTCGCGGGCGGCACGAGCGTCTCGGGCGAGTTGGAGGAGGCTGGGCAGGACGAGGGCGAAGACGCGGGCGGACGGTTCGTGCGCCAGCGCTTCCGCCTGAAGCCGAACGCGGACGCGCGCGGTGTGAAGAGCGCGGGGCTCGAAGTAAGGCGTTACCAAACGTCGGGCGCGCTCGTCGCGTGGCTCGAATACGACGGGCCGGCGCTGGCGCCGCGCGAGGGCGTGCAGCTCGTTATGAGCCTCGACCGCTTCGCGCGCGGGATGGCCGTCAAGCGCTTCAAAATCTACTGGACGGCGCCGGTCTTCTTCTCCGACTACAGGTTCTTAGGCCCGGCCAATCAGCTCATGCTCTGGCGACAGACCGAAGGCGAGGACTATCACCTGCTCGTCCCGCTCGCGGGCGGCGGGATGGTGGGCGAGGTCGGCGTGACCGAGATTGAGTGGCGCCCCGAGTTTCGCGTCAGCGCTTCGAGCTACGACCCGGACTTCACGCCGCGCCGCGTGCCGCTCTTCGCCTACGCCGCGGGCGCAGACCCTTACAAGCTTCCGCGCGCGGCTTACGAGACGGCGTTCGCGGCGACGGGGCAGTACGGTCGGCTGCGCTGGCAGAAGGGCTATCCGGAAGTCTTCACGCGGCTCGGCTGGTGCTCTTGGAACGCGTACGGTCAGGGGGTGACGGCCGACAAGGTTGTGGCAAGCGTCCGCTCGATGCGCGAGAAGCGGATACCGCTCGGCTTCGTGTTGGTCGATGACGGCTGGCTCTCCGTCAAAGAGCAGAAGCTCACCGGCTTCGACGCCGACCCTTCGAAGTTCCCCGGCGGGATGGCCGCGCTCGCGCGCCGTCTGCGCGAGGAGTACAAGGTGCCGCACGTCGGCGTGTGGCACACGTTCCAAGGTTACTGGAACGGCATCGAGGAAGACTCGGAGGCGGCGCGCGGGCACAGCCTGTTCAAGGGGCTCGAAGGGAAGCTTTTGCCCGACCCGCGCGAGGGGCGCGGCGAGAGTTTTTACGAAGACTGGTTCCGTCTGCTCAAGGGTTGGGGCTACGACTTCGTGAAGGTTGATGGGCAGGGCAACAACGTCAAGTTCACCGATGGGCTGATGCCGCTCTTCGACTCGGGCGGCGGCGCGCACCGCAACCTGCAAGGCGCGGCCGAGAAATTTTTCGGGGAGCCCGGGCGCGTCAACCTCATCGGCGAAAGCGAGCCGGTCGGCGTCATCAACTGCATGGAGATGTCTCTGGAGAACGCCTTCAACTGGCACACGTCGAACATTGCGCGCAACAGCGACGACTATCAGCCCGAGCTGAAGCACAACCCGAAAGACCACGTCTTCCAGAACGCGTACAACGCCTTCTGGCTGTCGAACTTCGCCTACCCTGACTGGGACATGTTCCAGTCGTACGACCCGGCGGCCGAGTACCACGCCGTCGCGCGCGCAGTGAGCGGCGGCCCCGTCTACTTCACCGACGAGGCGGGCAAGGAGCGCCCCGAGATTCTTCAGCGACTCGCGCTCTCGGACGGCCGTCTGCTCATGCCGGACGAGCCCGCGCAGGTGACGCGCGACCTGCTGCTCTCAGACCCTTCGATTGAGCGCGTCGCGCTGAAGGTCTTCGCGCACGTGACGCGACCCGGTTTGAGCGCAGGCGTCGTCGCCGCCTTCAACGTCAACAAGTCCGCGGGCACCGTCGCCGGCACGCTCGACACGAGAGATGTGGAATGGGGGTCGAATCGTCCCGCGCAGGTGGCCGTCTACAGGCTGAGCGACAGACGGATCACACTGTTCCCCATCGAACCGCCCGCGCTCTATTTCGACCTGAGCGAGAACGGGTTCGACCTCTTCACGTTCGCGCCGGTTGAGGATGGCGTCGCCGTCTTCGGTCTGCTGGACAAGTACGTCTCGCCGGCGGCGGTCGTCTCCGTGACGCGGGGCGTTGACGGGGTGACGGTGCGACTGCGCGAGGCGGGCGACTTCGGCGCGTGGCTCGCGAGCGCGCCTGCTCGCGTGAAGATTGACGGCCGAACACTAGCGCCTTCGTCTTACACATACGCCGCGGGGCTGCTGCGTGTGCCGCGCGCGAGCTTCGGCATGCGCGAGGGCGAGCGTGAAGTCAGGATCGTCTTGCGACCGGGTCAGAACCGCCCGCGGTAGCGTGTGAGACTGACCTGAAATGCGAAAGGCCCTCCCCTTGATGGGGAGGGCCTTTCGCTTTAAAGCGCCAGCGCAGAGACTAGAAGCTGAGCTTGCCCCCGAGTTGCACTTGACGGTAGTTGTTGCCGTTGCGGACGCTGTTCTCCGGAATCAGGATGCCGAAGCCGTTGCTCGTGACGTTCATGTTCGGCGAGCCGAAGAGCGGCGTGTTGAAGGTGTTGAAGGTCTCCAGACGGAGCTGGAACCGGACGGACTCGGTGATGTTGAAGTTCTTGTTGAGCGACATGTCGAAGATGGGCGCCCACGGCTCGCGCAGGTTGGCGAGGCGGAGCGGGATGTCGGCCAGCGTGTTGCCCGTGTTGCGCAGCGCCCACGCCGGGTCGGTGCAGGGCGCAAAGGTCGTGTTGGTCGTGCCCGCGATGCGCACCGCCATCTGGCTCGTGCCGTTGGTCTGCAAGACGCAGTTGTTGAAGAAGCGGTCGAAGCTCGAATCCGCGAGCGTCGGGTCTTTAATCAGATAGGCGTTGGTCGGAAGGTTGAGCGGGCGTCCCGAGCGGAACTGGCCGATCCAGTTGTAATCCCAACCGCCGAGCAGCAGCTCCGCCGCGCGACCGGCGCCGCCGAAGTAGCGACGGCCCTTGCCGAACGGCAACTGATAGACGCCGCCCGTCGTGAAGACGTGCGTGCTGTCGATGTCGGTGACGGCCTTCGTCGGCGCCGCGTCCTGATTGTTCAGGAATTGCAGCGCGCCCAACTGCTTCGAGAACGTGTAGGCCAGAGACATCGTGAGCCCGCCGCTCATGCGCTTCTCTAATGAAGCCTGCGCCGAGTCGTACCAGAGCTTCCCGACGTTCTCGCCGACGACGGTGACGGAGGTGAACTGCGGGAACGGAAGCAGGAGCTGCCGGCGCGAGATGGTCGCGCCGTTCAGACCGGCGTTGCCGGGGATGAGCCCCGCGAGCGGGTTCGTCACCGACTGGTTGAAGAAGTTCGCGTCCGCGCGGAACGCAGCAAGCTGCGCCGCGGTCGGCTGGTTGAGGTCGCGCCCGCCGCCCGCCTGATCGTTGCCCGAGAGGATGCCGCGCGTGCGGCTCCCGACGTAGGACACGTCGAGCTTCATCCTGCCGGGCAGCTCGCGCTGGATGCCGGCCGAGAACTGATGCACCCAAGGGATGACGTGGTTGGGCTGGACGACCGTGACGGCGCCGCCGAGCTGTGTGTTGAGCCCCTGCGACGCGCCGATGGGCTGTGCGAGGCCGTTCGGGTACGGGTTCGAGAGCGTGACGACGGGGATGAAGGCGTTGACACCGCCGCCCGTCGTCGCCGAGAAGGTGGTCGTGACGTTGAAGCCTTGCGCCGCGCCGAACTCGGCCTGCGGGAAGTAGAAGACACCGTAGCCGCCGCGCAGCACCGTCTTCTCGTTCCACTGGTATGCGACGCCGAAGCGCGGCCCCCAGTTATTCCTGTCCTTCCTGAAAGGCTCGTCGGGCTGACCATTCACGCCCGCGAAGAGCAGCCCGCCCGTCAGGTTCGCGCAGGCCGCGCAGTTCGACGCGCCCGGGGCGGCGCGGACGGCCGCGGCCAGCGGGCTCGCCTGATCGAAGCCGAAGCCCGTGTTCTGCCGGTTGAAGCGCTCGACGGGCGGCGTCTCGTAGTCGTAGCGCAGGCCGAGGTTCAGCGTGAGCTTGGGCGTGACCTTCCAGTCGTCCTGTAGGTAGCCCGCCCAGTAGGCCCAGTCGAAGGTGAGCTGCGAGATGTTCTCGACGCGCGTGTCGCCCGAGGGATAGCCGAGCAGCAGCGCGGCGATGACGCTCCCCTGGTTGGAGACGTTCGTGTTGTTGGGGTCGAGGACGGTGAAGTCCTTAGTGAACTTGAAGTAGCCGCCGCCCCACGTGAACGAGCCGCCGCCTTGATGCGCTTGGAGCCGCCGGTACTCGCCGCCGACTTTCAGCGAGTGGCCGCCCCAGATGTGCGTCAGGCTGACGGGGAAGCTCCACGTGTTCGTGATGTTCGAGTTGGGGTTGCGCGGGCCGAACTCGCGGTAGGACTCGCCCGAGAACTCGATGCGCGGCACGATGGAGACGGGGCGCGCGTTCGAGAAGGAGGCCGGGAAGCCGAGCGAGGTCGCGTCAAACGGCGACGAGCTCTGGCGGAAGGCCGCCTGTAGGAAGCGCGAGAAGCCGACGCGGGCGTTGAAGACCGTGGTCGGCGAGAGCGTCGAGACCCAGTCGAGGACGACGCCGTTGTTCTTGCGGATGAGTGGCTCTTGCGGGTCGATGCCGAGGCCCACGCGCCCGTTGCCGCCCTGCTGAATCTGGTCGCGGCGGTTCTCGACGTAGCGGCCGAAGAGGCGGTTGCTCTCGTTGAACTGGTGATCCACTCGCAGCACCGTCGAGTGGAAGTCGTCGGTGCCGGGGAACGGCTGGAGGAAGTTGTTGAAGCGCTGCGTGGCCGGGCCGACGTTGGGCAAAGAGAAGCCGTTGACGATGTTCAGGCCGACAGGGTTGATGCGGTTGGCCGGGATGATGTTTCCGGGGAACGGGTCGCGGATGAAGCCGCCGGTGCAGGGGTTCGTGTTGGTGGCGCAACGGGTCGTCAGAGGGTCGTAGATGGTGACGCCCGACTGCGTGAAGTTGCCCTGCCGCTCAAGCAGCGTCGGCACGTCGGAGAGGTTGCCGGCCGGATCGACGCCCTTGAAGAACTCGACGTTGAGGAGGAAGAACGTCCGCTCGCGGCCGTTGGCGAAGACGCGGCCGCCCTCGCCGAAGCGCGGAACGAGCAGCGGGCCGGAGATGACGAAGCCGTACTGATCCTGCTCGTGGCCGCCGAGGCTCTCGCCCGTGACGGGGTCGCGGACGAAGCGCGGGAAACGCTCCTCACCGGCGAACGGGCCCGTGGTCAGACGGCCTCGGGCGTTGTTGCCGAACGAGTTGGCCTCCCACTTGTAGCGGCGCGAGAAGTCGTAGAGCGAGCCGTGGAAGGAGCGCCCGCCCGACTTGATTGAAATGTTGACGATGCCGCCCGAGGTGCGACCGTACTCGGCCGAGTAGGCGTTCGACTGTATCTTGAACTCCTCGGTGGCGTCCGCGGGCGGGACGAACGCGATGTTGTTGACGCTGCGCGTGCGGCTGGCGTCCACGTCCGTCACGGCGTTGTTGGGGGTGCCGTCGAGCAGGAATTCGTTGTGGCGATTCAGGCCGCCGTTGATGGAGAAGTTGACGTTGTCGCCGTTGTCGAAGAGACGATTGAACTGCGGGTTGCCGTTGAACTGGACGCCGGTGGCGAGCGTCGCCAGATTGAGCGGGTTGCGGCCGTTCAAGGGCAGCTCTTCGACGCGCAGGTTCTCGACCGTCTGGCCGCGCGAGGCCGTGTCGGGCTCAAGGAGCGGGGCCGAGGCGGTGACGTTGACCACCTCGCCGACGGCGCCGATCTCAAGCGTGATGTCCATCGTCGCCCTATCGGCCGTGTGCAGCTCGACGTTCGCGCTCTCGGCGCGCTTAAACCCCTGCGCCTCGACCGAGACGGTGTAGATGCCGGGCTGAAGGAAGGGCACCGTGTAGTTGCCCTCTTCGTTGGTCGTGGTGCGAGTCTCAAGGCTCGTCTGGTTGTTCTTCACGATCACGTTGGCGCCGGGGATGACCGCGCCGTTGGGGTCGCTGACGTGGCCGGTCAGCGTGGCGCGCGACTCCTGCCCCAGACAGACGAGGGCCGACGCGAGCACACAGAAGATTATCGTTGGCACACGCCAACGGAGACTGCGTTTCATAGTTCCTCCTGAGATAGAACGGGAAAAGGGTGACCGATGCTTAGGATGTTAGTTGTTGGAACGTTTTACCCGGAACGGTCATCGGCGGAAGATTGTTCGCTTCCCCACCAAAGTAGCGCGATACTACTAATAGCGCACGCACATGGCAAGCGAAAACTTCAAGTAGATAGTAGACAGTAGACAGTAGCCGGTAGAAAAACTTTTTGCAGTCAGACGGCAAGGATGTCAAAGTCAGCTTCCGTCGGGCGGAGCCTACTGACTACTGTCTACTGTCTACTGCTTCAATCCACTTTGCACTCCTCGATTATCTTGCGGTAGACGCGGCGGGCGTGCTCGTAGGCGCGCGCGGCGTCGGGGCGCTCGCGTTCGGAAATCTGCGGCGCCTTCTGGCTCCAGCATTGGTCAACGGCCTTGAGGCACCACTCGGCGCTGCGGCGCGAGGCGCGGATGGGCTTGCCTCCGACGATGACAAAGATAGGGTTCGTGTGCGAGGAGGGCAGGATGCGGAGCGCGACCCAAGCGCTGCGCTCAAGGTGGACTTCGACGGCGAAGTCCTGCATAGAGCCATCGGCCGTGATGTTCTTGCTGAAGACGGGGCGGCCGTTGACGACGACTTCGACCGGCACCTCGCGCGTCGAGCCCACGCGCGCGCGCTCCAAATCCCAGTAGGGCGTCTGGTCGGGACGACGGGCGCGCACCGTCTCGTCCGGCTCGGCCGCGAGCAGCGCCGCCACGCGCGCCGTGATGCGCACGCGCCGCGGCCCCTTGATGCTCAACTCGCTCCCCTGCGTGCCGACGGGCAGGTCATCCACCTTGAAGTCGAGCAGGTGGCTCCGGCCGTCGGAGACATACGAGCGCCCCTCACGCAAGCCCTTGACCCACGCATCGTAGTCGAGCGCCCCGCCGAGTTGCACGTAAGAGCGCCCCATGCCGACGCGGTCGCCGTAGATGCAAGGGAAGTCCGTCTCGCCCGCGATGCGTGTGCGGAAGCCGCTGTTGAGCGTGTGATACCAGACGTTCAGCTCCCAGACGGCGGGCGTGTCCACGGCTGAGATAAAATCAACGGCGTCGTGCGTCACATCCACGACGTACTCGTTGGCGCCGATGCCGTCGAAGCGCGGCACCTCGTAGTTCGGCAAGTCCTGCGTCTTAACTTCAAGCCCCCACCCCGAGTGCGCGAAGCCGACGGCCGCGCCCTGTGCCTTCGCCCATTTCAGGACGGGCAAGTCCCACGTCGGCCACTGCTCGATAGTCTCTGCGCCGGGGTAGTCCTGATCTTTGAGGCCGAGCAGCGTGAGATGACCGTTGAAGCTCGAAGGGAAGCCCGAGACCTCCACGTCATAGCGCATGAGGTTCTCGGGCGTCGAGAGGGGGTTGACCTTCGCCTCGAAGAACTGCTTCTGGTAGTAGTAGCAAGGCCCCCACGTCAAAACGTCGCCGACGTTTAGGCCCTCGCCGACGATGTGGCGAATCATGTCCTTCGGCAACACCCCTTCGGTCGGCGCC
>JBJMGQ010000549.1:0-7761 GCA_045807845.1 Pyrinomonadaceae bacterium | reverse complement strand
GACGCGGGCGTCGCCACCAGCGACCCGGCCACTTTAACGGTCGTCGTGCCGCCGTCCGAGTTCCTCCGCGAGCGGTTCGCCGACGGCACGCGCGCGACGCAGAACCTCCCCGCCTCAGCGGACTGGTTCACCTCTTCGGGCAGCAACAACTTCACCGCCACAACGGGACAGGCGACGCAGCTCGTCAGCTCAAGCCGGACGCTGCTCACATACTTCACTAACTCGTCGGCGGCGCCCGTCACGGTCGCCACCGGACAGACGCTCACGCTCGACTTCGTCGCTCAGTTCACGGGCTTCGACACGGGCGCGTCGGTCGGCTCGACCACCTTCTCGGTCGGCCTCCTGCGCTCGGTCGCCAACCCCGCGGCCGTCAGCGGGACGGGCTTCACCGCCAGCGGCTCGACGAACACCAACGCCCGCGTGAGCGGCGACTTCGGCAGCAACAACCCCGCGAGCAATGTCTTCAACAACTACGGCGGCTACGCGGCCATGACCTACACCGGCCAGTCCGGCGCGCCCACGCCCGTCAAGCTCTACGCGCGCACGGGCGCGAACGCCTCGCTGCTGAACAGCACGAGCCCCTACGCGCAGTTCACCACCGGCGGGACGGTCTCGGCCTCTTCGGCCATGACGGTCAACACCGATTATCGCGGCACGCTCACGCTTGAGAACACGGGCAGCGGCGTCCGCGTCAGCTACACGCTGAAGGACGCGGCCACCGGCACAGTGGTTATGAGCTACTCCGCGGTGCAAGCCGCCGGCTCGTTCACACAGTTCGACACGGCCGCGTTCTACCTGAGCAAGGCCAGCGCGAGCGCCAACTACAACCTCGTCATCAAGTCGGCGGACGTTTCGCTCGCCGGCAGCACCAACCTCGGAGACGCGCCTTCGATCACGACGCAGCCCGTCTCGCAGACCGTCTCGGCGGGCGCGAACGTCTCGTTCACCGTCGCCGCCGATGGCACGGCTCCACTCAGCTACCAGTGGCAGAAGAACGGCTCGCCCATCAACGGCGCAACGTCTGCGACGCTCAACCTGACCAACGTGCAGGGCACGGACTCGGGCAGCTACCGCGCAGTCGTCAGCAACGCCGCCGGCTCGGCGACGAGCACGACGGCCGTCCTCAACGTCCAGACCGGGCCGGTCGCGCCCGCCATCACTTCGCAGCCCGCGTCGCAGACGGTCGTCACGGGCGGCAGCGCCCTCTTCGGCGTCATCGCGACGGGCAGCGCACCTCTGAGCTATCAGTGGTACAAGGACGGGGCGCTCATCTCTGGGGCCACCACGTCGTCGCTCAGCCTCTCGAACGTCCAGCACGCGGACGAGGGCGGCTACAGCGTCGTCGTCAACAACGCCGCGGGCACGGCCACGAGCAACACCGCTTCGCTTACGGTCACCGACCAACAGCCCGGCCAGCTTTACAACCTACAGGGCTTCGCGCAGGCCGCGACCGGCACCGGCATCGTGCCCGAGTCCGACCCGAACTACCGCAAGGTCTACAACGCGAACGACCTCGTGGCCGCGCTCGCCAGCAAGACGACGAAGGTCATCGAGATCATGAACGACCTCGACCTTGGCTATAACGAGGTGCCGGCCTCGGCGCGCACGGGCGCGCTGCGCGTGGCCGCCGCGCCGCTCACACACCCCGTCCTGATTGGCACGGGCGTCAGCACCATCGACATTCAGGACAAGACGGGGCTGACCATCTTCTCCGCGAACGGGGCGACGATCCGCCACGCCGAGTTCAACATCAAGCGCGCCAACAACCTGCTCATCCGCAACCTGAAGTTCGACGAGCTGTGGGAATGGGACGAGTCCTCGAAGGGCAATTACGACAAGCAGGACTGGGACTTCATCACGGTGGACATGACGAGCGACAACGTCTGGATCGACCACTGCACCTTCACCAAGGCTTACGACGGCGTGGTGGACGTGAAGGGCGGGTCGAAGAACGTGACCATCTCGTGGTCTTCGTTCATCGCCGACGACGGCGGGCCGAACAGCTTCGTCCGCAAGCAGATTGACGCGCTCGAAGCGAACCGCTCGGCCTACCCGATGTACAACTTCCTGCGCACCGCGGGCTTCAGCACGGAGGACATCATCGCCGTCAGTCGCTCGCAGAAGAAGGGGCATCTGGTCGGCGCCAACGAGTTCGACACACTGAACGCGAACCACCGGCTGACGCTCCACCACAACTACTACCTGAACATGCAGGACAGGCTGCCGCGGCTGCGCGGCGGCAACGCGCACGCCTTCAACATCTACGTCAACAACACGGAGGCGCTGGCCGCGAAAGACCTGCGCAACGCGCGCGTCGCGGCGATGTCTTCGACCAACGCGGCCAAGCTGACGGGCAGCAGTCCCACTTATCACTTTGACGTTACGCTCAACGGCTCGATCTCGACCGAGGGCGGCGCGGTGATGCTTGAGAAGTCGCAGCTTGTGAACGTGCTCTCGCCGCTGCGCAACAATCAGGTGAGCGCCTCGCAGCCGGAGTACACGGGGAAGATTCTCGCCCTCGACACGCTCTACAGCCTGCGCGGCTCGGTCTTCCGCGGCGACAGCACGACGCCGGGGAGCCCGCTCGCTCCGGTGCCCGCGCCTGAGCTGACCTTCTCCTGGAACGGGTTCGCAACGCTGCCCTACTCCTACACGACGCACGACCCGAGCCAACTCCCTTCGCTCCTGACGGGCGCGGAGGGCGCGGGCGCGGGCACTCTGTTCTGGCCCAAGGAGAACTGGCTGAAGACCACTTACTGAGGAGGATAGCGGGGCGGCCGGGCGAAAGCCCGCTCCGCCCCGCGCCGCCGTCGCCTCCTCCCTTTCTCAGCCTTCGGAACGGCCCGCGCCGGCAGACTTCTCCTGACGGCCCTCCTCCTTCTCGCCCGTCCCCGGCTCGGCCAGCTTGCGGTGCTGCTCGGCGAGTACGCCCGCGGGCGTCACGTTGGCGAGCGTCGTCTGCAACTTGTTCTGCCAGCCGCTCACCACGTCGCCTTCGCCCGCCATCATCGCGTCGAAGCCGTCCCGCGCGACCTTGGCCGGGTCGTCCTTCTCCTGTGTCCCGACCTTCGTGTCGAGCATGTCGGCGCGCTCGAAGAACTCGGTCTCGGTCGCGCCCGGCATCAGGCACGTGACCGTGATCTCGGTCTCCTTCAACTCGTTGCGCAGCGCGAAGGAGAAGGAGTCGATGAACGCCTTCGTCCCGTTGTAGACGGCCTGGAACGAGCCGGGCAGGAAGCCCCCGATGGAGCCGGTAATCAGGATGCGGCCCTTATTCCGCGCGCGCATATCGCGGCCGACCTTCTGGATGAGATAGACGGTGCCCGTGATGTTCGTGTCGATGACGTGGCGCACCTCTGCGAAGTCCTGTTCGAGGAAGGCGCGGCCGAGGCCGTGGCCGGCGTTGGCGAGCAGCGCGTCCACGGGCCGCCCTTCGAGCGCCGCGTAGAGTTCGTCAACGCCCTCGACCGTAGCGAGGTCGGTCTCCAGCGCCGTGACCTCGGCCCCGAGCCCTCGGAACGCCTGCGCCGCCTCTTCGATTGGCGTGTCGGCGACGACAACTAAGTCGAAGCCGTTCTCCGCACACAGCCTCGCCAGCTCGTAGCCGATGCCGCTCGACGCGCCCGTTACCACCGCCAAAGGTTTCGTCGTGCTCTCGCTCATCTCGCCCTCCCTGTCGTTTATTCTTTCAGCCATTCTCTTACCTGTATTGTTTGGCATTTTCGTCCGCGCGGAGAGACGCGTGTGTTACAAATTTTGCCGCGGGTTGGAGTCGGCTGACGAAATGCGCGTTTAGGAGTGTGAGAGAAACGCCCTGCTCGTCGCCCTCAAGCGCATCTGATGATGAAGCATCACCCTCGCACCGGCTCGAACACTTCCTGCCTCGGGTTTTGAGTATTCGTTACCGAGCGCGGTCTCTGTGTTTCTAACAAAGTCCTGTTTCTCCATGAGAGAGCAGACCGCTCTTTGATATAGTGCTGATAATTATCTTACTGAGCAGAAAGTGATGGCAGGTCTTAGACGATTGAGAGCACGGCTGCGACTGCGGCGGCCCCGATGGCGGCGGGCCAATCCAGCGGCTCTGCGTCTTTTCCTACGCGTCCTACCCTCAGAGCGCCAGCGCGTCTTTGCGCTGACGATAGTGATTGGCGTGCTCTGCGGGCTGGCGGCAGTCGCCTTCCATCTTGCAATCCGTGCTACGGAGGGTCAGCTTATTGGGCGGGCTATGCTCGCGCCGGGTCATTCATGGATATGGTGGACGATCTTGACGCCGCTGCTCGGTGGTCTGTTGAGTGGCGTGCTCTTGCAGTATGTGGTGCCGGACGCTCGCGGCAGCGGCATCCCGCAGGTGAAAGTTGCCTACGCCGTCAAAGGCGGTAAGCTCTCTTTCATTCATTCCACGGTCGGCAAATTTCTTGTCGGCACGCTGCAAATCGGGTCGGGCGCTTCATTGGGGCGGGAAGGCCCGACGGTGCAGATTTGCGCCGGGATAGCGAGCCTTCTGGGTCGTGCCGCCGCACTCTCCAAAGAGAACCTCAGACGCTTGCTGCCGGTCGGCGCTGCGGCCGGCATCGCTGCGGCCTTCAACGCGCCGATTGCCGCCGTAACCTTCACAGTCGAGGAAGTCGTCGGCGATCTGGATCAAACCGTGCTCTCCGGCGTCATCATCGCCGCAGCTCTCGCGGCTGCGATTGAGCGAGGTGTTCTCGGCGAGCATCCAGTCTTTGATGTTCCGCCGGGGTACGGATTACAACATAGCTCCTCACTCGTTTTTTACGCCGTGCTCGGCGTCGCCGGAGCAATCGTCTCGCTCGTCTTCACGGAATCTCTGCTGAAACTGCGCGGTTGGTTTCAACGACTCAAGGCGGTTCCACCGTGGGCGCGGCCTGCCATCGGGAGCACACTGACGGGTGTGCTCGCCGTCGTCGCCCTGTGGTGGTTCAAGTCCGGCGGGGTGACGGGCGGCGGCTACGACACGCTCGCCGGGGCGCTGACGGGTAAGCTGACGGTGGAGGTGCTGCTGGCTCTCTGCGCGTTGAAAATAGCGGCGACGGTCTTCTCGTATAGTAGCGGCGGCGCAGGTGGACTCTTCGCGCCATCACTCTTCATCGGCGGAATGCTCGGCGGTGCTGTTGGCTTTCTCGATCAAATCATCCTGCATCATTCGGGTAACGAGGTCGGAGCGTTCGCGCTCGTCGGCATGGGCGCGGTCTTCGCGGGAAGCATCCGCGCGCCGATTACGTCAGTGCTCATCATCTTTGAGATGACGGGCAGTTACGGTCTGATTCTGCCGCTGATGATCGCCAACATGACCGCCTACGGGCTCGCGCGGCGCTGGCGTCCCACTCCAATTTACGAGGCGCTGCTTGAGCAGGACGGCGTACATCTGCCGCATCGCAGGGGGGCGGTCTCACACGCCTTAGAGCAGATACGGGTGTCCGAAGCCATGACCACACAGCCCGTCACTTTACCCGCCGACTTAACCGTAGGCGAAGCCCTTCAGCGCATCGCTAACTATAGCTTTTCAACCTACCCTGTGATTGAAGACGGCAACCGATTTAAGGGGCTCGTGACTGAGGCCCGGCTGCGGCGCAGGATGGCAGAAGGTAAGAGCCACTATCTGATTCAGCAAATCGCTGACAAGGGCGATTATGTTTTCCCCGATCAGCCATTGGTGCGTGCGGTGATACACATGAATCAATCAAAGGTGCGTCACTTGGCCGTGCTTGAGCGTGGAGACGGAAAAGGTCTGGTTGGTCTGTTGACGATGAGCGATATTGTGAGCGCACAAGCACGCGCCGCTCTCGCCGTCGGCGAAGCTGACAAGACTATGGTTCCTGAATTGAGTGGTCTGGAAGAATCAATCAAATAACGGCGTCTCTGATTGAGTCCGACGAGACTGCTGCGGCTCCCCGGCGCGGGGGCTAGGCGAACACGCCCGGCCCGGGGCCGAGGACGTTGTCCGGGTCGCGCCTGCTCTTCTCGCTCACGAGGCCGCCCCAGAAGGGCTGGAAGTGCTTCACCCAGTCGTGATGCTCCAGCGGCACGGCGCTGATGGTGTAGAACTTGCCGCCGAGGTCTCGATGCTCTTCGTAGAGCCGCCGGTTCTCCGCGATGACGGCCTCGGCCGCTTCGTGCGGCACGGTGCGCAGGATGTCGAAGAGGAAGAAGACCTCCTCGTCGGGCACACGAAGCAGCGGTCGCTTGAGCCGCGACTTGACGAACGGGTAGAAGAGGATGAGCGAGCCCGGCAGGATGAGCGAGGGGTCGAGCGAGGCAATCGTCCGCGACGCGAAGTCGTCTATCTTCGAGCCGGGGACGAAGAGGTCAAGCCAGGGGTGCGGGAAGCCGCCTAAGCCAGCCGCGTTCAGCGAGTCGATGAGCTTCACGACCAGATCGGTGTAGTCGAAGTAGGTCAGGTCTTCCGTCTGCTGCGAGCCGGGGATAAAGTTCAGTCCCGCGGTCGGATTCGCCGGCAGCTCCGCGGGCGACGTGTAGAACGACGTGGCTTCGAGGAAGAAGGCGAAGCCCGCGGGCGTCGGCACGCTCATGCCGCGGATGTGGTCGAAGCGCTCCGCGGTAATGAGGAACCGCAGGTCGGCGAGCATCGACGGCGCGTCCGGGTAGAAGAAGCGTTGTGTCTGCGCCCGCTCGCGCGCGGGTATCAGACGAATTGTCGCGCGGACGATGACGGCGCACAGCCCGAGCCCCGCGAGCGCCGCCTCGAAGAGTCCACGATTCTCCGACTCGGAGCAGGTGACGAGTTCGCCCTCGCCCGTGACCACCTGAAGCTCGAAGATGTTATCGACCTGCGCGCCGTGGACGTAGCTCCGGCCGCTCACGCCGCCCACCGAGAGCGTCCCGCCGACGGTGAGCCGCGTGTAGTCGGTGAGCACCGGCGGCGTCAGCCCCGCCGGTACGGTCGTCAAAAGCAGGTCGCGCCAGACGACGCCCGCGTCAACGACGGCGCGGTCAGGCCCGATGGAGTGAATCTGTTTGAGCGTCGTCATGTCTATGACGACGCCGCCCGCGACCTGCGACTGCCCGAACGCGGTGTGCCCCTGGCCGCGACCCGCAACGCGGATGTTGTTAGCCCGCGCGAAGCGCACCAGCTTGACGATGTCCTCGACCGAGCCCGGGCGGAGCACGGCGACAGGCGTGCGGTGGACGATGTGGCCGAAGTCGTCGGCTGCGGCGGCGAGCGAGGCCGGGTCGATGTTGAGTGTGCCGTCGAGCGGCGGCAACTGAGCGAACGAGCCGCCCGTACTCGCCTTGGTCACCCAGGAGCGGCCCGCGAGGTCGAAGCCGACGACGACCGAAGTCGTAAAGATACCCTTCAACAGAGCGCGTCTGGAAATATCCTTCACAAGTTACCTCTCTTCATGAGACGTACCAAAGCACCTGCGCCGGGTGGCGCACAAAGCACCCGCCGCGGGCGCCTGTTTTCAACGGCAAGGAGACAGGACAAGGCACCGCAGTAGTAAGGGGTGACTATCCCATTATCTAACGCGAGAGAAGGAGGCGAGATGGATCACGTCGCCGACAAAAATTTTTGGGGTAGTGGCTCAATTAGGGGATGCCAGAGCGAGATTGTATCGTGCAGGAACAGGCGTAGACAAATCTCGTGCATCTCCTCCGACTTGGAAAACGATAAGGACTTTTTGACAAAGCGCCCAAGTCGCTGTCGTAGCGTATTGTTCCATCGCTCGACGTGAGCGGTGAAGCCGGTCTCTTTCCCCGCCGCCGTGTGTTGCTCAGCAG
>JBJMGQ010000548.1:0-4105 GCA_045807845.1 Pyrinomonadaceae bacterium | reverse complement strand
GTACTTCGACTGGTCGGCGGCGCTGGCGTTGTAGCCGTCCCCGAGGACAGCGAAGACCAGCTTATCGCCGTCCGGCCCGTTGTCGAGAATCTTCCGCGTGGTGACGGTCTGCGCCGACGCCTGCGCGACCCCGAGCAGGATGAGCAAGAGAAGAGCGACGGAGCATCTGACGATTTTCATGATAGTGTCCCCCAAAACGAAGTTTGAAGAAGTTGCCGCGCGCGCAAGGGCCGCAGGCGACGGCGCTCTCGCTGGCCGCCGGTGCCTCGGTCTCGCGGGGTAAGGCAGGCTGAGACGTTAGGGCACCGATTGCTGTTTCCGCTTCTGGTTTGAGCCGAGACACGGCACCTTCAGAACGCGAACGAGACGCTGATTTGAATCTGGCGGCTCGATCCAAGGTCTTGCTGGCGTTTGAAGGTGCGCGTGATGACGCCAAAGGTTTCGGCGGCATCCGCAGTGAAGGGCTGTCCCGGCTGTAGCTGGTTCGACGCAGCGTCGAGGCCGAGTTTGTTCGGCAGCGTCGCCGCCGCGAGCTTGAAGTTCGTGAAGTTGAAAAGGTTCGTCACGTCGGCGTCGAAGCTGAGCGTCTTGCCGCTGCCCTCTTTGCCGAGCGTGAACTCCTTCTTGACGGAGAGGTCAACGAGCCGCATGGCCGGGCCGCGCAGCAGCCCGCGCGGCAGGTTGCCGAGCGTGCCGGGGGCGGGCGTCGAGAAGGCCGCCGGGTTCAGGAAGCGGCGGTCGCCAGCCTCGCCGAGGTACGGGTTGACTCCCGGCACTAGGTCGGGGCGATAGGCGGCTACGGACGAGCCGCCCCCCGGGACGTTGAGCACCGCGCTGCGCCCGCCCCCCGGCGCGCCGTAGACCTTACCCGCCGCGTCCACGTAGACCACGTCGGGACGCTTGATGCGAACGTCGATGGGCGCCCCTGTCTGGAAGTTGCCGAGGGCGGCGAACGTCCACCCGGTGAGCAGATTCCGCAGCAGACGGTTCTTCTGGTCGGCGCAGAACGGGCCGGGGCAGTTGAGGGTCAGGACGGCGGCGAAGCTGAACTTCTGCCGCACGTCGCCGGCGTTGTAGCCCATGTCGTAGGAGTAGTCGAGCGGGTTGCCGGCCCCGATGGTCTTATCGTCGCCGGTCGTGTTGCCATAGTTGCGCGCCAGTGTGTACTGCATCTCGAAGTAGTTGAGGAACCGGCGCGCGCGCCCCTTCAGGCTCAATTGGAGCGAGTCGAAGTTGGCGCGACCGCCGGTCGTGAAGAGGTCGATCTCACCGAAGGGGCCGCGCGCCTGCTGCCCGTCGCAGAGGAGGTCAAACCGGCGGCAGGCGACGGCGGGCTTCGTCGGGTCGTCGTTGGTGCGCACGCTGACGATGGGGTTGGCGAAGTTGCGCAGCAGCAGGTCGCGGCTGCGGCTGCCGACGTAGGAGCCGAGGACGAACATCTCCTGAATGAACTTCCTGCCGTCGCTGTCGGTCGCGGGCGGCAGCAGGTCGCGCTTGACCGAGGCGTCGAACTTGTAGACGAGCGCGGGGCTCTGGTAGTCGCGCGAGAGGGCGGGCGGCTGGAAGCGCCCGTTCTCCTTGTCGGCGGCGAACGAGGCAGCGAGCGCGGCCGTGTCGGCCGGGAAGCCCACGCCGTCGCGCGTCACGCTGAGGCTGTCGGCGACGATGGGGCGCAGCAGGTTATCGAAGATGTCGGGCCCGGTGTACATCCCGAAGCTCGCGCCGAGGACGGTGCGACCCGTGTTGAGGTCGCCCCGCACGGGGTCTACACCCGGCGCCCAGGCGAAGGAGAGGCGGGGCAGGAAGTTGTTCTTGCGCGAGCGGTAGAACGACGCCCCCGCCGAGAGCAACGTGCCGGTCGCCGGGTCGAAGACGACGGCGCGGTCGTTCGCCTCGCGCAGCACCGTGTAGTACTCGTAGCGCAGCCCGAAGGCGAGCCGCAGATTCTTATGCAGGTTCCACTCGTCCTGCGCGTAGGCGATGTAGTACTCCTGACCGGCGCGGCGCGGGCCCGTCGCGCCGCTGTAGGAGCCGAGGTCGCCGACCTGCGTGACCGAGGCGCGGTCGGCCAGCAGGTCTGCGAGCGAGCCGTAGCTGTAGGTCGTGCCGAAGAGCTGGTCGATGGTGGCGCGCACGATGCGCACCTCGCCGCCGAAAGAGGAGTTGTGCTTAGGGGTCGAGCGGTTCAGGTGCTCGACGAAGGAGAAACTCTCGGGCGTGAAACGCAGCCGGCGGCCGGCGAAGTCCGCGCCGACGAGCAGCCCGCCGGGCGCGGCCACGCCTATCGGCGAGGAGAGCCCGTCGATGCCGAGGGGCTGAATCTTGCTGTCGATGCTGATCGCGCTGGCCGAGAGGTCGGGGCCGCCGCCGAAGGGCGAGACGCCGCGCACGCGCGCGGGCGTGCGGTTGATGCTGAAGATGAACTCGTTCGAGAGCTTCTCGCCCGTGTCCTTGTTCTGCTTGAAGATGTGCTCGTGGCGAACGGCGAAGTTGTAGCCGGCGTCGCGCTTGACCTGCCGCCGCCCGGTCACGCTGACGGGCGTGCTCTCCTCGGAGCCCGAAGCGATGAGGAGGAAGCCGAGTGAGTCCTTCTCCCTCGGCGCGTAGTCGATGCGCGTCGTGAAGGAGTCCCGGCGCGCGTTGTTGTGCGAGTCGAGCCTGAGGATGTCGAAGTCGGGGTCGGCCGAGGCGCCGGTGACTAACGTCGCGCCGCCCGCGCGGAAGCTGTCGAGGAGCGGCGCGGTCGCGGCCGACGCGCGCGCGCGCGCGCTGAGGCTCGGCACCGGCTCGTAGAGGGTGTTGCCGGAGGAGGCGCGGATGCCCTCGTAGTTGGCGAAGTAGAAGAACTGCGGGTACGCGCCCTCCTTTTTGTAGTGGAGCGGGCCGTTCAGCTTGAAGCCGAAGAGATTGAAGTGCAGTGCGGGCTTGCGCGTGAAGTCGAAGAAGTTGCGCGCGCTGAGCGCGTCGTGCGCGAGGTACTCGTAGAACTCGCCGTGATGCTTCGTGCCGCCCTTATCGATGTTGGCGATCAGCTCGGCCCCCGTCCCCGTCCCAAGCTCGGCCGGGTAGTTGCTCGTGCTAACCTCGAAGGACTTGTACTTCTTGAAGCTCTGGCGCTTGGTCACGTCGAAGATGAGCGCGCCGGTGTCTTGGAAGGAGGCCGACGAGAGGGTGATGGGCGTCGTGTCAATGCCGTCCTCGCGCAGCACGTTCTGGCTGCCGGGCTGCCCGTTGAAGGCGCCGCCGCCGAGCGCATCGGTCGTGCTGTTGAAGACGCCGGGCTGGAGGTCGATGATGGGCGCGAAGCGCCGGTCGCGGTTCGGCAGCACTTCGAGTGCGCGCGCCGTGTCGTTGACGCCGAGCCGCCCCGGCGTGACGGTCTCGGTGATCGGCGCCGGTTCGGGGGCAAGGGCCGGGACGGGTGTCGGTGGCGGCGGCGCTGCGGCCTCGGCCTTGGCGACGCCGACGGGACGTTCGACCAGCGTGATTGTGCGCGTGAGCTGCTGCCCCGGCCTGACGGTGAAGTCGACGAAGTCGGGGGCCGCCGTGCCGTTCGGAATGTCGCCGGCCGCGGCCCGGTAGTCTCCCGGCTCAAGCGCCCCGAAGGAGCAGGTGCCTTCCGGGTCGGCCTTACACTCGCGCTGCGCGCCGCGCTCGTTCGTGAGCGTCACGGTGGCGCCCGCCAGAGGTTGGGGCGCCCCGCCGCCGAGCGGGCGCTTGAGGGTGATGACGACGAGCCGCGCGTAGACGGTCTGCGACATCGCCACCGGCGCCGCGTTCAGTAGAAGGGAGAGCGCGACCAGCGCGCGTGTGATTCGGCGGGGCATTGTGCGGGCGCTAGGGGATGGTGCTTGCGCTTCGTGCATCGCTTGACTCCTTGTCGATTTGGGGCTGGGTTGCGACCGCCGCAGCTAAAAGTGAAAGGCCACCTTCTTCGGGCTCGGAGTTGGCGGCGGCCGGCTACGCCCGCTCATGCGATTGATGTGCCAGTCGGCGCGTGCCTATCTCCGCGCCGTTATTACGCGAGGTGTCGGCCGGTGGCGGGCTCGCGGCGAGTGAGAACGCCAGCAGCCAAGGCAATGGCGAGAGCAAAGAACTTAAGCCG
>JBJMGQ010000547.1:0-6397 GCA_045807845.1 Pyrinomonadaceae bacterium | reverse complement strand
GTCTTCGTCAACGCGCGTCGCGCGCGCGCCGTCGAAGCGGAGCCGGATGCGCGCGGGGTCGGCGCCGGGGGCGACGACGAAGTCGTATTCGAGCCGCCCCTGCCGCCCGTAGTAGACCGCATCAATGCCCTTGTAGACCGACTCGTACCTGACCCGCTCGAACGCGGGAACATCCGTGCGCCACGCGCGCGCGTCCGCCCCGATGAGATAGTTGCTCCGGCCCGGCAGCTCTTCGAGCCCCGACACCACGGGCTTGCGGTTCGCGCCTTCCAGTGTGAGACGGAGCGTGCTTGAGCGCTTCGACTCGCCTTCTCCGCTCGCGGACTCCGCCGCGCGCAGGCGCAGCACCGCGCCCGTCTCCGCGAGGAAGAGTGTGTAGCCGCTGCCGCGCGCGATGAACTTCACACGGCTGGAGGTCTGCCCGCGGTTGGCCTCGAACCTGAGCGGCAGCTTGCCGTAACCTTCGGACAAGCGCGCGGCCTCGCCGCCGCAATTGGACATGGACGAGCGCCGCGCTTCGGCGCTGCCCGCGGGCAAGAGCGTCTGCGACAGCGACAGCGCCGCCAGCAGCATAGAGGCCGCAACCAGAGACAGGCGCGTGCCCTTCAAATGAACTTTCGTGAGACGGTAAGGAGACGGGGGCATTGCAAACAACCTCATTCGTAAAACATGCGTCCGGACGCTTCGCACACTTCGGCGCGAAAGTAATTGTCGTGTTAAGAGTTCTTAGTTCGGGGAGTTGGAACTCAGGTGAATAAACGACGCCTGCCGGGGCGTGCGCGAGGAGAACGTGAGTCTTTACTCGCGCGCGTGATTATAACGAAACCCGCCCCTCAGCCAAAACGAGCGGGCGACTTTGAGAGAGCATCGGCGCGACTTTCTTCACGCACGGCGCCTCGAAAGCAATCCGCCGCTTGTATTGCGCAAGAAACGGCAAGACGCGCGGCGCGCGAATCGCTATCCTTCCCGTATAAACTTGAGAAGGAGACTATCCACTTTGTCAGCAGAACAGAACGGAGCCCTTGCGGCGGGGCAGAACGGGGTCGAGATAGCGCCGGCCAAGGGCAAGCTCGGCGTGCTGCTCGTCGGTCTGGGCGCCGTCAGCACGACCTTCATCGCGGGCGTCGAGGCCATCAAGCGCGGGCTCGCCGAGCCCATCGGGAGCCTCACGCAGATGGGCGCCATCCGTCTCGGCAAGCGCACCGAGAATCGCAATCCGCTCATCAAGGAGTTCGTCCCGCTCGCCGCGCTTGAAGACATCGTCTTCGGCGCGTGGGACATCTTTCCCGACTCGGCCTACGAAGCGGCGCTGACCGCGGGCGTGCTGGATAAGGAGCTGCTGGCACAGATCAAGACGCCGCTTCAGAAGATCAAGCCGATGAAGGCCGTCTTCGACCAGCACTACGTCAAGCGCCTCAACGGCACGAACGTCAAAGAGGGCAAGAACAAGTTCGAGATGGCCGAGCAGCTCATCGAAGAGATTGCCGAGTTCAAGCGCAAGAACAAGTGCTCGCGCCTCGTCATCGTCTGGGCCGCCTCGACCGAAATCTTCTTGAAGCCCCACGCCGTCCACAAGACCTTGAAGTCCTTCGAGCAGGCGATGCGCGACAACCACAAAGCAATCGCGCCCTCGATGCTCTACGCCTACGCCGCACTCAAGTCGGGCGTGCCCTTCGCCAACGGCGCGCCGAACCTGACGGTGGACGTGCCCGCGCTGATGGACTTGGCCAACACGAACGGCGCCCCCGTCTGCGGCAAGGACTTCAAGACCGGCCAGACGTTGATGAAGACCATCCTCGCGCCCGGTTTGAAGTCGCGTATGCTCGGCCTGCACGGCTGGTACTCGACCAACATCCTCGGCAACCGCGACGGCGAAGTCCTCGACGACCCCGAGTCGTTCAAGACGAAGGAGGAGTCGAAGCTCTCCGTGCTCGAATACATCCTCCAGCCCGATGTCTACCCGAAACTCTACAAGGACTTCTCGCACGTCGTCCGCATCAACTACTATCCGCCGCGCGGCGACAACAAAGAGGGCTGGGACAACATCGACATCTTCGGCTGGCTCGGCTACCCGATGCAGATCAAGATCGACTTCCTCTGCCGCGACTCTATCTTAGCCGCGCCCATCGTCCTCGACCTCGCCCTCTTCCTCGACCTCGCGCAGCGCTGCGGGATGAAGGGCACGCAGGAGTGGCTCTCCTTCTACTTCAAGTCGCCGATGACCGCGCCCGGCCTCTACCCCGAGCACGACATCTTCATCCAGCTCATGAAGCTCAAGAACACGCTCCGCCACCTCCGCGGCGAAGACCTCATCACGCACCTCGGTCTCGAATACTACGACTGAAGGCGCCGGTTAACGATGATGTCCGGGTTGCCTGCGCGGACATCGAAGGGCGCGGCGGGGTTGCCCGTCGCGCCCTTAAAATTTTTGTCGCGCGCAAAGACGACGACGCGCTCCGAGCCGCTCACGTTTTGACACACGCGGCGCCCTCCGCTCCACGTTTAGGTGTGTCGAAAGGCGAGGCCGCCGCATTCAGTTTTTTGAATAGCGCCGCTAATTGTCACCCCTTGGGTGCCGCGAAGTGTCAGGCCGGGGAGGAGCGGCCGTTGCTGCGCGGAGGCGAAAAATTTCGGCCGCTCGCATATTTTGTAGTGACAAGGAACCCTTTGTCGTATATATAGTGCTCTCGTCATCGTCAGCGCGGCCGCCCCCGGCGTTGCGCGTAAAGCAAACCACGTCTATCAACGTCTCATCTAAGAAGTGCGGTTCGCTCTTTGCATGGAGTCAAACCGGAAGCGGCCCGGAGGCCGGGGACAGCCACTCGCGGCGCTCCCCGCAAGCTCGACGGACGCATCTGCCGGCGCTCCAAGCGAAGGAGGCGAGCCACATGGTTGCAGTTATGGACAGAGAAACCACCAACACCAATACGGTTCTGCTCGACCCCGACCAGAAGAGCCCCCGCGCGCAGGAGTTCGAAGAGAAGCTCGCCGCGCGCATCGTGGGCCAAGAACGCGCCGTGCGCCGCATGAGCGGCCTTTACCAGATTTTCCTCGCCGGGATGAACCCGCCGAATCGCCCCGTCGGCACGATGCTCTTTCTCGGGCCCACCGGCTCGGGCAAGACGCGCGTCGTCGAGGCCGCGGCGGAAGTCCTCTTCGGCGACCCCAACGCCGTCATCAAGATCGACTGCGCCGAGTTCCAGCACTCGCACGAGATCGCGAAGCTCATCGGCAGCCCCCCGGGCTACCTCGGCCATCGCGAAACATCTCCGATGCTGACGCAGGACAATCTCGACCGCTACCACACGGAAGAGACCAAGCTCTCGCTCGTCCTCTTCGACGAGATTGAGAAGGCTTCGGACAGCTTGTGGCAACTTCTGCTCGGCATCCTCGACAAGGCGACGCTCACGCTCGGCGACAACCGGCGCGTGGACTTCTCGAAGACGATGCTGGTGATGACCTCGAACCTCGGCGCGCGCGAGATGTCCGAGCTGATCTCGGGCGGCATCGGCTTCGCGCCCAAGCAGGGCGGCAAGAACCCGCACGACACAGAGGTTGACCAGAAGATTTACCGCACGGCGGTCGAAGCGGCGCGCAAGAAGTTCTCGCCGGAGTTCATGAACCGCATCGACAAGGTGGTCGTCTTCCGCTCGTTGAAGGAGCACCACCTGAGACAGATTCTTGAGCTGGAGCTTCAGTCCGTACAGGATCGCATCATGAAGTCGGCGGGCACGAAGTTCGTCTTCATGTGCTCGGACTCGGCCAAGGACTTTCTGCTCGAAGAGGGCATCGACTTCAAGTACGGCGCACGCCACCTGAAGCGCGCCATCGAGCGCTTCATGGTCTACCCGCTCTCGAACCTCGTGGCGACCGAGCAGGTCGGCTTGGGCGACCTCGTCTACGTTGACTTCGACGACGCGCGCGGCCGGCTCTCCTTCGCCAAGCGCTCGGGCGGCGCGCTCATCGCCGACGCGCAGGAGACAGAGGACGAGACGGACAAGCCGGCCGTCAAGTCCGGCGGCGCCGCCGTCCAACTCCCGCAGGCACGCGCCGCGCGCAAGAGCAACAGCCGCGGCGAAAAGTTAGACAGTTAATCAGATAGTGCCAAAAGGTGAAAAGCCGGGGAGATGTCTTCCCGGCTTTTTGTCGTTTCAAGGCGCAACTATGATTGCAAGAGTAATCATTGAACGGCGTGCGCCCTGTCTAACTTGCGCAGAGCCTCGAACGCGATGTTTGCAAGGTAGGGGTCGCGTGCCGTGAGAGCGGCACGCAGGGCGTTGCCCGCCGAAGGGTCGCCGATGAGGCCGAGTGCGCGCGCCGCTTCGCGCCTCACGTCGTCGGGGGTGCGCGCGTTCGAGAGTGTCTCGATGAGCACGGGCACGGCCTCGCGGCTCCCTATCTGGCCGAGCGAGACCGCGGCCGCGCGCCGCACGAACTCGTCCTCTTCGACCTTGCGGCGCCGCACGCGGTTGAAGAAGCCCGGAGCTTGTAGCCGTCTCGACAAAGCGCCCGCGAGCACCGGGGCGGCAGACGCGTCCCCCACCTGCCCGAGCGCCACGGCCGCCGCACCGCGCACCGAAGGCCGCTTGTCAGTCTCGACCGCGACGGTGAGCGCGGAGACGCAGACCGGGCTCCGTGTGAGCCCGAGCGCGTAGGCGGCCTCGCGTCTCACGAACTCGTCGCGGTCGCGCAGCAGCGGCAGAATAAGTGTGGCCGCTTCGCCCGCTGGAAGTGAGAGCACGGCGCGCGCGGCGGTCGCACGGATGATGGCGGCCGTGTCGCCGAGCGCTGCGGCGGCAGCTCTCGAAGCCTCGGGCCGTCCCAACGCGCCCAGACGCATGACTGCCTCGCGCCTCTCTTCCGTATCGGCCGACGAGAGTCGCGCTGCCAGAGCTTTTATCTCTTGTTGAAGCGGCGTGAGTTCGACTTGCGCGGCTCGCGCGGGTGTGGACGCGAGCACGCAGACGAGTGTCAGAAAAATAGAGACGGTGACGCTCGACACGCAACGTGCGCGCCGGGATGTGTTCGACTTGGGGCGCACGGCGGCGCGGGTTGAGACTCTCATGCGCGGGCGGCGAGACTGAGTGCGGCCTTGCGTTCAGCGCGGCGGCGCACTGACTCCCACTCGAACGCTTGGCGCGCGCGCTCGTTCTCAGGTGACTCGGCGAGGAGCGAGATAAGCTCGTCCTCCCAAGACGTGGGCAGCGCGGCGGCGCGCCGCATCGACTCCATGATCGAGATGTAGTCGAGGACTTCGTGGACTTCGGTGTCGCTCAGGTGTTCGAGCTTGAGCGCGAGGCGCTGTCGTTCCGTGATGCGTCTGGCCATCGGTCGGCTCCCTTCCGTAGAGAAGCCGGACGGCCAACCGCGTTCGACTAGAGCGGCGCGGGTGCGCGCCGGGTGGCGGGCGGGCCGTCGGCGTTCGGGTGCGGCGCGGTTGTGGCGCGCGCGATGTCGTTTCTCACCGTGTTTGAAGTGATCTCCGTGGTCTGCAAACTCTTGCGCGTCTGGCGGCGATGCGTTGTGTGAGCCGAAGCGGCGTGCGCGCGAGTTCGCGCGCGGGCTTTCCGCTCAAGTCGAGACTTCGGCCCCGGCCGGCTCCCGGCTGCTGCTACCCTTCGATTGTTCGGCTGTCGTTTGAAGCAGTGCTGAACTGCTCGTGCGGCGAAATATACATGAGCCGCACGGCGCGCGCAAGAATTTGCGTGTGAAGAGAGTATGTGGAACGAAGAGCCGGCGCAGGGGTCAATCAATCTTCGACGCCACGTTGTGCATCGTGTCCACGATGAGGACGGCAATCGGCGGATAGAAGAAGAGGTCGGGGCGGAAGTTCTGGCCGAAGAGATAATGTATGTCGTTGAAGATTTCCATGTACTTCATCACGGAGCCCACGTAGAGCCCGCCCGCGAGGCTCAGGAGGTAACCGAGGATGAGGAAGGTCGAGGCCGTGAAGCGCGTGAAGGGTTTGTCGGGCTCGCTGTTGTCGGAGTTGATGAGAGAGTCGTGGATGGACTTCGGGTTGTATGTGTAATGCTCGAAGCACGCCTTCAAACGCACGGCCAGATGCCACAGCCCGATGCAGAAGAGCGTGACGACGATGGCGCGCCCGACGAGCTGGAAGCTGTACCAGAAGGGCGGCTTGAACCATGAGACGAAGAAGGTCGAGAGGAAGAGCGTGACGGTCGTGAAGACGGCCTGCTGGAGCGCGTAGTTCTCGCGCCGGTCGGCCTCGATGAGTTGGTCTACGCGACGGTCGAAGCGCGCCTGCACGGCCATCCGGCGGAGGCGCTGCGCGTGCGGATTGTTCGAGTGGAAGACGGAGCCGCCGCCCACGAAGTCGCCGCTGTGTGCGCGCTTGAGCTGCGTGTCGTGGTGTGCGCGCTCCTGCGGGTCGCTG
>JBJMGQ010000546.1:0-11006 GCA_045807845.1 Pyrinomonadaceae bacterium | reverse complement strand
TGAGCCCGTTCTTGAGGACGTGCTTGTAGACGACCGTGCGCTCGCTCAAGCCCTTCGCGCGCGCCGTGCGGACGTAGTCCTCGCCCATCTCTTCAATCACCGATGAGCGCACCATGCGCGTCAGCAGGGCCGAGAGCGCCGCGCCGAGCGTGATGGCCGGCAGGATGATGCTTGACCAGCCGAAGCGCCCCGAAGGGTCGAGCCAGCCCAGCCACACGGCGAAGACGTAGATGAGCAGCGGCCCCACGACGAAACTCGGCAGAGAGATGCCGACGAGCGCGACGACCGAGAGCGCGTTGTCTAAAAGGCTCCCGCGATTCGTCCCCGCCACGACGCCGAGCGGCACCGCGATGGCGACGGCGACGAGCAGCGCCGCCAGCGCGAGTTGAATCGTCGCTCCGTAGCGCGAGAGGATTAACTCGCGCACGGGCCGGTCGGTGCGAAACGAGTTGCCCATGTCGCCGCGCAGGATGCCGCGCCAGTAATCGAGGTAGCGGTTGTCGGCGCCGTTCCACTTGAAGTGGCGCGGGCCGCCCTCCTCTTCCGCCGTGTAGGAGAAGAAGAAGGCGGGGCGGTCGAGCCCGTGCTTGCGGCGGAACTGCTCAAGCGCCTCGGGCGTCGCGGAGTCGCCGAGGATGGCGGTCGCAGGGTCGCCCGGGACAAGCTCAATCAGAATCGTCACCAGACTCACGACCGTCCACACGACGAGCAGCAGGATGAGCAGACGGCGCGTGATGTCGAGCAGCTTGCGCTTCATCAAATGATTCTTAGAAGGGAAGTCGGATTGCGGAGTGATGATAGCAAATAAACCTAGCCCGACGAACTCAAATCCTCGACGGCGGCCCCGACAACCACCAAAGAGGCTGAATTCGCCGGGCTAGTTCGGTGGCCGCGACCAATGCGAAGCGCGGCCAAGCCCTTAAAATTTTATCCGGCGCGGGCGCCCGTGTGCAGCGCGGCAATCCCGCCCGTCAAATTCTTATAACCAACTTCGTCGAAGCCCTCCTCACGCATCATCTCAACCAGACTCTTCTGGTCTGGGAAGCGCGACACGGAGTCGGGCAAGTACTCATACGCCCCGCGCGAGCCGCTTACCCAACCCCCGATGCGGGGCAGCACGCGCGTAAAATAGAGACGGAAGAGAGCGCGAAAGCCCGGCACGACGGGGCTCGAAAATTCGAGCACGGCCAGACGGCCCCCCGGCCTTAAGACCCTCCGCAACTCGCGCAAGCCCTCGCGCACGCCCGCCACGTTCCGCAGGCCGAAGGCGATAGTGACGGCGTCGAACGTCCCGTCCGCGAACGGAAGTGACAGCGCGTCGCCCTCGACGAAGGGAACCGTGCGGGAGTCGTGCTCGGCCTTGCGCCGAGCGACCTCAAGCATTGGGCGGCAGAAGTCTAAGCCGACGACGCGCCCCGCGCCCGCGTCCGCGAGCACGAACGAGAGATCGCCTGTCCCGCAGGCGACATCGAGCACGCGCGCTCCGTCAATGAGCGAAGAGCTTAAACTGCGCGCGACCTCACGTCGCCAACGTTTGTCAACGTTCCCCGAAAGCAGATGATTCAGAAGGTCGTAGCGACCGGCAATCCCGGCGAACATCGCGCGGACTCGCCGCGCGTGCTCGACCTTCGGATCAACTGTCTCAGCGGAATTACGCAACAAGATTATGTGAAGGCGAGGGCGCGTTGGTTGCAGTTAACTTGCGTTTTGTTTGCGACTCTAGGACGTTCGAACGCCACTTTACGGCCGCTTCAGTTGGAGCGTCGGCGGTTGCTTGGGTGTGGGTTGCGGTTGCGGAGGCTTGGCGGCTGCCTCGCCGAAGACCTCGACGGCGCCGACGTGCGCAAGCTCAGTCCGCAACTGCGTGGCGTCGCCGAGCGCGACCGTGGCGACGGGCGTGTGCAGAAAGAGTCGCGCGGCGACGCGCTGTGCCTCTCCGGGCGAGAGCGCCTGCGCTGCACGCGCCAGCTCGCGCGCCGCGGCGGCCGCAGTCTTGTACGTATGCTCGTCGAGCCATGCGACGGCGATTGCTTCATCGCTCGAAGCGTCGGCGCCGAGCGCGGCGACTGTGGCGTGCTTCGCCGCTTCAAGCTCGGCGGCCGTCGGCGCGGTCGTCGAAAGGTCGTTGAGAACTTTGCGCGCGGCTTCGAGCGCCTTCGCGGCCTCGGCCGGAGACTTGAGCGTGGCGCCCATGCGGAAGATGCCGTTCTCTCGATAAGCGTCGTGGCGTGCAAAAGGAGAGCGCTCCTTCAACTCGGGCATCGCTGCGAGCCAGCGCTCGCGTGCGACGTGTGCGATGACCTGCGCGGCCGGCGAGTCGATGTCCGTGCGCGCGAAGCCGCGCAGGGCGAGGCGCAGCTCGACGCCCGCGGCGTTCGTCTGGTTGACGATCAGTGTGCGCTCGTCGGGCGGGTCGGGCAGGCGGAAGGTCGCGGGGATGGCGCGGTCGCTCTTGCGCCAGCCGCCGAAGGATTCGCGCATCGAGCGCATCACGCGCTTCGGCTCGAAGCCGCCGGCGATGACGAGGGTCGTGTTGTCCGGATTCAGGAAGCGCTCGCGCAGGAGCAGAAGGTCTGTGCGCTGGGCGCGCGCGAGCGCGTCGGGCGTGCCCGACTTGACGCGGCCGTATGGGTACGTGCCGAAGAGACGCGCGGCGGCGGCGCGGTCGGCTGCCTCGGCCGCCGTGGGCGGCGTCTCGCGCAGAGACTTGAGGCGAGCCGCGCGGACGCGCTCGAAGACTTCAGGCGTGAGCTGCGGGTTGGTGACGGCGTTGCGCGCGAGTTCGAGCAGGCGGTCGAAGTCAGTGGCGCGACCGGCCAGAGTGATGTCGATAGTGTCGTAGCCGAGCGTGACCTCGATGCGCCCGCCCAGCTCCTCCGTGACGTAGTCGCGCGTCTGCTGGTCGAACATGGCATCGGTCAGGAGCGCCATCAGCCCCTCTTTGCCTGCGAGGTCGAAGGCGGCGCCGCTGTGTACGCGCAGCTTGATGAGCACGTTCTGGTCGGCCGGGCGGCTCCAGAGCAGAATCCTCAGACCGTTTAGAAGCTGTTCGCGGCGCGGCTCCGGTGTAGACTGTGCGGGCGCGGCGACCCAGCCTGCGCAGAGCAGAACGAGTGCGGTCAGGGCTCGCAGCGGCAGAAGGCTGCGGCCGCTTTTCAGACTCTTTGAGCTTTTCATCGTGCTTTTCGTCGCTTCGGAAACGGCCGCCGGGTGAAATAACCCGGAGGGTGGACGGCAACGGGGAGCAGTTCTCGGAAATCTTAGATGCCGGCGCCTGAAGCGTCAAATGCCTCGGGGCGGGCGCTCTTTTTTCCGGGCGGCGCGGGGGCACTTGGCAAAGATTCCGCTCTACCGGGCATCAAAAGCTGTTCAGAGAGCACCTTGCGGACGACCCGCCCGCACGCACGCCGCACGCAAGGCTCCGCTCGGAGCTTGAATGGTTGGGAAAAAGTTTGTAACTTGGGTACAGCACGGGCTACCCTTTCCCCGCGTGGTTCGACGGGAGGTTCCTTAAGAAAATGAAACAGTGTCCTACGTGCCAAGAGGAGTTTGCCGATAAGTTCGGTTTCTGCCCGGTGGACGGTACGCCCCTGGGCGCCCCCGGCGAGCCCTCCGCGGCCCCCCGGCCGCCGGACGAATCGGCCGTCACAGAGGCTTCGACAGCCGCCTACTCGGCCTCCTCCGCGGAGGCGGGCGGCGGCGACGATGCGACCGAAGCCACCGCGGGCGGCGCGGGCATCCCGCCGACCCCGGACGACCGCGGAGAGTTCCATCTGACCTTCCTCGAAGACGAGGGGCTCACGCGCCGTCTGGTCAAGCAGTTGAAGGCCGTCGGGCATGACGCCGAGCTGACGTGGCCCGAGTTCAAGCGTGATCCCGCCGGCTACACGGAGCGAATGCTCATCGCCTACGGTGGGCTGGTCAAGAAGTTCTTCCAACAGGACAACGCGGTTCCGGCGGTCATTGCGCCGTTCATCGTCGCCCTCATCATAGGCGGCCTGTGGGCGGGGCTCGTCTTCCGTTGCGACTTCCTGTACATGCTCGGAAGAACGTGCCAGCCGCTCATCGCTGCGAATCCCAACGAGAACCTTGAGCTGGTCGGCTACGTCGAGAACGAGATTCCGAAGGAGCAGCCGACGCCCGACAAGGGCCCCGCGGGCACGAACGAAGGGAAGGGCGGCGGCTCCAAGCCGAAGTATGAGAAGCCTGCGGGCGGCGGCGGCGGTGGCCGCCAAGAGCAGACCCCTGCGTCGGCCGGCAAGCTGCCCCCGGCACAGCTCGTGCCGCCCATCGTGACGCCCGATCCGAAGTCCCCGCCGGTCAACCCGCATCTGGCGGTGATGCCGAACATGAACGTTGACCCGATGCTCGCTAAGGTAGACGCGCGCGAGATTCCCTACGGCCTGCCTAACTCGACGGCAACCGTGCCCTCGTCCGGCCCCGGTCGCGGGGGCGGCATGGGCGATGGCTCGGGCGGCGGCATGGGTACGGGCGACGGGACGGGACTCGGGCCGGGTCGTGGATATAACACGGGCGGCGGCGATCCGAACCTCGGCGGCGGCGGCCCCGGCGGCGGCGGCGGCGGCGCCCCAGTCGACTACAACCGCCCCTTCAAGCAGAGCGAGGTGACGCGCAAGGCGCTCATCACCTTCAAGCCCGAACCGGGCTTCACCGAAGAGGCGCGCAAGAACAACGTGACCGGCGTCGTGCGCCTGCGCGCGATTCTCCACGCCTCGGGCGGCATCCAGAGCATCAGCGTCGTCAAGGGTCTACCCGACGGCCTGACCGAGAAGGCCATCACGGCCGCGCGCCAGATACGCTTCACCCCGGCCGAGAAGGACGGCCGCGCCGTCTCGCAGTACGTGGTGCTGGAATATAACTTCAACATCTACTGAGGAGAGTAGGCAGTAGGCAGATGGCAGCAGGCAGTTAAGACAAGAAAGCAGTCACAAGAATCGGGGGCGACGAGTTGATAATCTCGTCGCCCCCGATTTGTTGAGGCGGATTTTTTTAAGAGAAGCGGTTTGCCTTAACTGCCTACTGCCATCTGCCCACTGCCTACTGCTATACTCTCCCGCGAAAGCCTTAACCTTTGATGGAGAGTGCTGGTTGGCCGAGTCGTCCCAGAGGGCGGTGAAGGTTGTCTGCGTGGCGAGCCACTTCAAGGGCGCCGACTTCCTGCGCGAGTGCAAGCAGCAGGGCGCGCGCGTCGAGCTGCTGACGCGTGAGCGCACGAAGCACGAGCCGTGGCCGCACGATTCGCTCGACGCAGTTCATTACCTGCCGGACGAAGCGGGCGCCGAACTCATCATCCACGCAGCCGCCCATCTTTCACGCGAGCAGAAGATTGACGCGCTCGTCGCGCTCGAAGAGTTCGACGTGGTCACGACGGCGCTCGCGCGCGAGCATCTGCGCCTGAAGGGGCTCGACAGCTCGCAGGCGCGTCTGTTCCGCGACAAGCTCGCCATGCGCGGGCGCGCGAGAGACGCGGGGCTGCGTGTTCCAGACTTCGTGCCGCTCTTCAACTATCAGGAGGTCGGCGAGTACATGGAGCGCGTGCCGCCGCCTTGGGTCGTCAAGCCGCGCTCGGACGTGTCCTCCTCCGGCATCCGTCGTGTGGAAGAGTCAGAGCAGGTCTGGCGCGCCATCGAGGCGCTCGACGCGCGCGAGGCTTTGCAGGACAAGTCCTCCTACTACCTGCTTGAGAAGTTCATCCCCGGCGAGGTCTTCCACGTCGATTCGGTCATGGAGGACGGCGCATGTATCTTCTCGGGCGCGAGCCGCTACGGGCGCCCGCCGCTCGACGTGGCGCAGGGCGGCGGCGTGTTTACAACCCACACGCTCGACTACGACTCGCAAGAATATAGAGAGTTGACGCGACTCAACGCGGAACTGCTTCGCGCGCTCGGACTCAATCGCGGCGCGGCGCACGCCGAGTTCATCAGAGGCGCTGAAGACGGCGAGTTCTACTTTCTCGAAGTAGCCGCGCGCGTCGGCGGCGCCTACATCGCAGAGACTTTAGAGGCCGCGACCGGCCACAACCTCTGGCGCGAGTGGGCGCGCGTCGAGGTCGCGCACGCGCGCGGCGAGCGCGTCGGCCAGATTGAGCCGCGGCGCGAGTACGGCGGCATCGCCCTCTCGCTCGCGCGCCAAGAGCGCCCCGACACCAGCGCCTACGACGACCCGGAGATAGTCTTTCGCGTGGACAAGCCACACCACGTCGGCCTCGTCGTCCGCTCCCCAGACCTCGCGCGCGTGCGCCAACTGCTCGAAGACTACTCGGGGCGCTTCGCACGAGACTTCAGCGCCACCGTCCCGCCGCCCGAGCGCCGCGGGGTTAACTTGTGAATTCGGAGGAACACTGAATGACTGAGCCGCAGGTCGCACCTTACGGTTCTTGGAAGTCGCCTATCACGTCCGACCTCATCGTGTCGGCGACGGTCGGGCTCGGGCAGATAGCGCTCGACGGGGCGGATACTTACTGGGTCGAGCTGCGGCCCTCCGAGGGCGGGCGCAACTGCATCGTGCGCCGCACGCCGGACGGCAACGTCTCGGACGTGACGCCGCAGGGCTTCAACGCACGCACGCGCGTGCATGAGTACGGCGGGGGCGACTTCGCCGTCCGCGACGGCGCGGTCTCTTTCACCAACTTCAAAGACCAGCGCGCCTACCGGCAGCGGACGGAGACCGCTCCGCAGCCGCTCACGCCCGAGGGCAAGTTCCGCTACAGCGACTACGTGCAGGACGCCGTGCGCGGCCGACTCTACGCCGTGCGCGAAGACCACACGGATGAGAGCCGCGAGGCCGTCAACACTATCGTTGCGCTCGGCGTCGAAGGCGCTTCGAACGAGGACGGCGGGCGCGTCATCGTCTCGGGCAACGACTTCTACTCGTCGCCGCGTTTGAGCCCCGAAGGGACGCGTCTCGCGTGGCTCACTTGGAACCACCCGAACATGCCATGGGACGGCTGCGAGCTGTGGGTGGGCGAGTTGAACGCCGACGGCACGCTCGGCGCATCGCGCCGCGTGGCGGGCGGGGCGGAGGAGGCTATCTTTCAGCCGGAGTGGTCGCCGGCGGGGACGCTCTACTTCATCTCCGACCGGAACAACTGGTGGAACATCTACCGGCTGAATGAAGACGACGCGACGGAAATTGTCTACGAGTTGGAGGCCGAGTTCGGGCTGCCGCAATGGCTCTTCGCCATGTCCACCTACGCCTTCGCCGCGGACGAGCTGATCGTCTGCGCCTACGCGCGGCACGGCGACTGGAGCCTCGGCCTTCTCGACACGCGCCGCAAGACTTTGGAGCGCGTCGAGCTGCCCTACACCGACATCACATACGTCCGCGCCGACCCTTTGCGCGCCGTCTTCCGCGCCGGCTCGCCGACCATGCGCGTGGCCGTCGTCGAGCTTGACCTTGAGACGCGTGAGACGACCGTGCTCCGCAGCGCGAGCGAGACGGCCGTTGACCCCGCCTACGTCTCGACGCCGCGCGCCGTCGAGTTCCCGACCGAGGGCGGGCGCACCGCACACGCCTTCTACTATCCACCGCGCAACCCGGACTTCGCCGCGCCCGAAGGCGAGCGCCCGCCGCTCTTAGTCAAGTGTCACGGCGGCCCGACCTCTTCGGCCTCTTCGACGCTGCGGTTGGAGACGCAGTACTGGACGAGCCGCGGCATCGCCGTCCTCGACGTGAACTACGGCGGGAGCACGGGCTACGGGCGTGAGTACCGGCAGAGGCTCAACGGCGAGTGGGGCGTGGTGGACGTGGACGACTGCGTCAACGGCGCGAAGTACCTGATCGAGCAGGGCGAGGTTGACCCCGCGCGCTGCGTCATCACGGGCGGCAGCGCGGGCGGCTACACGACTCTCAACGCGCTCACCTTCCGCGACACGTTCCGCGCGGGCGCGAGCCACTTCGGCGTGAGCGACCTCACGGTCTTCGTCGGCGACACGCACAAGTTCGAGTCGCGCTACCTCGAACGTCTCATCGGCCCCTACCCGGAGCGCAAAGACCTCTACTACGAACGCTCGTCCATCAACTTCACCGAGCGGCTCTCGTGCCCCGTCATCTTCTTCCAAGGGCTCGAAGACAAGATCGTGCCGCCGAATCAGGCCGAGCTGATGGTCGAGGCGCTGAGGAAGAAGCGGCTGCCCGTCGCCTACGTCGCCTTTGAGGGCGAGCAGCACGGCTTCCGCAAGGCCGAGAACATCAAACGCGCGCTCGACGGCGAAATCTACTTCTACTCGCGCGTCTTCGACTTCCCGCTGGCGGACAAGGTGGAGCCGGTCGAGATCGAGAACCTGTAGGCATCAATCAAAAAGGTAAGAGCGGCGAGTGTCAGATCAAGACACTCGCCGCTCTCTTCGTTTACCTTCAGTTAGTTTTAGCTGCGGGGGCGCATCGGGCGCGACTTGCGCTTGTTGCGCTTGCGCGCGAGGGCCGACTTGAGCTTGGCCTTCTGGCCGCGGGACATGAAGAAGGCGTGCTTCTTCGCGTCCTTGATGATCTCCTCGGACATCACCTTGCGCTTGAAGCGGCGCAGCGCGCTCTCGATGGACTCGCCCTGATTGACGACGACTGTTGCCATTACATTTCTCCGTTCAAAAACTGTTGAAGCTCACGCCCGGCGCCTCGCACCCGGCGAACACTTGCGACTTCGGTCTCTGTCTGTTTCTTAAACTCTATCGGTTAAATCTAGCAACACCCGCCTCTCGGTCGCGAATAGCGACGACAAAAGCAACGGCTATTTTGCCTGCCGAAACGCGTTCTGGCAAGCGGAGAGGAGGAAGGGGAGTGACTAAACCGGCATGGGTGCGCTATAATGCTCGGCATGCTGCAATGTCCTTACTGTGAAGCTACCGAGCGGCAGATTAAAGCAGGCCACAACCGGGCCGGAAGCCAGCGCTTTCAATGCCGCTCATGCGACCGCCACTACACGCCCGAGCCGTTCCCTAACGGCTACCCCGACCAGGTGCGGGTGCAAGCCATCCGTCTCTACTTGGAAGGCACGAACTTCCGCCGCATCGGGCGGCTGCTCGCGGTTAATCATCAGTCGGTCGTCAACTGGGTCAACGCCTACCACGCACAACTGCCGCCGCCGCCGAAGGGCGCGACCCAGCCTGAGACCGTAGAACTCGATGAACTCTACAGCTTCATCGGGAGCAAAAAAAAAGCCCGTCTACATCGCCACCGCCGTTGACCGCGCCACGCGCTGCATCGTCGGGTGGTGCGTCGTGTGGGAGCGCACGACCGAGGCGCTGCAACTGATGCTGGACGCCTCGCCGCCCGCCGCGCGCTACTTCTCGGACGGCTTCCACACCTACTTCGACCTCTGCTACTGGGGTGCTCACGCGGTCGCGCCCGGCAAGAGCGAGACCTACTCAGTCGAAGGGACGAACGCCGACCTGCGCCACTACTTAGCGCGGCTTCAGCGTTCGTCGCGCTGCTTCTCTCGGTGCGTCTATGCCTTACGCCGAGCGGTCGAGTTGTTCGTCCACTTCTACAATCAGCGCCAGTTGCGTAAGCGCGCCCATCCGCAGTACCCGGCGCACATCATTGACCCGCTGCCTATTCGTGTTTAGTCACTCCCGGGCCACAAAAAGAGTTGCATTCTCCGTCGGGCGGGTTTACTCTCCCGGCTGTGGGCGTCACCTCTGCATTCCGCCGCTCACGAGACACACTACTGCTTGGCCGCCACTAGGCAGCTTGCTCCGGCTGAACTGATACGCGACTTAGAAAAGCGACGGCAGAACCGCGAGCAGTTCTAACGTAATCTCCGTCATACTCTCCGACACGTCGGGCGTGTGCATGATGTCGTTAAGCGTCGGCTCTTGGGCGGCGCGCGTGGGTTGTGATAGCGGCGTCGGCGCGGGGGGAGATAACATCTCGTCTGCGTAGGCAGAGCCGGTTAATGCGAGTAGCAGCACGGAAACTCTAATCGCTTTCAACATCGTTCTTTACCTCGTTGAGTTATGGAGTTGCTGACAGGGCTGGCCGTCACACTTGTCAAAGTGGTGTGGCGGTCTTTTTATGCCGCCAAAAAATGGGAGGCATTAGGAAAGGCTGACCTCACATGAATTTAGCAGATGAGCGTCTGAAGGAACTAGATAACCCCTCTCTAACAGAGAGGGAGCGCGCCTTCCTGCGCTGCCAGACGGCGGCTGAACTCATCCACAGAGGCCAGTACGAGGCCGCCAGCGAGGCTTTAGGCGAGCTGTGGCGCGGCATAGGTCAGCGGCCGAATGTGGATGGTTTAGACGAAAGAGCAGCCGCCGAAGTCTTGCATCAGGTCGGCGCGCTCTCCGGCTGGATGGGCGCGAGCCGACAGGTACAGGGCGCGCAGGACGCCTCGAAAGACCTTCTCAGCGAGAGCGCGGCCCTCTTTGAAAGAGCAGGCGAGACGGCGAAGGCCGCCTTCGCGCGTAGCGATTTGGCGCTGTGCTACTGGCGTGAAGGTGCTTACGATGAGGCGCGCATACTGCTGACTCGCGCCTCCGGCGAACTGGCCGGCGCGGATGCCGAGCGGCGTGCGATTGTCCTCTTGAGGTGGGTGACGGTCGAGTGCGCGGCGGCCAGACTCCATGACGCGCTAAGTATCCTTAAGGAGTCCGGCCACATACTGAGCGGGAGTGAGAATAACCCCCTTCTGGGTAGCTTTCACAACCTTTACGCCGTGACCCTGCGGCGTCTGGGGGCTGTGGAAGGAGGCGGCGACTATTACGACCAGGCCATCATCGAATACACGGCCGCGATCTACCATTACGAACTGGCGCGGCATGAGAGGTACACCGCACGCATAGAAAATAATCTGGCATTCCTGCTCTACAAGCTCGGCCGTTACGCCGACGCGCACGAACACCTCGACCGCGCGCAGTCGATCTTTACGCGACTGCGGGACGAGGGCAGTTCGGCGCAGGTTGACGAGACGAGGGCGCGCGTGCTCATCGCCGAGAAGCATTACCGGGAGGCGGGGCGGCTGATCGCGGGCGCCATCCAGACGCTGG
>JBJMGQ010000545.1:0-2730 GCA_045807845.1 Pyrinomonadaceae bacterium | reverse complement strand
GTCGTCAACGAGGACGCGATGATCTGGTTGGAGCGCGACACTCCGCCCTTCGACGCGGCGATTGTTGACTTCCCCGACCCGAACAGCTTCGCCCTCGGCAAGCTCTACACGACGCGTTTCTACCGTCTACTCAAACAGCGGCTCGGCCCGGGCGCGGCCGTGAGCGTGCAGTCCACGTCGCCGCTCTTTGCGCGCAACTCCTACTGGTGCATCGTGCGCACGCTCGAAGCCGCGGGGTTTCAAGTGCGTCCTTATTACACGGCCGTCCCCTCGTTCGGCGTCTGGGGCTTCGCGCTCGCGCGCCGCACGCCGTTCGAGGTGCCTGCGCACGCGCCGACGGTCGCGCTGAAGTTCTTGGACGACACGTCGCTGCCCGCGATGTTCATGCTCTCGGCCGACCTCGGCCCCGTGCCCGTAGAGGTCAACCGTCTCGACAACCAGTCGCTCGTCCGCTACTACGAGGCCGAGTGGCGCCGCTACGAATGAGCGCCAGCAATGAGGAGAGGCCGTTGAAGACGCAGGCGCCCACGAGGGCCGAGGAGCCCCGTTTGTACGCCACGGCCGCGCGCCCTTCGACGCCGGGTGAGTTGACGAAGGCGGAGCCCGCCGGCATCACGCAAGCGGAGCCCGAAGAGAACGCGGACGCGGGCGTGAAGAGTCGAAAGCTGCGCTGGATAGTTGGCCTCTACGTCGTCATCGCCACCGTCGCAGTGGCGCTTGGGAATGTGTTCGACTCGATATTCTGGGCTTCCGTCGCGTTCTTCTTCGCCGTCTCGATGCAGCCCAAGGAGCGCGTCCCGAAGCTCCTCCTTTATCTTGCCTTCGCCGCCATGTTTGTGCTCACCGTGATAAAGGTCATCAGTGGTCTTACTGATCTCGGGGCGAGATGAGGGCCATCGCGGAATCTATGGCTAGACCTGTGCTCACGAGAAGGGAACTGCTGGCGGCCTTCCTCGGCGCGCCGTTCGCGCTCGCGGCGTGCGGCGTGCGCGAGGGGGCGCAGCCGCCGTTGCCGGAGGGTGTGATTGTCGGCGCGTCGGACGGCGTGGGTCACATGATTCGCGACGGGCTGAGGCCGGAGCCCGAAAGCTGGGAGCGCGCGGGTGTCGTCATCGTCGGCGGGGGCGTGGCGGGGCTCGCTGCCGGATGGAGATTCCTGCGCGCGGGCTTCGAAGACTTCGTGCTGCTCGAACTCGAAGCCGCACCGGGCGGGACGGCGCGCTCAGGCGAAGAGCACGGCGTGGTGCCTTACCCTTGGGGCGCGCACTATCTTCCGGCGCCGCAGGGTGAGAACCGCGCGCTCGTCTCTCTGTTGGACGAGCTGGGTGTGCTCGAAGGCGCAGACGCCGAAGGGCACCCGGTCGTCGCCGAGCAGTTTCTCTGTCGCGACCCGGAAGAGCGTGTCTTCTATCGAGGGCGCTGGTACGAGGGGCTCTACCTGCACGCGGGGGCGAGCGAAGAGGACGCGCGACAGCTCCAACTCTTCAACGCGGAGATTGACCGCTGGGCCGGGTGGCGCGATGCGAAGGGGCGACGCGCGTTTGCGATCCCCGTGTCGCGTTGTTCGGACGACGCGGAGGTTGTGGCGCTCGACCGCATCTCGATGGGCGAGTGGATGCGCGGGCGGGGCTTGGTGTCGGAGCGCCTGCGCTGGCTGGTCGATTACGGTTGCCGCGACGACTATGGGCTGGGCGTCGAGCAGGCGAGCGCGTGGGCCGGGCTCTTCTACTTCGCCTCGCGCATGAGGGGGCCGGGCGCGGAGTCGCAGCCGCTCATCACTTGGCCGGAAGGGAACGGCCGGCTCGTGCGCCATCTTTATGAGAAGGCGCGCGCGCACGTCCGATTGGGACTTGCCGTCGCCGATGTGCGCGGGGTTGAGGTTGAAAGTCGTGGTGTCGAAAATTCACACGGAGGCGGCGTCGAGGTCGTCGCGGTCGGGCGCGACGGTCGCGGGGCCGTCGGCTTTCGAGCGGAGCGCGTCGTCTTCGCGGCACCGCAGTTTTTGACGAAGTATCTTCTGAAGTCTTACCGCGAAGGTGCGTGCCCGCCGCACGTCGCGGAGTTCGAGTACGGCGCGTGGATGGTCGCCAATCTCTTCCTCTCGGACAGGCCGCGCGCGGGCTTAGGCTTCCCCGCGTCTTGGGACAACGTGCTCTACGAGAGCCCCTCGCTCGGCTATGTCACGGCCACGCACCAGCGCGGCTTAGACCGCGGCCCCACCGTCTTCACATACTACTACCCGCTCACCGAACCGAACCCGCGCGAGGCACGCACGCGCCTGCTCTCGGCGGGCCGCGACGAATGGGCCGACGTGGCGCTCTCCGATTTACAACGCGCGCACGGCGACATACGCACGCTCACCCAGCGCCTCGACGTGATGCGCTGGGGGCACGCGATGATACGGCCCCGCGTCGGCTTCCAATGGGGCGGCGCGCGCCTTAAGGCGCAAAGCCCCTTCGGCCCCATCCACTTCGCCCACACAGACCTCTCCGGCGTCGCCCTCTTCGAAGAAGCCTTCGACCACGGCCTCCGCGCCGCCGAAGAAGTCCTCGCCGCCCGCGGCTTGAAGTCCGAGAGCATGAGATAACGATGAAGGAGGAACGCTGAACGATGAACTGTAAGACAAGCCGTCTTCAGTTCATCGTTCATCGTTCATACTTCATCCTTCCACACGCTCGGCGATGAGTTCGTAGAGAGAGTTCTTTATTTAGTGGTGTTTGTTTAGTTTGT
>JBJMGQ010000544.1:0-4085 GCA_045807845.1 Pyrinomonadaceae bacterium | reverse complement strand
CAGTTGGCCTTAGCCATCAATAAGAAGAAGGCGGTCTCGTCCGGCCCCGCCCTCAGGCGCCACCCCGGGCGCACTGACTACCCGCTGTCGTTCGGGCAGGAGCGGCTGTGGTTCATCGACAAGCTCGTCCCCGGCAACGCAGCCTACAACTGGCCCTTCGCCGTCCGCTTCGGCTTCAACCTCGACCCGGAAGTCTTCCGCCGCTCGCTCGTCGAGTTGAGCCGGCGCCACGAGGTGCTGCGCACGGCCTACCCGGCCGTGGAGAACACGCCCGTCCAGCGCGTCCACCCCGCCGGCGACCTCCCCTTCGTGCTCGAAGACCTGAGCCACCTGCCGCGGCAGGCGGCCGAGGCCCTCGCTATGGAGGCACTCAACCGGGACGCACGCGCGCCCTTCGACCTTGAGGCCGGGCCGCTGGCCCGCTACCTGCTCTTTCACGTCGGCCCGGCCGACTGGATCTTCGGCGGCACGATGCACCACAGCATCGCCGATGCGTGGTCGCGGAAAGTCCTGATGGAGGACATCTCCGTCATCTGGTCGTCGCTCGCGAGGGGGATCGAGCCGTCCCTGCCCGAACTCCCCGTGCAGTACGGCGACTACGCCATCTGGCAGCGCGAGGTACTGCGGGGCGAGGCCGGCGCGCGCCTGCTCTCCTACTGGAAGAAGCAGCTTGAGGGCGTGCCGCTCCTCGACCTCCTGACCGACTACCCGCGCCCGGCCATCACGAGCTTCCAGGGCAAGACCGAGATCGTCTCGCTCTCCAAGCCGCTCACGGAGGCGCTGCGCGTCATCGCGCGGCAGGAGGGCGCCACGCTCTTCATGGCGCTGCTGGCCGCCTACCAGACGCTCCTGATGCGCTACACGCGGCAGACCGACATCGCCGGCGCCATCCCCGTCGCGAACCGCGACCGCACGGAGTTGGAGAAGCTCATCGGCTTCTTCGTCAACACGCTGGTCGTGCGCGTAGACCTCTCGGGGAACCCGACCTTCCGCGAGTTGTTGAAGCGCGTGCGCCAGACCTGCATCGACGCCTACGCACATCAGGCGATGCCCTTCGAGCAGTTGGTCGAGGAGTTGCAGCCCGCGCGCGACCTGAGCCGCAACCCGCTCGCCTCCTTCATCTTCCAACTCGAAGACATCCCGAAGACCGCGGGCGACCCCTCCGCCGCCGCCACGAAGCCGCTCGACATCGACGCCGGCACGACCATCTTCGACATCAGCATCCACCTCTACGAAGCCTGGGACAGCGCCGTGCTCGAACGACCCGAAGGCATCCGCGGCAGCCTCAACTACAGCCTCGACCTCTTCAAGCCGGAGACGATACGGCGGCTCATCGGCCACTACGAGACGCTGCTCGAAGCAATCGCGGCCGACCCCGACCGGAGGCTCTGGGAGCTGCCGCTCATGCCGGAGGTCGAGCGGCGCGAGTTAGCCGCCTACAACGACACGGCGCGTGAGTTCCCCGGCGCGCGGACGGTCGTCGAGTTGTTCGAGGCGCACGCCGCGCGCACCCCCGAGGCCGTGGCGGTCGTTGCCGGCGGCGAGAGCCTGAGCTACGCGGAGTTGAACGCGCGCGCCAACCGGCTCGCGCGCCGCCTGCGCCGCCTCGGCGTAGGGCCTGAGACGCCGGTCGGCATCTGCATGGAGCGCTCTTCGGGGATGGTCGCGGCGCTGCTCGGCGTGTTGAAGGCCGGCGCGGCCTACGTGCCGCTTGACCCCGAGTACCCGGACGGGCGCCTGAAGCTCATGCTCGCCGACGCCCGCGCCCGCGCCGTCCTGACGCAGCAATCCCTGGTCGAAAGGCTCGGCGACTTCGCGGGCGAGGTCATCTGCGTTGACGCGCAGTGGGCAGACTTCGCGGGCGAGAGCGCGGAGAACCCGCGCGTGGAGGTGCGGCCCGAGAACCTCGCTTACGTCCTCTACACTTCGGGCTCGACCGGAAGGCCGAAGGGCGTCGCCGTCGAGCACCGGCACCTCCAAAACTATCTGCGAGCTATCTCCGACCACCTCGAACTGCGCGAGGGGATGAGCTTCGCGATGGTCTCGACCTTCGCGGCCGACGTGGGCAACACGGCGCTCTACCCGTCGCTGTGCGGCGGGGGCACGCTGCACGTCGTGCCGAAGGACGTGTCCACCAACCCGGCAGAGATGGCCCGCTACATGCGCGAGCACGAAATCGACCTGCTCAAGATCACGCCCTCGCACCTCGCCGAGTTGATGGCCGAAGGGCCGGACGCCGCGCTCGTGCCTTCGCAGCGACTGGTCTTCGGCGGCGAGGCGCTGCCGGCCGAGTGGGCGCAGTCCTTGCGCCGCACGAGGCCCGGCACGAGGGTCTTCAACCACTACGGCCCGGCGGAGTGCACCGTCGTCTGCCTCACCCACGAGGTGGGCGACGAGACGCCCGAGACCGTGAGCGGCACGGTGCCGGTCGGCACCGCCCTGCCCAACGTGCAGGTCTACGTGCTCGACCCGGCGCTCAACCCCGTCCCCGTGGGCGTGGCCGGTGAAATCTACGTCGGCGGCGCGGGCGTCGGGCGCGGTTACTTCAACCGCCCCGACCTCACTGCCGACCGCTACGTGCCCGACCCCTTCGGCACCGAGCCGGGCCGGCGGCTCTACCGCACCGGCGACCGCGCGCGCCGCTTGGAGGGCGGTCAGATCGAGTTCCTCGGCCGCTTTGACCATCAGGTGAAGATACGCGGCTTCCGCGTCGAGCTGGGCGAGGTGGAGTATGCGCTCGGGCAGCACCCGGAGATTAAGGACGCGGCCGTCGTCGTGCGCGAAGAGGGCGGCGACCGCCAGTTGGTCGGGTGCGTCGTCCCGCGCAGGCTCGGCGACGCCGCCGAGGAGGCCGCCGCCGACGCCGAGCGCGTCCTCGACTGGAAGCGCATCCACGACGAGCTGCACAACGCCGAGGCGAAGCCGCACGACGCCTCGCTCAACACGGCCGGCTGGAACAGCAGCTACACGGGCCTGCCCATCCCCGAGGAGGAGATGCGCGAGGCCGTGGACGGAACCGTCGGGCGCATCCTCGCGCTCAAGCCGCGCCGCGTCCTCGAAGTCGGCTGCGGCTCCGGCATGATCCTCTTCCACGTCGCGCCGCACTGCGAAGAGTTCTGCGGCACAGACATCTCGGCCTCGGCGCTGCGCTACGTCGAGGAGAAGCTGCCCGCGAGCGGGCTCACGAACGTCAAGCTCCTCAACCGCGAGGCCGACGACTTCTCCGAACTCGAACCCGGCTCGTTCGACCTCGTCGTCCTCAACTCCGTCGTGCAGTACTTCCCCGGCGTCGCGTACCTGATGCGTGTGCTGGAGGGCGCGGCGCGGGTGGTCAGGGAGGGCGGTCACATCTTCATCGGCGACGTGCGCAGCCTCCCGCTGCTTGAGACCTTCCACGCCTCGGTGGAGTTGACGCGCGGGGCCGTCACCGTGCCGGCCGATAAGGTGCGCCGCACCGTCCGCAGGCGGCTGTTGAAGGAGGAAGAGTGCGTCATCGACCCCGCCTTCTTCGAAGCGCTGCGGCGGCAGGTGCCTTCGCTCACGGCCGTGGACGTGCAGCTCAAGCGCGGCCGTCACCACAACGAGTTGACCAAGTTCCGCTACGACGCGGTGCTGCGCGTCGGCGGCGCGTCGGCCGCGCCCGAGACCGAGTGGGTGGACTGGGACGAGAGCGCCGACGGGCTCGAAGAGTTCCGCGGGCTGCTTGAGAGGAAGAGTCCCGCGCGGCTCGGCGTGCGCGGCGTACCCAACGCGCGCGTCTGGGGAGACTGGAAGGCCGCGCAGCAGCTTGCACGCACCGAACGCCCGGTCGAGACCGGCGACCTCAAGCGCATCCTCGACGAACGCGACTTCTCCAGCCAAGACCCGGAAGAGTTCTGGGCGCTCGGCGAAGAGTTGGGGTACGAGGTGGCGCTGGGCTGGTCGGCCGCGAAGGGGCCCGCCGCCTTCGACGCCCTGCTCAGGCGCCGCGAGTCCGCCGACGGCCGGCGGCTCTTCATCCCGGCATACGGCGATCCCGAGGCGGAGCGCCCGTGGCAGGGCTACACGAACAACCCGCTGCGCGAGACCATCTCGCGCGACCTCGT
>JBJMGQ010000543.1:0-5197 GCA_045807845.1 Pyrinomonadaceae bacterium | reverse complement strand
TCGAGCCGTCGGGCGACCAAGAGGGAGCGAGGTCAGAGGCGACGTTGTTCGTCAGACGCGTCTGCGCCGTGCCGTCGGCGTTCATGATGTAAATCTCGGCCTGCCCGTCGCGCGTGCTCTGAAAGACGATCTTCGTCCCGTCGGGCGAGTAGCGCGGGTATGAGTCGCCCGTGTTCGAGGTCAGACGCCGCGTGTCGTAGACGCCCACGCGCGAGACCCAGATGGAGTTGACGAAGGCGACCGCGATGCGCGTCCCGTCGGGCGACCAGTCGGGCTGGCTCGCGCCGAGCATGTCCACGTTGACGGGGAACCAGCCGGTGCCGTCCGCGTTCATCGTGTTGATGGTCGTCTGGAAGCCCGAGTTCTGACTGGTGAAAGCGAGCTTGCGGCCGTCGCGCGACCACGCGGGCTCAAACTCCTCGGTCGCCGTCGTCGAAAGCACACGGAAGCCCATGCCGTCGGCGTTGCGCACACAGATGCGGCGCGGGCCGCCGATGCTGCCGTCGGGGTTGCGGCGGCACGTGTAGGCGAGCCGCGTCCCGTCGGGCGACCAAGCGGGGTCTGTGTCCTCGCCGTTCGCGTTGGTGAGATTGACCGCGCCCGTGCCGTCGAGGTTGACGAGGAAGATGTCTGCGCCGACGTTGCCGGACGCGGCCACCTGCCGCACGACGGCGAGGGGCTGCGCGGCGGCGCCCGGAATGGGCGTCGGGGTCGGCGTCGGCTGCTGCACGGGGAAGGTGAAGGTGGCGCTCTTGACGGCGCTCGCGGGCCAGCCCGGCTTGTAGGCGCGCGCCTTGACGGTCGTCGTCGTGCTCAGAGGGAACGACTGCCCCGACTCGATAATCGGGTCGGCCTCGGTCGGGTCAACGCCGTTCGTCGTGTAGTGAATGATGGAGCCCGCCGTCACCGCATAGATCGAGACGTACTGCTGATACTGGAACGAGCCGCCGTCGGGCGTGATGGTGGGCATGGCCGTGGGGAGCGGCCCGCTCACCTGCACGGGCGAACTCTTGTTGACGCGCGTGCGGTCGCCGAGCTGTCCCGAGTCGTTCGCGCCCCAAGTCCGCACGGTGCCGTCGGCGAGCACGGCCGCGCTGTGCTGCGGGCCCGCGTCGATGAAGGTGGCCGCACTGCCTACCGCGACCTGCACGGGCGCCTTGCGGTCGGTGGTCGTCCCGTCGCCGAGCGCGCCGCTGTTGTTGTGACCCCATGCCCAGACCGTCCCGTCCGTGCGCAGCGCGAGCGTGTGCTCCGAGCCCGCCGCGACGGCCGCGACGCTCGACAGCCCCGTGACCTGATGCGGCGTCGCGTTCGAAGTGTTGGTGCCGTCGCCCAACTGCCCGTACTGGTTGTCGCCCCACGCCCAGAGCGTGCCGTCGGTCTTCACGGCGACGACGTGTGTGCCGCCGGCCGCGACCGCGGCGACGCTCGTGATGCCGCCGATCTGCACGGGCGTCGGCGTGCTGAAAGAGTTGGAGGGAAGACCGAGCACGCCCGCCTGCAAAGAACCCTGCCGGCTCGCGCCCCAGCCCCAGAGCGTGCCGTCCGTTTTGATGGCGAGCGAGTAGGCCGGGCCCGCCACGACCGCCTTGACGTTTGAAAGCCCCGCGACCTGCACTGCGTCCCAGATGGTCTGCGTGTAGGTGCCGTTGCCGACCTGCCCGTTCGTGTTCGAGCCCCAAGCCCAGACCGTGCCGTCCGACTTCAAAGCGAGGTTGTGCCCGCCGCCCGCCGAGATGGCGACGATGTTTGAGACACCCGGCACCTGCCGCGGCCTGCTGCTCGACGTGTTGAACTGCTCTTGATAGCCGAGCTGCCCGTACTGATTGCTCCCCCAGCCCCAGACCGTCCCGTCGGACTTGAGCGCCATGGTGTGATAGCTGCCCGTCGAGACGGCCGAAGCATTCGCGAAGTCGTAGACGAGGACGGGCACGGGCGTTGTCGTCGAGCCCGTCCCGTCGCCCAGCTCGCCCTGAATGTCGCTGCCCCAACCCCAGACCGTGCCGTCGTTCTTAACGGCGACCGTGTGACTGTAGTAAGGGCTGCCGACGCCGCCCGCGCTCACCGCGCGCACGCCCGCGAAGGGCGACGACTCGATGACCTGCGTCACGGTCGTCGCAGTGTTGTTCGAGGGGTCTGAGTCCTGCCAGTAGCTCTGGATGCTCGCCGTGTTGGTGATGGTCGAACCCGGCGGCACGTCCACGCGCACGGTGACGGTCGCCGTCCCGCCCGCGCCGTAGTCGAAGAGCGTGCCGAGGTCGATGGTGATTGTGCCGGAGGTCGCACCGGCGGGCGGCGCCGTGACGACGGCGGTCGAGGGCGTGGCCGTGACGGAGACGAGAGTGGTTCCGGCCGGCACCTGCGTCGTCACGCGCGTCTGCTCCGCCCAGACCTGCGAGCTGCGGCTGAAGCCGTCGATCTGGTAGGTCAGGAGCCCGCCCGACGTGGCCGGGTCGGGCGCGGCGCGCAGGCCGACCGCCACGTCGGGCGTCGGGTTGGGCGTAGGCCGACGCGGCGTGTAGACGATGGCCTGCGCGTTCGCGAGACTGATGGGCGAGAACTCGGAGGTGTGCGTCGCGACGAGGTACGTGTCGGGGTCGCCGCCCGAGATGCCGACGACGGGGAAGACGAAGGCGTTGCCCGCGCCGTAGCGCTTGACGATGGTGCCGTCGCGGCGCAGCTCGATCTCGAAGTTGACGGGGTTCTCGTCCTGACCGCCCACGCCCCCCTGCGGAGAGAAGTAGGTCGTGCCCTGCCAGCGGAAGATGATGCGCGTCGGGTCGGGCTTGACGACGTACACGTCGCCGCCCGTGCGCCGGTCTGTGCGCAGATCGTCCCACAGCGCCGCGATCATGCGATAGCCCTTGAGGCGCGGCACCGAAGAGACGGCGTCGTCCGCCACGGGGCTGCCGAGGGCGAGCGGGGTGAGCGGCACGTCGCCGAGGTAGAGCGCACCGTTGGTCGAGACGGTGACCCCGCGCGAGGTCTGCCCGAAGAACGTGAACTCGAACGGGAGTTGATACGAAGACGCGTAGAGGTCGTCGCCGACGAGGTTCAGCTTCTCGCCGCCGGTCGAGAGCGGCTCGGGCGCGGTCGTCGTCTGCGTGTAAGGGTCGGAGGTGTCCTGTTCAACCGAGACGGCGAGGGCCGCGACCGTGCCCGCGTTGCCGACGTTGTCGAGCGCGCGGATGCCGACGAAGCCCGAGAGGTGCCGGAAGGGGACGCGGACGCTGGCGGTCTGCGTCGTCCCCGGGTTCAAGGGGAGCGGCGCGAAGAGAACGTACGAGCGCTGGTACTGCGCCGAGTCCAAAGCACGCGGGTCTGTCTCTGTGAAGCGAATCTCGTAGAGCGAAGCGCGCCCGCCGCTCGTGCCGTCGTCGCCGGGAGCCGTCCACTCAAGGTTGACGGTGCGACCCTGTTGCGAAGTGACGCGGAAGTTCTCAAGCGAAGAGGGCGGCGTCGAGTCGGCCTCGGCCGCGGAGGCGAGCGCGCCCGCGGCGTTGAGGCGGCGCCCCGTGACGTAACCCGTCGAGCTGAAGAAGTCGGCCTGCGGCGCGAGGCTCTGCAACTGGTCGCCGCCGAAGAGGAGCGCCGCGCGCAGACGCGACACGGAGATCGAAGGGTTGGCCGCGCAGACGAGCGCCGCCGCGCCCGCGACGTGCGGCGCGGCCATCGAGGTGCCGTCCGCATAGGTGTAAGTGCCGCCCGGCGTCGTCGAAAGAATGTCTTCACCCGGCGCGGCCATCTGGACGCTGCGCGCGCCGTAGTTCGAGAAGACCGCGGGGTTGTCGTAGCGCGTCGAGGCGCCGACCGTGATGACGTTCGGCTCGTTGTAGCCGGCGGGGAAGACGGGCGTGCGGTCGTTGCTGCGCCCGTCGTTGCCGGAGGCGACGACGAAGAGAATCCCTGAGTCACCCAACGCGCGGATGGCGTCGCGCTCGGCCTGCGACTCGCCGTAGCCGCCGTACGAGTTGTTCAGCACTCTCAGGTTCGCGCCCTTGGCGCCGCCCGAAGAGTTGTAGAGGTCGCGCAAGGTCTTCGCATAGCCGTAGGCGCGCACCGTCTGAAGCACGGTCGAAGGCGCAGCCGCCTCGCCCTCCTGCCCGAGAATCTTCATCGGCAGGAGCTTAACGTTCCAGTTGACGCCCGAGACGCCCAGCCCGTTGTTGCCCGACGCGCCGATGATGCCGGCGACGTGCGTGCCGTGCGCGTCCGTCTCGTCCGAGGGGAAGGCGCCCGTAGCGTCGAAGACCGTCGCGTCGTTGTGGAAGAAGTCCCAGCCGTGCACGTCGTCGGCGAAGCCGTCGCCGTCGTCGTCAACGCCGTTGCCGGGGACTTCGGCCGGGTTCGTCCAGACGTTTGCTTGCAAGTCGGGATGGTTGATGTCGATGCCTTCGTCCACGACGCCGACGACGACCTGTTGGCTTCCCGTCGTCGTGTTCCAAGCGGGCTCGGCGTCGATGTCTGCGCTCGCGACGCCCTGCGACTGACCCGTGTTCTTGAGCGCCCACTGGCTGGCGTAAGAGGGATCGTTCGGCGTGTTGAACTTGCGTCGGACGTAGTTCGGCTCGGCGTAGAGCACTTCGGGGAGCGCTTGCAGAGACTCGACTGCCGCGAGCGTGTCAGCCGCGTTCACATGCGCGAGGCTCAGGCCGCGCACGACCTGTAGGCCGGGCGGCGTCTCCAACTGGACGGGAATGTCGCGACCGTCCGAGGCGCGCAGGGCCGTCAACGCCTGCCGGGCCGCAGCCGCCTTCGACTCGGGGCGGAAGCGGACGAGAATCTCGCCGGGGACGAAAGGGCGCGACTTGTTATTAGAAGAGGCGACCTGCGCGGCGCGTGCGGCCGAAGCAGCGCGCTGTGCGAACGCATAGGAGACGGCGACGAGCGCCGTGAAGGACAGGAGGAGCGCGAGGGCGCGCGCGGGCGTGCGTTTACGCCGAGAGGGGGACATGAGTGTATTGATCCTTCGAGAAGAGTAGTTCGGAACCCGGCGCCGGAGTATCTGCCGGGTAATTCTACACAATCAACTGCCGAAAAACGCGCACGGGGGCGCGAAAAACGGCACCTCATTCATTGCGTCTTAAGGGGACTTGGCAAATCTCAGGCCGCGCCGTCGCTTCAGTTTAAATGCTTTGAAGACACGGAGGCTGGGTCGGGGAGGGCCTTGGATGCAGGAAGGGCTTCAGCGGATTGC
>JBJMGQ010000542.1:0-6255 GCA_045807845.1 Pyrinomonadaceae bacterium | reverse complement strand
TTCAAGGAGTGCGACGCCGTCGTCGAGGCGGAGTACCGCACGCCCATCATTCATCATTCGAGCCTTGAGACGCACGGCAACGTCGTGGACTATCGCGGCGGTGAAGAGGCGACCGTCTACGCTTCGACGCAGGGCACGTTCACCATCCCGGGCGACGCGGCGCATGAGTTGGGGTTGAAGGAGAGCGCAGTCCGCGCCGTGGTCGAGCACATGGGCGGCGGCTTCGGCTCGAAGTTCGGCATCGGCGTCGAAGGGATGCTGGCGTGTCAGCTCTCGAAGCAGGCCAAGGCGCCCGTCCACCTGATGCTGACGCGCAAGGACGAGTTCCTGCTCGCGGGCAACCGCTCGGGCTCCTGGCAGAAGTTCAAGGCGGGCGCGCGTCGAGACGGCACGCTCGTCGCGCTGCACGCGACGCAATACAGGCTCGGCGGCGTGGGCGACGGCTCGCAGGCCGGGCAGCCTTACATCTACACGGCCGCCAACGCGTACCGCGAAGGCTTCAGCATCCACACGCACGAGGACGCGTCGCGCGCGATGCGCGCACCCGGCCACCCGCAGGCGAGCTTCGCCATGGAGTCTCTGATGGACGAGCTGGCCTACAAGCTCGGGCTAGACCCGGTCGAGTTCCGCAAGAAGAACTTGAGAGACGCCGTGTATCATCGTCAGCTCGACCGCGGCGCGCGCGAGATTGGTTGGGAGCGACGCAATAAGATTCCGGGCGGAGGCGCCGGCCCGCTCAAGCGCGGGATGGGTTGCGGCATCGGCACTTGGGGCGGAGGCGGCGGGCCGCAGTGCAAGGTTGACGTGACTGTCGCGCGCGACGGGTCGGTCGTGGTCGCCGTCGGCACGCAGGATTTGGGGACGGGGACGCGCACGTACACGCGCGCCATCGTCGCAGAGGAGTTCGGCCTCGGGATCAAGGACGTGGTCGAGCGCATCGGCGATTCACGTCTGGGCGCGGCCAACTCTTCGGGCGGCTCGACCACTTCGGCGTCGCTCGCGCCCGCGGTGAAGGATGCGGCCGTCAAGACGCGGCTCGCCGTGGCCGAAAGGCTCTCGACGCTGCTCGGCGGCGCGAAGCCGGAGGAGGTCACATTCAATAAAGGGAGCGTGAGCGGCAGCGGGAAGAGTTTAAGTTGGAAGCAGGCGTGCGCGGCGCTGCCCGCGGCGGGCGTGACGGGGCGCGGCGAGTGGCAGTCAACGCTCGCCGCGAGCGGAGTGCACGGCGTCTGCTTCGCGGAGGTCGAGGTGGACGTGGAGACGGGGCGCGTGAAGCCTCTCAAGATGGTTCACGTGCAGGACATCGGGCTGCCGCTCAACCGGCTCGCGGTCGAGAGCCAGATGAACGGCGGGATGATTCAGTCGCTCGGCATGGTTCTGTGGGAGGGTCGCGTGATGGACGCGCGGCTCGGGCTCCAGCTCAACCCCGGCTTCGGCGACTACAAGCTGCCCGGCGCGCTTGAGATGCCCGTGCTCGTGCCGCTCATCGACGACGAGGACAAGCGCGAGGCCGTCATCGGCGTCGGCGAGCCCTCGATCATCCCTTCGGTGGGCGCGCTCGCCAACGCCGTCTATAACGCGTGCGGCGTACGCGTGCGCGAGCTGCCCATCACGCCGGACAAGATTCTCATGGGGCTCATGCAGGAGAGGAGGGGCGCGTGAAAGCATTCGAGTGGGTGAGTCCCGCGAGCGTCGAGGAGGCCGTCAGTCTTCTCAAGTCCGCGTCGGCTTCAAGAGAGATGGACGAGGCCGCGCGCCCGCTCGCGGGCGGGCAAGACCTCCTGACGACGATGAAGGACTACCTGACGCGCCCCGTGCGCGTCGTCAACCTGAAAGGCATCCGCGGGCTGGATAAGATAGAGAGCGACGGCAAGAAGGGCTTGCGCATCGGCGCGCTCGTCACGCTCGCTCAGCTTGAAGAGCATGCGGTCGTGCGGCGCGACTTTCCGGGTCTTGCCGAAGCAGCGCACTCGGTCGCCACGCAGCAGATACGCAACCTCGGCACGGTGGGCGGGAACCTCTGCCAGCGCCCGCGCTGCTGGTACTATCGTCTGGAAGAGGCGGTCTGCATCAAGAAGGGCGGCTCGGAGTGCTTCGCCGCCACGGGCGAGAACAAGTACAACGCCATCCTCGGCGGCGGGCCTTCTTACATCGTGCATCCTTCAGACCTCGCGCCGATGCTCGTCGCGCTCGGCGCGAGCGTGAGCGTTGTGGGCGCGGACGGCCGCCGCCGCGTCACGCTCGACAAGTTCTTCACGCTCCCGAGTGAGGGGAGCATACGGCGCGAAAACGTTTTGAAGAACGACGAGATCATCACGGAGGTCTTCGTCCCCGCCTCGGCCCTCGCGGCGCGCTCGACCTACTTGAAGTTCAAGGAGCGCGAGTCGCTCGACTTCGCGCTCTCGGCCGTCGCGGCGGCCGTCGAGCTGGGCGCGGGTGGACGCGTCCGGCAGGCGCGCATCGTGCTCGGCGGCGTTGCGCCCGTGCCTTGGCGCGTGCCGAAGGCGGAGGAGTTTCTGAAGGGGAAGGCGCTCGACGCGGAGTCGCTCGCGGGCGCGGCGCGGCTCGCGCTCGAAGGCGCGGAGCCTCTGGCGCAGAACGCGTACAAGATTCCTTTGACGCAGACGCTCGTCCGCCGCGCGCTGGCGAAGGCGGGCGGCTCGGCCGCGTGAGACTTTGAAGGGGGAGAGTGTCGATGTCAGAAGAGGCGAGAGAGCAGACCGAGGCGGGCGAGAGCGTGAGCACGTTCTGCGGCTCGCTGCGCTCGAAGAAGTTCTTCATGCGCGACGGGCTGGCGACCGAAGCGTCGCACTATCTCGACGCCAGTAACCACTGCTGGTGTCGCCTGACGCACCTCGCCGTCGGCCCCGACGGCGGTCGCGCCACGCCCGCGCGCTGCGTCCCCGGCCGCGCGTGCTACGTCTCCGCGCTTGGTGATTGATTTAAGGAGGTGTCGTGATGAGAAAGTTTCTGATTCCGACGGTCGTCGCGTTGGCGCTGGGGTTGACGTGCGGGGCGGCGCTTGAAGGCTCGCGGGCCGCAGGCGACGGCGTGCGTGGAGTTTATGTCGAGGCGCGGACGGCGAGCGTCTTCGCGGGCGCGTGCCACTACAACGGCGAGCTGACGACCGCGGGGCGCGAGGCCGTGCTGGCTTGGAGTGTGAAGGAGGGAAGCTGGGGCGGCGTTAACTTGGCGGGCGTGCGCGCCGTGGCAATCGTCGGCTCGGAGGCGAACCTGAACGACTCGGCAGCGGCGCGACGTTCGGAGTTGATTGTCGATAGCAATGCGAGCGCGGCGCAGGCCGCGGCGTTGACGAGAGCCGTCGAGAGTGCGTACGGGAAGATGCTCGGCCGCGTCGTCGAGGTGCGGCGCGCGCCCGTCAGCTTCGTCACGGAAGGGAAGTCCTTCAAGGTCTCCGCAGTAGGCGCGGCGTTGCTCGATGTGGAGGCGATGCCGGACGACCTCTGCTGCCGGATGCCGCAGTTGGTCTGGTACGCGCCGCTCGTCTCCGTCGAGGGGCGCAAGGTCGGCTACACGCGCACGGCCGGCTACACCGGCGGCGCGGCCGGCGAGGCTTGGCAGCGCACGGGCGAGAACAGCGCCTTCTACGGCACCTTCTCCTTCTGAGCCCACCCGGCGCAACTGAAACTCAAACGTCGCAGACACAGAGACACGGCGTTGAAGACTTATAACTTCAACGCCGTGTCTCTGTCTCTGCGGTGTTTGAGTTCTTAGGCCGGCTCGTCGAAGCGCACGTTGCGGTAGATGTCTGCGAGCGTGAGCGTGAGGCCGACGGAGTCGAAGGCGCAGCGTTCCTCGGGTTCGTTGAAGAGTTCGGTCTGCCATTCATCGCCGACGCGGCGGTGCAACTCGATTAACATCCTGTCCTGCGAGACGAGCGCATACTCGCGCACGCTCGGGCAGTTCTTGTAGGCAGCGAGCTTCTCGTGGCGGTCGGCGCGCTCGGTCGAAGGGCTCAGCACTTCGACGACGAGGCGGGGCTGAGTGCGTACGTACGGGTCGCCGCCGGGCGGGTCGCAGGTGACGACCACGTCCGGATAGTAGTAGAGGTCGGGCGCAACGCTGACCTTCATGTCGGAGATAAAAGGCTCGCACTCGGCGCCGTCGAGACGCTCGTTCAGGCGCGCGAAGATGTTTCCGGCGATGCGGTTGTGGCGCGCGCTCGCGCCGGCCATCGCGTACGCCTGACCGGCCACGTACTCGTGGCGCACCGCGCCGTCCTTCTCCCCTTCGAGGTACTCGGCAACGCTCAGGTTTAATCTCTCCTTCGGCAAGCTCACGGCTCGAACCTCCTCGCAGACCCGCGCAGGATTATAAGTGCCCGACTGCCGGCGCGGAAGAGAAGATTCAGTGCGCGGCTGCGCGCGTGGCCGTGCGCCCGCAGGCGGGGCAGGTGTGCGCTTCGATGACGACCCCGCCGTCGCCCGTGTCGGAAGCCTCGTCCGCCGCGGCGCCGTAGACGAGCTTGTCGGCGTGGTGGTTCATTTCGGCCCCGCAGTCGGGGCACTTCATCCGGTCGGTCTCAGGCATGACTGTTCTTCCTTAGAGCGATACATTCTCGCGCCCGTGTCTCAGGACTTTCGCCATCCAGATGAGCTCCTTCAGGAACTGGTCGGCGCGTTTCACATACGACTGTTCGAGCAACACGCCCGCTTCGTCGAAGAGCTTGTGCGCCCCTGAGAAGTTCATGTCCCAGAAGATGTTCACCAGCCCCAGCTCCCTCATCACCGGCAGAAGGCTCTCGACGACGCGCGTGCCGCCGAACCCGCCCGCGGAGACCCCGCACAGCCCGACCGCCTTGTGGATGTACTCCTTGAGGTTCGAGTCGAGCACGTGCTTCAAGAGACCCGGGTAGCCGTGGTTGTATTCGGGGACGACGACGACCAGCGCGTCGGCGCGGCTCATCTGCTCCGAGAAGCGCGCATCCTTAATCGACTCGCCCTCGTCGTCCATCGCGAGGGCGAGGTCGCGGATGTCGATTAACTCGGTCTCGACGCCCTCGCGCTTCGACACTTCGCCGAAGACGAAGCGTGCGACCGATTCGCTGGCGCGACCCTTGCGGACGGTGCCGAGGATGACGGGGATGTAGAGCGGTCGTTCCATGCTCGTATCTTATAGCCTCCGCACGCATAAATATATTCCGCGCGCGCACACGCCGGGGATTTATAGGTGGATAAACATTATCAATTTCACAACCGCGCGCCGGGTGTTTAGAGTATCCGTGAAAACTGTTAGAGACATTTCCCTGAGACTGAGGAGTTGAAGATGATAGAGACCACCAACACGACAGACCTGACAGGCGTCATCGCCCAGCGTGCCTACGAGCTGTACCAGCTTCGCGGCGCCCACCCCGGGCGCGAGTTTGAAGACTGGCTGGAGGCCGAGAGGGAAGTCCTCTCCACCTTCTCCCCCGCGTCCCAAGAGCCGCCCGCCCCCAAGCCCGCCCGCAAACGCGCGGCGAAAAGCCCCGCGCCCACGACCACCACGAGAAAGAGAACTACGAAGAAAGACGAGTAACCACGGCGGCAACCAACCGTCCCCTCTCCCAACAGACGCCCCCGGCCCCGCCCGACTCCCCACGTCGGAGCGACCCGGCGGCGGGAGGCATGGCATGGACTGCGCCTCTTCGCTCATGTGCCGGGTCGGCGGGCGGGACGCTAAAGCTAGCCGTGATCTAACAACCGCATGCACGCGACCCGCGACCCGAATCTTGTCGTCAAACACAATCGCTCGGGCGGGTGATGCGCGGCGTTAGGTGGCACTCAGGCCAGCGCCCGCGAAACCTTCGCCGACACCCTTTCGTAAGCATCCTTGATGCTTTAGCTCGGCAGCACGAAAGGAACTGCCATGTTCGACAAACTTCTTCCCCAACGCATTGACAATACGTATCGAGGTTACAAGGTCGCACTCTGGCTCTTTGGCTTGATCGTGGGCGTGAGGATCACTCAAAGTGTACTCGTCATCGTCAACGGTTACTCTACGGCGATAGGCGCCGACGGCATTCCACTTGATACATACTCGCCTGCGGCCGCAAAGACCGTACTGGCACTTTTCGCGCAAGGGGCGCTCTCGCGGCTGATCGTCTCTTTGCTATGTGTCCTCATATTAGTGCGATATCGCAGCGCGATTCCCTTTATGTTTGGGCTGCTGTTGCTGAATTATCTCGCCAGCCAACTGATTTTCCAGTTCGTCCCGTTAGCCCACACGGGAACACCGCCGGGGCTCATCGTAAAC
>JBJMGQ010000541.1:0-4536 GCA_045807845.1 Pyrinomonadaceae bacterium | reverse complement strand
TGCCGCAGTAAATCTCCCAGCAACAATTTTTCTTCCGGGTTGAGAACCCTCTTCGGAACAAGGAGGTGACCGTGTTCAGACCATCTTTCCGCGCCGCCACGCTCGCGCTCGTCGCCGCCGCCGCACTGTGCGTGTTACACAACACGGTGTCCGCGCAGCGTCGCGCGGCTCCGGCGCCGAAGCGTACGGCGGACGCCGCGCGCCACTCGAAGGAGGCGGCCGAAGTCCTGCGCAAAATAATGTCTGTGCCGGAACAGGAGATTCCGCGTGACCTCTTGGAGAGCGCGGAGGCCGTGGCCATCTGTCCCGGCGTGCTCAAGGCGGCCTTCATCGTCGGCGGGCGCAAGGGCGACTGCGTCATCAGCCGTCGCACGCAGAAGCGGCAGTGGAGCACGCCCGTCTTCTACAATCTGGCGGGCGGGAGCGTCGGCGCGCAGATTGGCGGCTCGAAGACCGACTACATTCTGCTGTTCATGAACGAGGAGGCGCTGAAGGGACTGATGGAGGATAAGTTCGAGATCGGCGGCGAGGCTGAGGCGACCGCCGGCCCCGTGGGGCGCGCGGCCAGCGCAAGCACCAACCCTCGGCTGAGCGCGGGCATCCTAAGCTACTCGCGGAGCAAGGGCGCCTTCCTCGGCCTCGCGCTCAAGGGCGTCGCCATCACGCCCGACAACGACCTCAACGAAGCCTTCTACGGTCGCAAGGCTTCGGAGCTGGTTAAGGGGCGGGAGGACATGCCCGTCCCCACGCAGGTGCGCGCGCTCCCCCTCGCGCTCGCACGCTACTCCATCCGGCTCCCCAACTGAAGAAGAGAGTAGGCAGAAGGCAGATGACAGTAAGCAGTCGCTCCGCGTTGACGGAGTTGAAGAGTTAATCCGAAGCTTTCGACAGCGAGGTTTTTAACTGCCTACTACCATCTGCCATCTGCCTTCTATTTCACGAAGGAGATTTGAATGAAGCTTTCGACCCGTTTGACTCTACTGGCGGTTGTGGGCGCGCTCGCGCTCTCGGCCGCGACGCTCCCCACACAGACGCACGCGCGGCAGGAGGAGCGGCAGCGCGTCGCCACGCGCCCGACCCCTAACGCCAGCCCGAAGCAGCAGAAGGAGGCCGCGAAGAAGGCCGAGTCGGCCTCCGTCGTCTTCGAGAAGGTGATGGGCGCCCCCGACCGCTCAATCCCGCGCGAGCTGCTCGACCGTGCCGAGGCCGTCGCCATCTTCCCCGGCATGCTCAAGGCAGGCTTCGTCGTCGGTGGGCGCGGCGGCAGCGGCGTCATCAGTCGCCGCATCACGGGCGGTTGGAGCGCGCCCGCCTTCTTCAAGATGGGCGGCGCCAGCGTCGGCCTCCAGATAGGCGCGGCCAAGACCGACCTCATTCTTCTCTTCATGAACCCCGATGCTCTGAAGGGGCTGCTCGAAGACAAGCTTGAGATGGGCGGCGAGGCGAGCGCGGCCGCAGGCCCCGTCGGGCGCACGGCCAGCGCCACCACCAATCTCACGCTCGACGCGGGCATTCTCTCCTACTCGCACAGCAAGGGGCTCTTCGCAGGGCTGGAACTGAAGGGCGCGGTCATCAACCCCGACAACAATCTCAACGAGGCGCTCTACGGCCTCAAGGCGAAGGAAGTCCTCACCGGCGCGAACAAGGTCAACATGGCCGACGTTCTCCCCGGCGTCATCACCTTCCCCAACACCCTCGCGCGCTACTCGCTCAAGTAACCTTTTGCACTACGGACAGGCCGCCGGCAAGTGTTAGTAACTCGCCGGCGGCCTTCAACGTGGAGCTTCGTACGATGTAAGGGCCGGCGCACGGGTGTGCATGCGCCGGCCACGCGGCACAGTCCGCCGTGCCCTTTCAGCAGACGTGCCGTAAAGGGGCGGTGCGGCTGCCCGTCGCAACACGCCCCTACTCAATCCTTAACCTGACTGACGGGTCGCTAAATCTCCTTCCTTCAACTGCGCGCCAGCAGCCCGGCGGCGGTGCGTGCGAGGCTGTAGACGCCGCGCGGCTTTCTCAGGTATGCGTCCACGCCCGCGCGCCGCGCGTCTCGTTCAACCTCGCTGTCCGTGAACATGATGATGGGCGTCTGCACGGCGCGCGGCAGGGCGCGTGCGCGTCGCGCAAGCTCCAAACCGTCGAGCCCCGGCAGGCGAAAGTCCAGAATCAGGAGGTCGAAACGCGCCTCGCTCTGTAGACGCTTGAGCGCCTCGTCGCCGCGCGTGCAGACCTCCACGCGCCAGCCTTCCGCCTCCAAAGTCTCGCGCACGGCGTCCGCGACCAGAGGTGCGTGCTCCGCGTAAAGAATCGAGAAACGTCGGGCGCATGCGCCGCGCCCCTCCGCGGCGGCCGGCTCCATGCGCCCGCCGCCCGTAGAAACTTTCGGTGTGGGAAGAGAGAGATTCATGCGCGGCTCGCCTCTATAAAACCCCTGACACAGGGGTTCTCAAGGTCGGCAAAACACTCGTCCGCCGCTGTGCGTGCGGAAGGCCGCGGAGGCGTGCAGACGCAGTCCCGGCCTCCGGTCAAGGGGCTCGGCCTTTCGCTTCAGCCGGTCGGAAAATTTAGTTGGCTCGTAAATGCTGCGGGGGCTCTCGTACGGTGAGGCGGCACCGCACGCTTCTCGCTCAGCTCGGCCTACGGTTCGGGCGCAGCGTCGCGAGATTAGCCTCTGGTCGTGGTCAAATCAATAAAATAATCCGGGGCGGACGGGCTGCCCCATGTCTATTTGTTAGGGTTACAAGGTGGTGCAACTTTTAAGGCAGTCGGGGGTGGGCTCGTGGGGCGTTCTGAGGCTCAGCCGTCATTGAGGGGGCGGCGGGAAGCTCAGTGTTGTGGCTTAACGATCTGCTTCTTGAAGATGCTGCGCAGGCGCCTGCGCACGGGGGTACGTTTGCCCGCGAGGCTCTTGTGCCGCGTGTTGAGAATCGTGCCGAGCGTCTGGTGCGTGAGCCCGAGGATGCGCGCGGCCTTCGTGACGCTTCCGTGCGCCTCTTCCAGCGCCTGCTCGATGAGTCTCGCCTCGAAGTCGTGGACGGCCTCGTACAGGTTGAAGCCCTCGTCCCCAATCTCGGGCCCTACGAGCCTGCGCATGACGACGCGCGCGCAAGCCCTCAGGCGCGCCAGCGTCTCCGCGTCCTGCGACTCTTTGAGGAGCCCGTCGGCGCGCTGGTAAATCTCGTAGACCTCCGACTGTGGCAGGCGAGAGGCGGCCCCCAGCTCCTCAATCAGCTTGAGCAGGGCGAGTGCGGGCTGCTCGTCGGCGGGGGCCGAAACGCCGCCCGGTTCCTTCAGGCGTTCGTTGGCTAAAGTCATCTCGGGTTTTTCCTTAAGTGGGATTGCAGGGTTTTCGGCGGGACGAAAAAAACCGTCCTCCCTGAACGGGGATGACGGTTTGACTCCCTCGGACACTTCATACGTGTGGCGGGAGAGAAGCTTCGCTTGCTGTCTCAGACGAGCGCAGGCGCTCGAACAGATGCAGGCCGGAGAGTAACGCGGCGCGGCGCGGAATGCAACAGTTATAAATCGGGCTCACACACGCGTGTGCTTCAAGGCGTCGCTTTCATCTTATTCCTTGACGCTCAGTCGCCGCGCCCATACAATCGCCGCAGCCCCGTAGAGCGAGCAAGACCCCCCTTCCCAAGCGACCGGACGCTCACACGGCAAGGAGTCTGTGAACTGATGCAACCCCGCACACAGCGCCAGAGGGAGATTCTCGAATACATCACGCGCTTCATCGAGCGCCACGGTTACGAGCCCTCCTACGCGCAGATCGCGCGCCACTTCGGCGTCTCTTCGAAGGCGACCATCGCCAAGCACATCGAGGCGCTGGAGCGGCGCGGGCTCATCTCGCGCCACCGCACCGACGGCGCCTTCGGCCTCACGGTGCAGCACGAGGAGGTGGACGTTGACGCGACCTGCGAGGTGCCGCTGCTGGGTCGCATCGCGGCGGGCGCGCCTCTGGACGTGGACGTAGACCGCGAGACCATCACCGTGCCGCGCTTCCTTCTGGGTCGCGTGCGCCCGGGTCGCGTCTACGCTCTGAGGGTGACGGGCGACTCGATGATCGACGAGCACATCTGCGACGGCGACATCGCGTTGATAGAGAACCGGACGGAGGCGCGCGACGGCGAGATTGTCGTCGCGCTCGTCGAGGGCGTGCGCGCCACGCTCAAGCGGCTCTACCGCTTCGGCACCGAAGTCGAGCTGCGCCCCGCCAACGCGCAGCACGCGCCCATCCGCATGCACGCCTCGAAGGTCTCCGTGCAGGGCATCTTCCGCGGCCTGCTCCGGCCGGCGCTGTAGACACACCGCAGAGTTCAGCTAAGAGAAGGAGGACGACAGCAGCACTGTCATCCTCCTTCTCTTTTTTCGCACGTCGTTCAGGCGGTTTGCAGTTCGCTGGTGCACTGCGGGCAGCGCGTGGCCTTGACGGGGATGGCCGAGACGCAGAAGGGGCAGTTCTTGGTCGTCGGCTCTTCGGCGTTGGCGGGCTCGTCGCTCCAGAGGCGGTTGACGCGCTTGACGATGAGGAAGATG
>JBJMGQ010000540.1:0-8583 GCA_045807845.1 Pyrinomonadaceae bacterium | reverse complement strand
GAAGAGGAACTCGGAGAGCTTGTCTCGGCTCAGACGGTGCAGCACGAGTGCGGGCTCGCGGAGGCGCGCGCCGTTGACGCGAGAGAGGTCGCGAGGCTGAACCCGGCTCTGAATCTGGAAGGCGTGATGGGCGGCGTCTACTGCCCGGCGGACGGCTTCATACGGCCTCTGGAGATTCTGCGCGGCTACACGGAGACGGCCGCACGTCTGGGGGCGCGCTTCCGTTACGGCGTCACGCTCGAAGGCGTCCGCGCAGTTGAAGCGGGTAAGGTCGGGACGTTGTTGACGAGCGCGGGCGAAGTCTCCGCGGGCGCGTGTGTGAACGCGGCGGGTGCGTGGGCGGGCGAGGTCGCACGACTGCTCGGCAGCGAACTTCCCATCACGCCTCTGCGCAGGCAGGTCGCCATCACGCGCCTGTTCGATCTCCTGCCCGAAGAGATGCCGATGAGCATCTTCGTGGGCGACGGCTTTCATCTGCGCGTGCGCGACGGGCGCGTGCTGCTGCTCTGGCCCGACCAACCGCATGTGAAAGACCCCTTCGACACGAGCTTCGATGAAGAGTGGTTGACGACCGTCGTCTCGAAGGCACACGCGCGTGTGCCTTGTCTGCGCGAAGCTGAGCTTGACCGCGCGGCCTGTTGGGCCGGGCTCTACGAGATGTCGCCTGACCGTCACGCCATCCTCGGCCGCGCCGAAGGCTTCGACAACCTCTTTCTCGCCAACGGCTCCTCCGGCCACGGCGTCATGCACGCGCCCGCGCTCGGCCAACTCCTCAGCGAGATCATCCTCGACGGCTCCGCACACACCTTAGACGTTCACACGCTCCGCCCCTCGCGCTTCGCCGCAGGCGAGCCGAACGCCGGGCCTGATCTGCTTTAGAAATCTACTTCGTGCCCTTGCCTTCGTTGAGCGTGAGCGTCTTGTCGAGGGCGGGCACGTCGAAGGTCTCGGCGGAGCCGCCGGGCCATTTGACTTCGAGCTTATCAACTTTCGTCGCGGCGCCGAGGCCGAAGTAGACGCAGGGGTCGTTTTGGGAGGAGTAGCTGCCGCCGCTCACGACATCGCCGCGCTGCCGAAGCTTGGCCGTCGTGACGTAGACAATCGCGCCGGTCGCGTCACGCGGGCTCTTCTTCGCGGGATCGCCGACGAGACGGAGGCGCAGCCAGTGGTTCTTCGCGTCCGTCACGTTGCGCAGCAGCGTCGGGTAAGTGTCAAGGTTATTTAAGACGATGTCGAGGCGTCCGTCTCCGTCCAAATCCGCGACGGCGAGGCCGCGGCTCGACCATGCTTCGGCGAGCCCGGAGCCGGGGGCGGCGCCGACTCTTTGGAACTGGCGCGCGCCGCGCTCGGCCTGCTTCGCGTCCGGGTGGGGGAGGCTGCGGAAGAGAAGGAGTTGCTGCGCGTAGGAGGTGCCCCACTGCTGCGCGTCCACGGCCGGGTAGACGTGGCCGTTGGCGACGACGACATCCTTCCAGCCGTCGGCGTCGTAGTCTAAGAACGCCGTGCCCCACCCGAGGAAGGGGATGGTCGGCTCGCCTAAGCCCGCTTGAAAGGTCACGTCGGTGAAGTTGCCTTCGCCGTCGTTGTGATAGAGCGTGTTCGAGTCGTCGGAGAAGTTCGTGATGTGGAAGTCAAGGCGGCCGTCATTGTCGTAGTCGCCGACGCCGAGCCCCATGCCCGCCTGCTCGCGCCCGTTCTCGTTGAGGGCCACGCCCGAAGGGTAGCCGACCTCCTCGAACGTGCCGTTGCCCTTGTTGATGTAGAGCTGCTTCGGCGTCGAGTCGTTGACGACGATGAGGTCGAGCAGATTGTCTTCGTCGGCGTGCACCCACGCCGACGAGAAGCCGTAGTAGCGCTGCGGGTCGCTCACGCCCGCCTTCTCGCTCACGTCCTCGAACGTGCCGTCCGGCTTCTGGTGATAGAGCGTGTCGGTGTCCCCCTTCAAACCGCGCGGGCCGCACATGACGGTGACGCCGCGGAACTGGCAGAAGTTCTGCGCTATCTGCCCGGGCTTGGCCGCGTCCGACGGCGAAGGCGGGAGGTGCTCAAGGTCGAGCGCGACGTAGCCGGGGACGAAGAGGTCGAGCCGTCCATCGTTGTCGTAGTCGCCGAAGCTCGCGCCCGTTGACCAGCCCTTGCGCGCGACGCCGACTTTCGGCGCCACGTCTGTGAACGTGCCGTTGCCGTTGTTCCGGTAGAGGCGCGACGTGCCGAAGTTGCCGACGAAGAGGTCGGCAAAGCCGTCGTTGTCGTAGTCGCCGACGGCGACGCCCATGCCCCAGCGTTCGTTGGTGACGCCGGCCTTCTCGGTCACGTCCTCGAACTTCCAGCCGCCGAGATTGTGGAAGAGCGCGGCGCGCGGCGCCTTCTCCTTGCCCTGCTCGGCGCCGATGGTGGAGCCGTTGAGGAGATAGATGTCGGGCAGCCCGTCGTTGTCGTAGTCGAAGACGGCGACGCCGCCCGAGACGGTCTCGACGATGTAGTCCTTCTGCTTGCTCCCCGAACTGTTCTTAAACTGCGCGAGCGCTGTGCGCGCCGTCACGTCCTCGAAGACGACGGGCGCCTTCGGGTCTGTGATGCCCGCGGTGCGGCGCGCACCCGAGACGGCCGACGAGCCCGTCACCACGCCCATGCCCTGCGGCGGCGGCTTCTGCTCCTGCGCGCGGGAAGAGACGCTGAGCAGCGCCAGCGCGACGAGCAATGAGAGAGAGAGCATGCGGAAGGGGTGGCGCGAAAGGGGATTACTTGTCATCTGTGACTTCGTAAAAACTTACTTCTCCTGAACTGTCAGGTAAGAGTCAATCGCCGGGGAGTTGAGCGTCTGCGTCTTGCCGCCCGGCCAACGAATTTCGACCGTGCGGACGCCGGTCTTGGAACCCAGACCGACGAGCAAGCGTGCGTCGTTGGTGGAAAGATAACTGCCCGCGCCGGTCACGTCAAAGACCTGACGCGCTCCGCCCGAGTCCGTCACGGAGACGCGCGCGCCGAGTCCTTGTTTGTTCATCCCGGCACCGACGAGCGTAAGTCCCAACCAGTGATTCTTCGCGCCTGAGTTGCGGAGGACGAGCGCGGGGCCGTCCGTCTGCGCTAGCACAACGTCTGTGTCGCCGTCGTTATCGATGTCGCCGAAGGCGGCGCCGCGCGCGGCGAGCGGGAGCTTGAGGCCGGCCGCAGACGAGACGTTGACGAACGTCTTGCCGGTGTTGCGCAGAAGCAGCGGCGGCTGCTTGTAGAGAAGAAAGCCGGTCGTCTTCTCGATGGTGTCGAGGACGTGTCCCTGCGCGACGAAGATGTCGCGCAGGCCGTCGGCGTCGAAGTCCGCGAAGCGCGCGCCCCAGCCCGAGTAGGGAATAGTGATGGGGCCTAAGCCCGTCGTCCCCGTCGCGTAGGAGAAGCTCATGTCGCCGTTGTTGCGGAAGAGCGGGTAGGTCTCGTTCGAGAGCGCGGTGACGAACACGTCCACGCGGCCGTCGTTGTCATAGTCGGCGGCGTCAACGCCCATCCCCGCGAACGCCTTCCCGTTCTCGTCGTAGCCGACGCCCGCCAGCAGCGCCGCGTCCTCGAACGTGCCGTCGCCCTTGTTGCGAAAGAGAAACTGCCGCGCGTTGTCGTTCGCTTGAAAGATGTCTGTCCAGCCGTCGTCGTCGAAGTCGGCGAAGGCGACGCCGAGCCCTTTGCCTTCGGGGTCTGCGATGTGCGCGCGCTCGCTCACGTCCTCGAAGGTGCCGTCCGATTTTTGACGGAGGAGGACGGGCGCGGCGCCTTTGAAGTTGTCCGGGTGGCAGTAGGCGCGCACCTGCGGCGAGCCGCAGTAGAGCGCGCCGCGCTCAAAGTCCCAGTCCATGTAGCGCGCGACGTAGAGGTCGAGCCGCCCGTCGCGGTCGTAGTCGAACCAGCCCGCGCTCGTGCCCCAGCCGGGGACGTTGGCCTTCAACTTCTGCGTCACGTCCTCGAACGTCCCATCGCCGCGGTTGCGGTAGAGGCGCCCCGCGCCGCCGTAGCCTGCGACGTAGATGTCCATGCGGCCGTCGCCGTCGAAGTCCGCGGCGGCGGCGCCCATCGAGTAGCCTTCGCCGCGCAGTCCCGCGCGCTCGGTCACGTCTTCAAAGGTGCCGTCCGACTTTTGATGATAAAGACGATTCCAGAAGCGCGGGTCGCGTTTGTCGGGTGCGGCACCCTTCGGCATCGGGTCGGTGATGAGCGCGCCGTTGGTGAAGAAGAGGTCGAGGCGCCCGTCGGCGTCGAAGTCGAAGAGGGCGACGCCCGCGCCCATCGTCTCGGGCAGATACTTCTGCGAGGTGGGCGAGGCCGCGTGTTTGAAGCCCACGCCGACCTGCGCGGTCACGTCCGCGAAGACGACGGGCGAGGGCGACTGCGGCGCGGGCGGAACGGCGCGGCGTGTGGGCGTCGTCGTGTCGTAAGAGCGCCCCGTGCGCTGCTGCGGAGTCGGCTGCGGCGTGGGCGTCTGGCGCGCGTGCGTCACAGCGACGCAGAGGTGCGCGAGCGCGAGCACGAAGAGAGAGCGGAGCAGCTTCGACGACTTGCCTTGAGGCGCGGCCATTTCTGTACCGTAACAAAACGTCCTCACGCCGTACAAGCGGACAAGCGCGGAAGCATCATTTCAACGCCGTCTGATACTTTTGCAGGAATTTTTACGCTATTGCATGTAGAGACGGCGCGGCATAACGGTTGCCGGGTAGGAGACTCGAAAGTTTTTGACGGTCGATTCAGGAGCCTTGAAGATGAAAAGACGCAGCCTCGCCGGTTTAATCGCAGTCATGTTAACGCTCGCGGCCTATGCCTCTGTGCTCGCGGCCTCGGACGGCGCACAGGACACGGACGTGCGGAAGGTTGACGCGAAGGTCGTCGAGGTCAACGAACAGCACATCTCCATCGTCGCGCGCACGGGCGTCGAGCACGTCATCGCAACGGACGCGGCCGACACGCACGTCACGCTGCGCGGCAAGCGCGTCGAGTTGAAGAAGCTGCGCGTCGGCGACGTGGTCACGGTCGATTTGGACGCGTCGAGCCAGATGAAGTTCGCGCGCCGCATCGTCATCGGCGAGCAGGCAGGCGACACGCTCGCCTCGGCCAAAGACTGAAGCGACATTTGAACAAAGATTGCCGCCCGTCGGCGTTGACCTCCCTCGGGAGACTCCGCTAACGCGCGGCATGACGAAAGCCGTCCGGCTCCCTCGCTCTTCGTGAAGCCGGGCGGCTTTCAGTCTGTCTGAAGAGCGGTAGGCAGTAGGCAGATGGCTGTAGACAGTTGAAGACATGAGGCTCTTAACTGCCTACTGCCATCTGCCTACTGCCTACCGCTTTAGAGTCTGTAATGAATGTGGCCGCGTGCGCGTGCGTCCTCTTCGAGGCCGATGTTCTGAAGACGGAGCGAGACATCCGCATCGAGGTCGAGGCCGTCGCTGAATCCTGCTTGAAGTTTGACGGTGCCGGCGGCGGCGATCATCGCCGCGTTGTCGGTCGAGAGGTGGCGCGAAGGGAAGTATGCGGGCACGCCGATTCGCAGCCCCAGCTCGCGCGAAGCCTCGCGCAGCGCCTCGTTGCAGGCGACGCCGCCCGCGACGATGAGCGTCCGAGGCTGATGCTCCGCGGCGAGGCGTTCGGTCGTGCCGACGAGCGAGCGGATAACCACGCTCTGAAAGCTCGCGGCCAAATCCTTGACAGCTTGTGAAGGCTCTTCGCCCTCGGCCACGGGCTGCAAGCCCGTCTCGCGGACGTGCTTCGAGACGGCAGTCTTCAGGCCGCTGAAGCTGAAGTCGGGCAGGCCGTCGCCCATGCGCGGCAGACTGAATTTGACGGCGCGCGGGTCGCCTTCGCGCGCGAGACGTTCGATGATGGGGCCGCCCGGGTAACCAAGTCCAAGCATCTTCGCGACCTTGTCGTAGGCCTCGCCCGCCGCGTCGTCGCGCGTGCGCGCAAGCACCTTGTAGCGGCCGGGCTCGGGCACGAGGAAGAGGTTGGTGTGGCCGCCCGAGACGACGAGCGCGAAGGCCGGGTACTCAATCGGCGGGTTGTCGAAGACGACCGAGTAGATGTGCCCCTCGATGTGGTTGACGCCGACGAAAGGCTTCTCCAACGCATACGCCATCGCCTTCGCGAACGAGAGCCCGACGAGGAGCGAGCCGACAAGCCCCGGCCCCTGCGTGACGGCGATGCCGTCAATCTCATCCTTCTCGACACCCGCGCGCGCGAAAGCCTCTTCGACGACGGGCACTATCTTGTCGAGGTGCTCGCGCGAAGCCAACTCCGGCACGACGCCGCCGAAGCGTTTGTGAATCTCGACCTGCGACGAGATGACTGACGAGACCATCTCGCGGCCGTCGCGCACCAGCGCCGCCGCCGTCTCGTCGCAAGAACTTTCGATGCCTAGCACTAACATGTTGAAAGAGTCCGTGTAAAAATTTTCAAAAGTTACTTCCGCTTCCAGCGCACGCCGTCGCGCGTGTCTTCGAGGGTGATGCCGCGGGCGACGAGCTGGTCGCGTATCTCGTCGGCGCGTGCGAAGTCGCGGCGGTGGCGTGCCTCCTGTCGCTCGTCGATGAGTCGCTGGATGTCTTCGTCGAGCAGGGCGTTTTGCTCATCGGGGAAGACGCTCAAGACCGAGTTGAAGCGCTCGATGAGCGCGAGGATTCGGCGGCGGTCGTCTTCGCGCAGCACGCATGAGTCGAGCGCAGTGTTGACTTCGCGCCTCAGCCCGTGGATGGCGGCGAGCGCGACCGAGGTGTTGAGGTCGTCGTCCATGCCCGCCTCAAACTCTTCGAGCGCGCGGGCGGCCGCCGCCTTCAGCTCAGGGTTCGAGCCGGCCTCGGTGCGTGCTTCGCGCAGCCGCGTGCGGAACGTGCGCAGTGATTCGACCGTCTTCTCCGCGCCCTGCAAGCCCTCGAACGTGAAGTTGAGCTGCTTGCGATACGGCACACTCAAGAGCAGATAGCGAATGGCCGTCGGGTTGTACCCCTTCTCCAAAAGGTCGCGGAAGGTGTAGTAGTTGCCGAGCGACTTCGACATCGACTCGCCCTCGACCTTCAGGTGCTCTGCGTGGAGCCAGTAGCGCGCGAACTGCTTGCCCGTCGCGCCTTCGGACTGCGCGACCTCGTTCTCGTGGTGCGGAAAGACGAGGTCGATGCCGCCCGCGTGGATGTCGAAGGTCTCGCCGAGGTACTTCATCGACATCGCGGAGCACTCGATGTGCCAGCCGGGACGGCCCTTGCCGATCTCTGTGTCCCAAGCGGGCTCGTCCGGCGACCCTTGCGCCTTCCAGAGCGCGAAGTCGCGCGCGTCCTCCTTCTCGTACTTGTCGGTGGCGACGCGCTCGCTCCCGCCGACAATGTTGCCCGCGAAATTTATCTTTGAGAGCTTGCCGTATTCGGGGAACGAAGCGATGCGATAATAGTAAGAGCCTTCGGACTCGTAGGCGTGGCCGGCGTCGCGCAGGCGCTTGATGATGTCAACCATCTCGTCGATGTGGCGCGTCGCACGCGGCAGCACTTCGGGGCGCTCGGCGCCGAGCGCTTCGTAGTCTTCGAGGAAGGCTTCGGTGTACTTAGCCGTGTACTCTTCGATGGTCTGGCCCCGCTCGGCCGAGAATTTGATGATGCGGTCTTCGATATCCGTGATGTTCATCACGTGCGTCACGCGAAAGCCCTTGTACTTGAGGTAGCGGCGCAGCGTATCGCCGAAGGCGGCCATCGTGCGGAAGTTGCCGATGTGCGCGTAGTCCCAGACCGTGGGGCCGCAGATGTAGAGCCGCGCCTCGCCTTCGTTCAGCGGGCGGAACTCTTCGACGCGGCCGGAGAGGGTGTTGAAGAATTTGAGCATCGTTCGGTTGAGAAAGTAAATGAAGAGCGCGCCGCCTGTCGTCCCCGCGGGCTTCAGGCCAGCGCGCTTAGTGTTGAGTCAGACTATTTGAGCACGAAGTTGTACGTGATGACGCCTGCTACCATGATGGGCTGCCCCGAGAGCCGCGTCGGTGTGAACCGTGCCTCGCGCGCGGCAGCCTCGGCCGCCTCACGGAGCAGCGCGTGCCCGCTCGTCGCTTCGGCCGTCAACACGTCGCCGCTCTCGTCCACCAAGACCCGCACGACGACCGTGCCCATAATCCCTGCGGCCTTCGCGGCGGGCGGGTAGAGGGGCGCGGGCTTGCTCGTGGCCTTAAAGTCGAGCGTGCCGCCCTGCACGACGTGCCCGGGGCTTTTGAGTGAGCACGAGTGCGACGACGGCGGCGCTTCCATCGAAAGGTCTGGGACTTCGATGGCGGTGACCGTCGTGACATCCCGCCCCGCGCAGGCGCGCGCAGGCTTGAAGTCGAGGAGCCACGCGGCAGAGACGCCGACCGCGAAGGTCAGGAGCGCGACGAGAAGACGTAGGCCGTAGAGAGTCAACATGTTTCTCCTCACCAGAACGGGACACGAGCCGGGGAGCACTTCCACCGCGTGTGTGAGAGTCTAGGGAAGGAAGGACGGCCAGTCAAACAATTTAGCCTCGGCCGAAGTGCTCGAAGCCTCCGGGCTTGAGCAGTCGAGCTTTTCCGTCGCGGACGAGACGCACCTTGCCGCGCTCGCCCGT
>JBJMGQ010000539.1:0-4969 GCA_045807845.1 Pyrinomonadaceae bacterium | reverse complement strand
TGTCCGAATACCTCGCTGTATTCAATCGGTTGGCAGGAATGGCTGATGAAATGGGCGCTTTTATAAAACTGCTCAGAACAGAACTTAAAAGAAGAGAGTCTGAATTCTCAGATGAAATGGACAAACGTAAACGCGAGAATGAGAAGAATATCCAAGAACTAGAAAGCATAAAGAAAAAGTTAGAATCTGAAACTGATGAAAAGAAAAAGCTTCAGGAAGTCATAGACAGTTTAAGGTCAAGACCAGCGGCTGGTTCGCACACCTCAGATTATGGCATCCCCATATCTGATCTCCTGTCCGCACGTGAGACGGCTTTGTTAGGGAAAGTGGGGGGTGACTTGTACAGGAGACAGGTGTGTAGCAACTGTGGCCGACGGTACCAGGATCGCACTCTATTGGGTAGCATCTTTCGTTGTCCATTCTGTCACACCATCCAATAGCTTGAGCACGAGGAGTTAAGTATTGACGTTCAAAGAGCATTACCTGAATTGCTTCAGTTAGCATACCTCGCTGGTTAGACGAGTTCAGAGCTGCAAAAGGAGAGGAAGATGCCTGAGAAGGTGAAACCCATACCCGACGGATATCACAGCTTGACGCCTTACTTAATCTTTAACGGTGCGGCGCGGGCGATTGAGTTTTATAAGCAGGCGTTCGGCGCGTCGGAGTTGTTTCGGATGGAGGGGCCGGACGGGCGCGTCGCGCACGCCGAGATCAAGATCGGCGACTCGCACGTCATGCTGGGCGATGAGCATCCGGAGATGGGCGCGCGCAGCCCGCAGACAATCGGCGGCTCTCCGATAAGCCTCATGCTGTACGTGGAGGATGTGGACGCGGTCGTCGGTCAGGCGGTCGAGGCCGGCGCGAAGCTGACGCGCCCCATCGCGAATCAGTTCTACGGCGACCGGACGGGCGGCGTGGAAGACCCCTTCGGCTACGCTTGGTACGTCGCCACGCACGTCGAGGACGTGCCGCCCGAAGAGTTAAAGAGGCGCGCGGCGGCGGCGCACGGGGGCGGGGCGTAAGCCGGTAGGGGAAAAGCGTTGCGGTGCGGGTATAATTTGAGCCGTGGATACAGAGAACCTGCCGCCGACTTTTAAAGGGAGACAGTACGAGGTGCGCGCGCTGGGGTTGCGCGACTTCGCGGGGCTGCGGCGTGAGGACGAGCCGCTCGACCCTTTCGAGCTGGCCTACTTCGCGAAGCTGATGGTGATTAACTTCGACACGATCACGGGGCTCTCGGAAGAGACGCGCGAGCATCTTCTGGGGGTGGGCGTGAACGACTGGTCGGGGGGAACTTCATCGCGGCCTCTGCCGAACGGTTGGCGGCTGGTGATTCTGAATCCGAAGCACGGGAAGGCCCGGAACAACGCGACGCTGATGGAAGAGGTCTGTCACGTCTTCCTCGGGCACAAGGCGAACCGCCTGTCGATTGTGGCGCAGAACAATCAGGGGAAGACGGTCGCGCGCGACTACAACGAGGCGGACGAGGAGGCGGCCTACGCGGTCGGCGCCGCGGCGCTCGTGCCCTTCGCGGGGCTGCGCAGACAGCTTAAGCAGAACCGGACTTCCATCGAGATGTCACGTCACTTCAACGTGAGCCGCGAGTTGATCGAGTATCGCTTGAAGGTCTGCCGCCTGTGGGCCGAGTACCGACAGCGCCACCCCGAAGAGGACGCCGCGCGCGAGCAGCGCCGCCGCGCCTTCGCCGCCGCGAAAGAGGTGGACAGTAGGCAGTAGACAGTAGGCAGTAGAAAAAGAGGCGGCGCGTCTTAACCTTTAGGTCAAGCGCGCCGCTTTGTCTTGCTACTGCCTACTGCCAACTCTCTCACTGCGACTGCGGCGGCCGTCCCGACTGGATGAGGCGCTGGCGCGCGGTGTTGCCGGGGACGGCGATGTGCGTCGCCGGGTCGTACTCCTTGCCGACGGCGGGGCTGCCCTGCGGCACGTAGATTTCGACGCGCGTCGAGCTGTAACCCGAAGGGATGTAGCGCACCATGTAGCCGTCCGGGTGCAACGACCAGCGACCCGAAGGCACATTCTGGCTGCCGGGGCCGAGCGGGGCGTTGCCCGAGAGCACGGCCACGCGCTCCATCTCGGCGAAGGTCGCACCGGGCGTGGTCATGATCTGGCGAAGCTGCGCTTCGGCCTGCGCGATCTGCCGCAAAGGCTCCGGCACACCGCCGAGCTGGTCGGTGAGGGCGTTGCCCGAGAGCGCGTCGAGCGCGCTGCGGTTGAGCGAGGCGAGCTGGCGCGGCGTAAGCAGGCGCGAGGCCGTCGCCTTCATCTCGGGCTGCAAGTCCTCGAACTTCGCGCGCGCGATGATGGCCCACAGGAGCACCTGTATGTCGTGCTGCTGAATCTCGGGGTGGTTGACCGAGTTGCGCACGATGGTCATCACGGCGTCCTCGGCCGGGCCCTTGGGCGGCGCGTAGAGGTAGCCGTCGCCGTCGCCGGGGCCGTGCGTGCCGGCCTTGAGGCAGTAGCTCTGATCCTGCAACATGTAGTAGCCGGGTTGCAGGACGAAGCCGCCGTTGGGCGTGCGCTGCAAGGTCATCAACGAGCGCTCGGGCTCGCGCGGCGTGAAGCCGTCCTTCGAGGAGTCGCCCCACTTGGCGTCGGGCAGGCTGGTGGTAATCGGCTGCTTGTCGCCGAGGAGGTTCGGCGTCTTCTTCTTCAGCTTGTCGCCTAAACCGCCCAAGCCCCCGAGCTGCGCGGAGGCGAGGACGGAGCAGGCCGCTAGCAGCAGCAGGGCGCAGACGGCCTTCAGGCCGGAGCGTCTCAAACTTGAGTTGTGCATTGAGTCTTGACTTCTCCCGGGGTTAGAAAGATTTCGCAGGCATGTAGATGTTAGCGCGCGCCGAAAGGTTGGGCAAGTTAAGGTAAGTCAGGAGCAGGGTCTATGCAATCTTGTGTTCGGAGCGGAGGGCGGTTAAGCGCAGAGGCGCAGAGGACGCGGAGGCTGCGCAGAGACCTGCAACCCTCTGCGCCCCTCCACGTCCTCTGCGCCTCTGCGGTTAATCTCGACTTCGCCATAGCGCCTGCCTCTTCACATTTCGCCCGCCGCCGATTAACTTCTCAGGCATGAGGCCGGACGGCGGGGCATCCGAAGAGCTACGCGAGCTGCGTGACGAGGTCAAGCGGTGCATCGACTACCGCGCCTTCTACCTGCGTTACTGCCCGGAAGCACGCCAGAACGGCGCGCGCCTTCAAAGTCTCTGCCCCATCCCCGCGCACGCGCACAGCGGGAAAGGGCACCCGAGCCTCTCGATTGATTTACAGCAGGGTCTCTTCAACTGCTTCTCGCGCGACGAGGGCGGCGACGCCATCACCTTCTACGAGCTGATGCACGGCGTCAGCTTCGCGCGCGCGGTGAGGGAACTGGCACGCGAGCTGGGCTTCGATGATCGCAAAGGTCGCCGCCCCTCGCTCGCCTCTGTGTCGGCGCCGGACGCGTCCGAAGCAGAAGGCGAGAGCTTCGAGCCGCTCGATGCAGAGCAGACGGCGGCCGTCTGCGCACGCTTCCTCGAAATCTGTCGCGCAGAGGATCAACTGGAAGGCACGGCCTATCTTGCGCGTCGCGGCATCGACGCCGCCACCGGGCGACGCGCCGGAGTCACATACTTCCCGCGCCGCGCCTATCGCCGCGTCATGCGTCGCATGTCCGACAGTTTCTCCGTCGAGACGCTGCGCCGCGCGGGTCTCTTCAACCGGAAGGAGCATTTGACGTTCTACCACCACCGCCTGCTCTTTCCTTTCTACGTCGGCGGCCGACCCCTCTACCTACAGGCGCGCACGACCGCGGCCGGCGTCGAGCCGCGCTGGCACAACCTGCGCGGCCCCGTCCCCGCGCTCTACAACGCCGACTCGCTCGACACGCTCGCGAGCGGCGCCGTCCTCTATCTCGTCGAAGGCTTCACCGACACGCTCACGCTTCTTGCGCACGGCTTCGCGGCGGTCGGCCTCGTCGGCGCGGGCGGGCTCAAAGAGGAGTGGCTCGCGCCCCTCGGCCGCTTCCGCGTCGTCGCCGCGCTCGACCCGGACGCCGCCGGCCGTCGCGCCGCCGCGCGCTACCGCGAACTCTTCCAAGCCCGCGGCCTGCGGCTCGCCGTCGTCGAACTCCCCTCCGACATCAACGACCTCTTCCGCCACCATCCCGCCGCCGCTTTGGAGTTGGAGCTTTTGACGGAAAGAGCGTTGGAAGAAGTAGACAGTAGTCCGTAGTCAATAGGCGCTCCGCGTCGCGAATGTTTTTCTACTGTCTACTGGCTACTGTCTACTCTATAATCTCCAACTTATGGCTGAAGAGACTGCGAACGTGGGCGCGAGGACGGAGGAGCTGAGCTTGGCGGCCAAGCTGCGCATGCTGCTTGAGATTACCCGCAAGATCAGCCGCTCGCTCAACCTCGAAGAGGTGCTGGCGCAGGTGATGGACACGCTCGACCAGCTTCTGCCTTACGACGCTGCGGGCATCTACATCATCCGTCGCGACCCGCACCTGAGCGAGGGCGGCACCGCTTCGCTCGTCTTCCACGCCGAGGCCGTGCGCGGCTACGACATCGAGGAGTTGATGGAACTGCGGCTCCGTCTGGGGCAGGGGCTCATCGGCTGGGTCGCACAGAACGGCGAGGGCGTCGTCGTCCCCGACGTGCGTGAGGACGCGCGCTATGTCAACGCGCGCAAGGAGACGCGCTCCGAGGTCGTGGCCCCCATCATCTCGAACGACTCGGTCATCGGCGTCTTCGACCTCGAATCCGACAACCTCAACGCCTACACCGAAGACGACAAGCAACTCCTCATGCTCCTCGCCTCGCAGGTCGCCATCATCGTCGAGAAGGCGATGCTCCACGAGCAGCTCGTCGAGAAGAAGCGGCTCGAAGCGCAGCTCGAAGTCGCGCGCCAGGTGCAGTTGGCGCTGCTGCCCGAGCGCGACCCGGAGCTGGAAGGCTTCGACATCTCCGGATACAACTTT
>JBJMGQ010000538.1:0-13942 GCA_045807845.1 Pyrinomonadaceae bacterium | reverse complement strand
CGTTTGGGACTTTCGTCGTCGGCTCCTGCAACCAGTTTGCCCACGCCGCGGCGCTGGCCGTCGCCGAAGCACCCGGAAAAACATACAACCCGCTCTACATCTACGGCGGAGTGGGTCTGGGGAAGACGCACCTTGTACATGCCATCGGTCACGCCGTCAAAGAGCGCAACCGCTACCTCCGCCTGTCCTACATCTCGGCGGAGCGGTTCATGAACGAGTTGATTAACGCCATCCGATACGACAAGACGCAGACTTTTCGTGAGAAATATCGCTCCATCGACGTGCTTTTGATGGATGACATACAGTTCATGGCCGGCAAGGAGCGTACGCAGGAGGAGTTCTTCCACACCTTCAACGCCCTCTACGACGGCCAGAAGCAGATCGTCATCACCTCCGACTGCCCGCCGCGTGAGATTCCGACGCTCGAAGAGAGACTCCATTCGCGTTTCGAGTGGGGATTGATAGCCGACATCGAGCCGCCCGACCTTGAAACCAAGGTCGCGATTCTCAAGCGCAAAGCCGATCTGGACGGCGTGACCCTGCCCGATGATGTCGCCTTCTTCATCGCCGGCAAGGTCAAGAGCAACATACGCGAGCTGGAAGGGTCGCTGGTGCGCCTGATTGCCATCTCTTCATTGCGCGGCCTGCCCATCTCGAAGATGCTCGCGCAGGATGCCATACGCAACATCGCGGAGGACGACCAGCCCGCCGGTATCACCATCGAGCACATTCAACGCGCTGTTGGCGCACACTACAAACTACGCGTTGACGACCTGAAGTCGAAGAACAACTCGCGCCAGATCGCTGTGCCCCGACAGGTGGCGATGTACCTTTGCAAACGCCTGACGAAACACAGCTTTCCGGAGATAGGGAGAGAGTTTGGGGGCAAGCACCACACGACAGTTATCCACTCTGTGGATAAGATTGAGGCGCTAGTTTCCAAGGATCAGAATTTCCACAGGGTCGTGAGCGACATTATGGATAATCTTTGCAAGTAGTTAGCTCACTTTTGGGGTGAAATATTTTCCACAGGCTGATTTTCTATTAAGTTGATTTGTGTCAGCGACTTAGATAAAAGTTTTCCACATTTCCACAGGCTATCTTAAAAGTGCCCTGTGGAAATGTGGAAAACTTTTCCTTTGAGAACTTTTTCCACACAAAGCCAAAGATTTCCACAGTCTTTTCCACAGGGGCTGTGGAAAACAATTCCAATGTATACAACAGTTAAGTCACTTTTCCACATTTCCACAGGCACTACTACTACTACTAGATATAAATATAAGGTATTTAATTAGAAGTAATAGGAAAAGCGTCAGGCCGCGATAACGCTCAGTAAGCTCTTACAGTTATCATGTGATTTGAAGAGTTTAGTTCCCCAGAGGAGTTCAAAGATGGAGTTCACAATCAGCAAAACCTCTCTCCAGAAGGAGCTGGGTCTGGTTCAGGGCACGGTCGAAAAGAAGAACACGATTCCCGCGCTCTCGAACATCCTGATCGAGTCGGTGGGCGAGGGCACGATTCGCATTACGGGCACCGACCTGGACGTGACGCTGCGCTGCGAGACGGAGGCGGAGATCAAGACGCCCGGCTCGATGTGCGTCGGCGCGCGTAAGCTCTTCGATATCGCGCGCGTGCTGCCCGATGCGCCCGTCAGCTTCCGCAAGGAGGAGAATAACTGGGCGACGGTCAAGTGCGAGCGCTCCAACTTCCGCATCGCCGGCATCGACCGCGACGCCTTCCCTGAAGTCCCGAGCTTCAAGTCCGCCCCCGTGAGGCTCCCGGCCAGCGTCTTCAAGACGCTCATCGACCGAACGATCTTCGCCATCACCCTTGAGGAGTCTCGTTACACACTCTCGGGCGCGAAGTTCATGCTCGACAAGTCGGGCGCCAAGATGGTGACGACCGACGGCCACCGCCTCGCCTACGTCGAGCGCAAAGACCTCGGGGCGGGCACCCCCTCCGAAGATATCGACGTGCTCATCCCGCGCAAGACCCTCGCCGAGCTGACGAAGCTGACCTCTTCGTTTGAGGGCGAGATAGGACTGGGCGCCGACGAGAACCACATCTACTTTGAGGTCGGCCCGCGCCTTCTCATCAGCCGCACGTTGACGGGTCAGTTCCCGAACTACGAGATGGTGATGCCGAAGACGAACGACAAGAGTGCCGAATTCGACTCCGCGTCGCTCAACCAAGCCATCCGGCGTGTGGCGCTCATGGCCGATGACCGCACACACTCCATCCGCTTCCACCTGACGCCCGGCAGCCTCTTCATCAGCTCGCAGACGGCCGAAGAGGGCGAGGCGCGCGAAACCGTCACCACCGAGTACGCTGGCGAAGAGACCGAGATTGGCTTCAACGCCGCCTATCTTCAGGACTTCCTCAACGTCCTCAGCGACGGCAACGTCGCCTTCGAGTTCAAAGACGGCAACTCGCAAGCGCAACTCCGCCCCGCCTCCGACGACGGCTACGATTACCGCTACGTCGTCATGCCCATGCGCCTCTGATTCAAACAGAAGCTTTGAGCCGGCGCTTGTGTTCAGTCTGACTCCGCCGCATATAAGGATGCCGATGTCTCCGCGAATTTTTGATGACAGGCCGTGCCACGCCATGAGCGACGCAGGCGCGTCTCTGCCAACCCATAATTCAAGGAGGAGCATGCGCGGAAGAGGCGTTTCATCTCCCGCGTCGTTCAGGTATATTCCCCAACACAAAATTCGTTGACATAATCGCTCTCAAGTCATAAATTCCCCACGCCCTTGAGGCGCTCGTGATAAATCAGCGATGCGCCACGTGCATCATTTGTGCAAGTTAGCCGGCGCGCTGGTGTGTCCTCACCGGGGACAGTAAACCTCCTTTAGACTCTGCTTCGGAACTCACTGCAATCACTTCCTGCGGCAGAATCTAGTCCGGCTAATCCTGACGATGTAGCTGCGCGCCTCCCTCTTACTTCTTTAGGTCAGTGCCGAGTGCATAACCGATGATTCAACCATCAGAATTCGACCTTTTCATAGATGAAAGTGGAAAGTTTTATGAGAACTCTTACATGCCTGATGAGATCAGAGCCGCGACCGGCGCGGGTAAGAAGTTCTACAGCCAGCTTGCAGGGATTTTAGCGCCTGCCAATGAGTTCACGGACGCTGCTGCCGAAGAGATACTCAAGAAATGTTTCGCCAAAGCGGGCTGGACGCTGCCGCACGTCGTCCACATGGAGAAGATCGTCAAGGTGGCCGCAACCCAGAAGCGTGTTGTGCTATTCAAGCGCGGGTATAACAAGCTAATAAAGGAACTTCTCCAGCAGGTGAAGGGCCGGGGGTGGCAGCCTGTGCTGCTGGTCAACCGGGAGGGCGTGAGTTACGGGGGCATGGTTCAAACCTACCCCAGCATGGTGGCCGAGCTGTTCATCAGAGCGTGCCGGCAGAAGCAGCTAGAAGGCTTGAAGCAGGTGAAGATCAACTTCGTCTGCTCGGAAGTGCAGATTCAACTGCCGAAGAAGCAACAACTGCCGGCCTTCGCATACGAGACACGCATACGGGAACTCCAAGCGATGTTTGCCGTCAGACAGGGCTACGCGCCCGAGTCGTCAACTTGGAGAGTGGGGAACGTCAACACGAAGGAGGACGACGACTCCAGGGCGCTGCAACTCTGTGACGTGCTCTCCCACGCGAGCCACCACCACTTCGATTGGTGCAACGCAGACACCAAGGCGCTGTTCAAGGATGCGCTGGCGGAATATCGCTGGACGATGGCGGTCATGGAACTGCTTGAGAGGGTTGAGCAGTTGATCGAGGAGCGCTCCTTAGGAGTCGCGCTTATCACTCTGGCAGAGGTGTTCGTCCTGGAGAGCGACCGGCGCATGCTGCTTGAGGAGTCTAGCGGCTGCCTGTCGCGGGTGCTCGACGAGCTGGCCGATATGCTGGCCCCGGTCAGAGATTCGCAACTCTTCATCACGTTGAGTTGGCTGGAGCAGATCATCACGCTCCAGCGCAATCTGCCGCTCGGGCAGAAAGTCGCGGACTTCCTCCGAGTCGAGGTCGAAGCCAAACTCCGCGAGAGGCTGGGGGTACGCGGTACGGAGGTTGACTGGTTCGCCTACGGGCTCAGCCGCTGGAAGCTGACGGCCTGCAACCACAGCGGCACCTTGGCCGAGGCTCGCGCCGAGGTGAGCGAAATCGAGCGGCTCCTGCCGGTGATGGCGGGGCGTTGGGAGCACTTCACGCTCTTGACAGAGGGGTTGATAGCACGTGCCGTTCACCTGACCGACTGCTTCGAATTCGCCCGGGCCTCGGAGGAGATGCGTCTGGTCGCCGAGCGCTACGAGGCGCTGGCGAACGCCTTCTCGCACGGCTATCCCGAACTCCACCCAACAGGCATCCATTCAGACTTGAGAGCGAAGGCACTCGGCACCTGGTTACAGAGCGAGATGTTGTCGGGGCATCCGGCTGGTGAGTGTCTGTCCCGCGCGCGCTGTCTCAGCGAAGCCGCTGCGGCCGAGTTCAAAGATGAGGACGATAAGCAGAGACAATATCAATATCGATGCCAACTGGAAACATTAGCCGGAGAGTTTGCGCTCGCCAGAGAATTCCTCGGCCGGAGTTTGTCGGCAGACCCTTCACACGCGGCCATCGCGGCGGCCATCGGGGAGCTGGCCGATGAGCCCGTCGAGCAAGGGTTCGCGCTCATGCACTGGCTGCGGCTGGGTTCGGCGACGCTGCTCGCGGGCGACCCAGCCGCGCGCGAGGCGAGGGACTTCGCCGAGGCGTTGGAGAAGTCGAACCTCGCCGAGTGCTCTTGGTGCACGGGGCAGCACGCATTTTACCCAGCTCACAATATCCTGTGGCGGCTTGCCACCATCTACGCCGCACAGGGCGAACACGACGGCGCCCTCCGGTGCATAGACGTTCTGCACCGGTTGGAGCCTTTGAAGGAGAAGAAGGTCGTGCTCGGCGCGCTCCTGCTGGCCGCACAGGCGGAGACGGCCGCGCTGCTGTGGGAGTCGCGACCCGAGGCGGCCCTGAAGCTGCTCACATCCGAGGAGCGGGAACAGCCCGGCGTTAAAAGACTGGCGTCGTTGCTCCGGTCGCAGACCATAGACCACTTTCCGGAGTTGACGCGCCTCATGGAGTCGTTCGCCTCCGGAGTAGAGGCTGCCTTGGGAGAGGAAGGGGCGGCGCAGCGGCGAAAGAGGTTGCTCGCGCTCGGGCAACTGGTCTGCTACTGAGCAGCGCGCTTAAGGAGGCGCGCGACGAGTTCAAGCGCGCCGGGCAGGCGCCGCCCGCCGGAGCCGACGGCGACGACGCATCACAGGCCGTCTGGAAGTGGTGAGCGCCGCGTGGCGCTCGACGGAACTGGGGCTATGAGCTTAAACCGAGATGATGACGTGTCGGCCTATGGAACGGTCGCCGAACTCTTTCCACACCCGATCTCCTTCCTCTTCACGCAGATCACGCTTAACGCGTCGGACGCGAAGAGGGCCACGGAGTGGATACGGCACACGGTCGATAACTCACTTCGTTACCTGACGATGCTCGTGGCGGCGGAGTATGCAAGCTTCCCCGGCCAAGACGACCTCCTCAACCGCCTGCTCGACGGTCTGAATCGGCCTTCGCTCGGGCACCTCCACCAATTCGTCTGGAGGGGCGTCAAGCGGCTCGACCGCCTCGGCCACCAATGGTTCGTCGGCGAGCTGCCGGGCTACGTCAAGAGTGCCGGGGCAGCTCAGGTGCAGACGGCGCGCGGCCTTCAGAACCTGACCGACTGCCTCGTCAACATGCGCAACATCATGGCCCACGACTTCTACGAGACCGACTGGTCGGCCATGCTGGAGGAATACCGCCCGCGCCTCAACGACTTCCTGCGGCAGTTGCGGTTTCTCGCCGACTACAAGTTGTGCCGCTTTCTCGGCGAGGGCGAGCAGGGGCGTTGGGTCGTGGCCGAGTTGATGGGCGCGCGCCGGGACTTCCCCGAAAAGATGATTGACCGAACCGCCGGCTTCGAGGGCGAGGCATCCGGCGTCTTTCTGCTGCGGCGACATCCGGTGGCGGCTCTCCCTCTCCACCCCTTTGTCATTGTCGAGCCGTGCCGCGACTGCGCGAGGCAGCCCGGGTCTTCGGGCGAGCCCGAGGAGGTATTTCTCCTCAACGGGGCGGACGGCGAGATGGCGCGGTTTATCGGCGTCCGGCACAAGCTTTCGATAAAAGACCCCGGCCTAGCCGCCTTCCGCCGCCGCAAGAACGTCTGGCTGCCGCGGCTCCGGGCGGGCGGCGCTCCGGCGGCGGCCCTCCGCGAGCGCGCGGCAAAGGTCACGTCGCCTTTCATCGACGCGCAGGTTCAGCACGGCATCTACCTGCCCGAAGTCTACGTGCCGCGGCGTGCGGTCGAGGACGAGTTAGAGAAGTTTCTGGTCAACGAGCGTGCAGGCTTCCTGCTGCTGGGCGAGTCCGGCATCGGAAAGACGAGCCTGCTGTGCCACACGGCCTCGCGGCTGGCCGGTCGCTCTTTCGTCACGCTCTACTACCCGGCCGCTGACCTTGACTTCGACACACTCGAAGAACAAATCCTCTCGGACTTGGCGCTCGAAGGCACGCTCGACGAACTGTTGGACTCTATGGGTGAGAGCGGGGCGGGGCCTCTTGTGCTCATCATCGACGGCGTCAACGAGCACCCGCATGTGTCACCGGCCGTCCGCCGCCTCAACGACTTGGTCAATGCTCACCCCGGCGGCAGACTCAAGGTCGTCTTCAGCCTCCGCACCTTCCACTTCAGGCAAGTCTTGGACGGGCTGTCGGGCGGGCGGTTCGACCCCGAGGGCGAATCCTTCTTCAGCCGAGATGTCTATCACACGGCGCGCTGGGCCGGCGGTGAGCGAGAGACCTATCAGCACGTGCTCGCCCGGCTGCGCGGCGACAGCCCGGAGCTTGCCGCGATGTACGAAGGTTACCGCGCGCTCGGCGGGGTCGCCGGCGGCACGCCCGGGCGCAGGTTCCGACCGCTCACCTCTTTTGAAAATCTCTCGCGCCACGTCCGCGACCTCATCAGCAACCCTTGGCACATGCGCCTCGTGCTTGAAATCTATCACGAGCGTGAAGTCCCCGCGCGCATCTTCTCCACCGACCTGATGCACGAGTACTGCCAGCGCCTGATCTACGACCGCGAGGGCACAGCCAACTTCGCCGAGGCGCTCGTTGACGCCATGTGCGAACTGACGACCGCCTCGCTGACCCGCTCACAGATGGAGGCACATCCGGCGCTGAAGTGGTTTATGACCGGCTCGGCTTATGACGCCGGCGTCACGCCCTTCGGCCGACTCATCGAGGACGGGGTGCTAGTCGAATACCGCGAGCTGGTGAGGCGCGGGATGTTCGACACGCCGACCTACCGCGTGCAGTTCGCCTTCGACAGGGTGCTGGAATTCCTGATAGCCAACCTCGTCTGGTCGCGTGGCGAGCCTGATCCGAAGGTGATACAGATGCTTCTCTCGGGCTCGCCCGAGTTCGCCCCGTTCGGGGGCGCGGTACAGGTCATCTGGACGCACTCGGTGCTTCGGGACGGCGGCGACCTGATCCTCCGCTGCGCCGACGAGTGCGATGGGGCTGTGCTGAGGCCACTCGTCTCGACCCTGCGCGAGCTGGAGGCGCACGGCTACGAGGCGTACAGCCGGATACTTGCGGCCATCGCCGCAAGCGAGTCGCTGAAGTCAGCGCTGCTCCTCATGCTGCTGGGCGAGGGGATGAGCGTCGAGAACGGCGTTCCGGCCCAGAACCGCGTCTTCGAGGAGTTGTACCGCTGGCGCGGCGAACACTCGACGGCGTTCCGCTTCCTGGCAGGGAAGGCCCTGATGTTCGGCTACCTCATAGAGGGGCGCGAGGGCGAGGCCGTCGAGGTCTACAATCAGGTGCAGCGCCTCTATTCCGAGCAGGCGGGGATCGCCACCGACCTGCTCAGCCCGGACGGCGCGCTCACGCGGCGACAGAAGGAGCGCATCAACGCTTTCGCGCGGCTGGCTGAACAGTGTGGGATAGAGATGATGGCCCGCGCCATCGGCCTGAAGTCCGACCTCGACGAGATGCTGGCGCGCCTGCATCTGGAACACCTCCCCGAGCATCTGCGGCACGACCTGGCGCTCGTCATCAGCCTCAACGCACACTTCGAAGCGGCGGCGACGAGCGAGGCCAGTATGCGCGCGACAGAACGACTCTACGAGGCGGAGAGGTCGGGTCAGGCCGCCGCTGGGCTGCGCGCTTTCGACGACTTCGGCCTCAACCTGAGCGAACTGATCATCGAAAACCTTCCCAAAGCTCGGGAGCGGATAGAGACGGAACTGGGCTTCATCTGCCAGACGATTCGGCTCGGTGCCGCGGGTCTGAAGGATTCGAGCAAGCTGCTCGAAAACGTCATCAGAGTCTACCTCCTCGACGCCCGCGCGCCGATAGCCTCGCTCGCCGGAAGGCTCTCCGAATTCGGCGACCTCGTCAACATCAACCTCATCATCGCGAACAGCTACAAGGCCCGTGGGAATGAGGAGAAGCGCATTGAACATCTCCTGCGGGCCAAGGACTACGCGGCGGCATGGGAGGCCACCGAGGGTTTGGTGGAAGTCTACCGCCTGCTCATGAAGGCCGCCGAAGAACTCGGTGATGACGAAGCCTTCGAAACCTACGCGAAGAGGTACCTGATATATGACGCTTACGTGTCGCTCTCCGAGGACACGAAGGCGGTGCTTCTCAAAGACGACCCCTTCGCGCTGTTCGTGAAGCACGTGGGGGCGGACGAGGAGCAGGCGGCACGGCTCCACTGCCGCTTGGAAGACTGGTGCGCCGACGCTCTCCTCGACAGGTGCCAGCCGTGGCTCGCGACAGAAGAGCAGCTCGACACCGCAGGGTCTTCCTGCCAGCGCAGCGAGGTTGAGGCCGTACTCTCACGCCGGGTCTTCAACTACGACAAGCTGCGGAAGGAGCAGCGCGTCATTGAAGTGATCGACCTGTTACTCACCCTGGCGAGGGAAAAGTATGAAGAGGCGGAGGAAGGTAATCAGAACCTTGTCTATCACGTTCAGGGGCGGCTGCTGCTCATGTCGATGTTGTCGGAATGGTACCGGCCGCCGGGTCAGGAGGGGGAGGCCGCGCCCGAGCCCTCTGGCACCGAGGAGAGGTCGAACGAGTTCGAACAGATACTTGAGGAGCTACGCGAGTCGTGGTCGATAGGCACGACCGAAGAGCGGATGAGGGGCGTCGCGGTCGCCACCGTTTTCCCGGCCTTCGTGCCGCTGACTGGGCTGGAAGAGGACGCAGAGTTTTGCGCCGCTCTTGGCAAACGGGCCGGGACGAACGCGGCCATGGCTTGGGTCAGGTCGGTGATGAAGTGTTGGTGTTCGGACGTGATGAAGGGCCGCCGCGCGGCGCCCGCCGCCGTCCGCGAATACCTCAAAACCCTCCCCGGCGATCAGTTGGCCCTCAACGATGCGCCGCACCTGGTCTTCACCTTCGCCGCCTCATTCGTCTTCTGGGAGAGGCTGCAAGGGCATTTGAGCCAGGAGTTGTCAGACAGGTTGAAGACTCTGAGCGAGAGCGCCGACAACATCGAGGCTATGATCGACGCGTTACGCGGCGGGCTCCCTTCGCTCAGAGACGTGGCGGCGGCGGTCGTCCTCGAAGCAAAAGATGAACTGAGGCGGGTGCACGAGGCCCTCCTCGCGGAGTTTGAATAGCCCGGCCGGAGCGTGCCTACGCGGGCCGCAAGGAGAGGCAGGAATGAGCATGAAAGATTACGAAGTGTTTGAGGCCGATCTCTTCGAACTGACCGGCTTGGGCGGAGCCCCCGAAGAAGAATGCATCGCGTTCGTTCAGGAGTTCGGTCGGCTGCTTGGGGTGACGGGTATTATCGTGGCGAGCGAGCGGCTGTCGGAAAAGGATCAGAAGACCTACGGCCGCCTTTTGGAGGATGAAGAGGGGGAGCGCGCGATGGCTTTCCTCGTCTCAAGAGATATCGACTTCGAAGACATCCTGATGGAAGAGACGGTGCGCATTAAGAGGGCTATTATCGAGTCGGGCCAGCGGATGGAGTCTGTCTTCAACCTCCTGCTCGCAATCAAAGCGCAACTCCCGGCCACCGTCTTAGAGGCGGATGTCGCAGTACTGAATGCGGCCCTCACCGAAGTTCGGGAGTACTCTGAAACCTTGCCTCTTCCGGAAGAGCAGAAAGTACGACTCGCTAATAACATTGGAGAAGCCGCAGAAAGAAATGTCCTGAATTACCTGAGCGACCTCGTTCCGCCCGAGGTCATAGACCGCGTCGATCAACTCATAGATGAGAACAAAATGGGAGAGGCGTTCCAACTCATGCTGAGTCACGGCTTCGATTATGTGCAGGCCATGGCCGAAGAGATGCGGTCTGAATTAATCTCCATCAAAGAACAAGTCCGTTCTCTTCTTATAGATACTCCGCTCGACACTGAGGATGAGCAAGGTCGCTGATAGAACTTTATAGCGACGGGCGGTAGGTTAGATGAATAGAAAATCAGTAATTTTCAATGGGCAGAGTATAGGACTTTAATAGCGCGGCACAGCGCCCGTTTCGAGCAGCGTATGTTAAACTCGACATATGCTGCTCGAATCCATTGAGGTTCACAATTTCAGGAATTTGGGCGGCGAAATCTTCTGGGGCGAGGGTCTGAACGTCATCAGCGGAGAGAACGGGCAGGGTAAGACGAACTGGCTCGAAGCCATCTATCTCCTCGCCACATCGAAGTCCTTCCGCACGCAGCGGCCGCAGGAGGCCATACGCTTCAACGAGAACCTGTCGGTCGTCCGCGGTCGCGTCGCGCGCGCACAGGACGTACACAGGGACTTGCAGGTCACTATTCAGGGAAACTCAAAGACGCTCTCGCTCAACGGCAAGCGCGAGTCGGTCGCGAGCTACCTCAGTCAACTCCACGTCGTGCCCTTCACCGCCGACGAACTGGAAGTCGTGCGCGGCGGCCCCGACGCGCGGCGCCGTTTCCTCGACCGCGGCGTCGTCTCACTCCACCACAGCTACGTCCAGACGCTCGCCGACTATCAGCGCGTCATCAAGCAGAAGAATCGGCTGCTACAGGACATCTCTGAATCTGACACGAACCTCGACAACGCGCGCGAGCTAATCGAGCCCTGGAACGAACAGATTATCGCCCTCGGGACGACCATTGACCGTGCGCGGCGCGACTACGTCGAGCGTCTCAGTCAAAGTCTTCAGCAGCGCCTGTTCGAGCGCGAAGAGGTCACGATTCGTTACGTCTCCGCGCTCGAAGGGAAGGGCGACCTTGAGAATTACGAAGCGCTGATAAAAGAGCGTCTGCACCTGCGCCTCAACGCCGAAATCAGTTCGGGCTACTCGCTCATCGGGCCGCACCGAGACGAGTTGGAAATCCTCTTCGACGGCCGCGATATACGCACTTACGGCAGTTCCGGTCAGCAGCGTAGTGCGTTGATTCTACTTGACTTAGCGGCAATTTCGGTGTATTATTCGTGGCATAATGAGTATCCGCTTTTCCTGATGGATGACGTGGATGCCGAACTGGATAAGAGGCGAATCGGTCATTTGCTGGAATACCTTGAAGGGCGCACGCAAACGTTCATTACGACCTCCAAAAATGACCTCATTAAAGGGTTCGCAGCACGAGCACAACTCATTGAAGTAAGGGACGGTGTGGCCTTCGACGGCGCGCGAGTCGAGGCGGAAAGAACAATCGCTACGTCCGCGGATAGCATCTAATCCTCGTCATCTGTTCGTCTTTCCAAAGCTGGGAATCGGTATAAAGATATGCAAGAAGAGGAGACTACTTTGCCTACAGCGACTTTAACAAAGAAGAAGAACGATTCATATACTGCGACTTCCATCACGGTTCTCGAAGGGCGCGAGGCCGTCCGCAAGCGCCCGGCCATGTACATTGGCTCGACCGGCGAGATGGGGCTCCATCACCTCGTCTACGAGGTTGTCGATAACTCGGTTGACGAAGCCCTGGCCGGCTACTGCGACACGGTCGAGGTCTTCATACACCTCGATAACTCCGTCACCGTCATCGACAACGGCCGCGGCATCCCCGTCGATTACCATAAACAGGAGAAGAGGTCGGCCGCCGAGGTCGTCATGACCAAGCTCCACGCCGGCGGCAAGTTCGACACGAACGCCTACAAGGTGTCCGGGGGGCTGCATGGAGTGGGCGTCTCTTGCGTAAATTTCCTCTCTGAGACGCTTCGACTCGAAATCTGGAGGGATGGGGCGACTTACGAGCAGGAGTACGTCCGCGGGATTCCTGTGACCAAACTGGAGATGACGGGCAAGACCCGCCGCCGCGGCACCAAAATCACCTTCAAGGCCGACTCCGAGATTTTCGATGTCAACGAGTTCAGCTTCGACAAACTCTCCGAGCGCCTGCGCGAAAAGGCTTTTCTCAACAAAGGCATCCGCATCACCATCAAGGATGAGCGGCAGGAGCCCGAGCGCTCGCACGAGTTCTACTACCGTGGCGGGATCGCCGAGTTCGTCAAGCACCTCAACAAGAACAAGTCGGTGCTGCACGACAAGCCAGTTTACTTTGAAAAAGACGGCGACACTCTCTCGGTCGATGTGGCCATCCAATATAACGACGGGTACGACGAGAAGGTCTACTCCTTTGCTAATAACATCAACACCGTAGACGGCGGCACACACCTCTCGGGCTTCCGCTCGGCGCTGACCCGCACCATCAACGCCTACGCGCAGTCTTCGGGGCTCGCCAAGAACTTCAAAACCTCCCTCTCGGGCGACGACGTGCGCGAGGGACTGGTCGCGGTCATCTCCGTCAAACTGCCGCAGCCACAGTTCGAGGGGCAGACCAAGGGCAAGCTCAATTCCGATGTGAAAGGCGCGGTCGAGTCTTTTCTCAACGAGCGCCTGACCGAGTATTTCGAGCAGAATCCGACCGTTGCCAAGAAGATAGTCGGGAAGGCGGTAGACGCCGCCCGTGCGCGCGAGGCCGCGCGTAAAGCCCGCGAAATCGTCCGCAAAGGGGTGATGGGTTCTACGATGCTGCCGGGCAAGCTGGCAGACTGTCAGGAGCGAGACCCGGCGCTGTGCGAACTCTACATCGTCGAGGGTGATTCGGCCGGCGGGAGTGCGAAACAGGGACGTGACCGCAGGAATCAGGCAGTTCTTCCGCTAAAAGGTAAAATCTTAAACGTAGAGAAGGCCAGATTCGACAAGATGCTCGGCCATAGCGAGATAAAGACGTTGATAACGGCGCTCGGCACGGGCATCGGTAAGAGCGAAGAGGACTTTGATCTCAACAAGTTACGCTATCACAAGATCATCTTCATGACCGACGCAGACGTGGATGGGTCGCACATCCGGACGCTGCTGCTGACCTTCTTCTTCCGCCAGATGCCGAAGCTCATTGAGGCCGGCCATGTCTTCATTGCCCAGCCCCCACTGTTTAAAGTAAAACGTGGTAAGAAGGAAGAGTACATAAAGGACGAGAAGTCGATTGTGCGATATCTTGTGCGTCAAGCAACCACCGACATGAAGGTTACTTCCGCGAACGGAAACGGCACAATCGAGGGGAAGGAACTCGCCCGGGCTCTTGAGCAGATGGTCGAGCTAAATCGTTACTGCGAAAAGCTTATCCGGAGACTCGGCAACGACGGACGGCTGCTGCACCTCCTTCTTGAGGCTTTTAGTGGGCACAAAGGCGTGCTGACGCAAGAGGGGGCAACGCTCAAGGGAATCTTCCAGGAAGAGGAAGGCGAGCAGATGGGGCGCGTCGAGGCAGTATTGGCCGACGCCGGTTACAAGACCGAACTGGCTCCGGACGAGGAGCACGGGCTGTGGGAGATCGACACGACCGTGTCTGGTGGTGCAAAAGTTAAAATCGACTGGGACTTGGCGAGCCACGTCGAATTTCAGAAGGCCGTAGAGCTATACAAGACGCTGG
>JBJMGQ010000537.1:0-6410 GCA_045807845.1 Pyrinomonadaceae bacterium | reverse complement strand
GACAAGTGAAAGACCAGCTCCTACTTGTCACGGTTGACGGTTCACGCTCTCCTGAAAGTCCGGCCGGTCAAGGCTCTTGTCGAGGGCGACGAGTTGGCGGCGCGCATCTTCGTAGGCGCCGCGCTCGATGGCGTGCTCGGCCGAGTCGAGCTCGCGGAGCGCGGCGGCGAGCGCATCGCGGCGGGCGCTGCCGCGTGGTCTTGATTCCAGAGCGCGTGTGGCTGCGTGCCGCGCACGCGCGAGAGCTGCGAGGGCCGCCGCGGCCTGTCGCTTCTTCAGGTAGACTTCGGCCTCCGCGATGCGGTCGCCCGCCTGCTCCAGCTCCGCGTCGCGCGCGGGCAGTTGGGGCTCGAAGTAGACGGGCGTCGGGACGGCGGCGGCCGTCGCCGCGCGCGCGCCCGTCGTAACCGTCTCGACGACGTGCGACGGGCGCCGCATGCGCGCGAACAGGTAGCCGGCCGCGACGAGCACGAGCAGCAGGCCGACGCCAAGCAGCGCGTGCCCTGCCGGCGTCCGCCCCGCGCTCGAACTCACCTTTGGCAGTGCCCCTTTCATAGCTCACAAAAAAAAATAGAGGGATGCGGCGGGCCGCCGTCGGAGGCGGCGTCGCATCCCTTGATCACGACGCGCGCGGGCCGCCCTGCCTCCGGCCACCCGCACGCGTCGCGCACTCCGCACGCAGTACTCGTCGCCCAACGAGTGCCGCCCGCCCGCAACGTGGCGCTGTGCGGAACTCAAAAGCAGAGTCGTCCGAAACTCACGGCGCGGGCCACGCCGCCGGCTTTAGGTGTTCGCGTTGGCGGCCTTCGCTGCCTTGCGATGGTGACTGCGGTGGTGACGGCGGTGGTGCTTATGACCACTCTTCTTCGTGGCCATCGTGCCGCCACCCGTCGTCGAGGTGTTCGAGTTCTGCGTCGCGGCGAGGACGGAGCCCGCGCCGAAGACCAGCGTCAGGGCGAGTGCGGTTGCGCTTACAAGCTTCTTCATAATCGTTCCAATCTCTCCTTTAAGTTTCTTTGTCGAACCTGCTCTGTCTCTTTCTCTGCCGGGGCGCATCCGGCCGCTACGTAACGGCCCCGCGCCCCGCTCAACACTCGCCCCTCAATCGCAATGGACGTGCCAACTCTCACCTGACAAAACGGGCGCCTTTCCCGCCCCGCGCGCCGCACGCGACGCCGCGCGACTGTGGCGTTCCTGCACCGTCATCCAAATCGCCACAGAAAGAGAGCGCGAAAGTTACAAAGCAAAAGGCAAGAGTGAGGATGAGAAACACGCTGCTTCTCGAACTTCACTCTTGCCTTTTGATTCTTGTCTTACTTCGCGGCGACGACCGAGATGCGGTGGCGCTCGGCGAGGCGGAGCATCTCTTCGCGGTCGAACATGAGCGTCTTGGCGGCGGTCAGGCAGAGGCAGGTGGCGCCGGCCTCGATCATCGTCTCGATGGTGGGCAGACCGACGACGGGCACGTCGAAGCGCATGTCCTGATTCGGCTTCGCGACCTTGACGACCGTTAAGCGACCGCGGGCGAGACCGCCCGCGCGTCTGATGGTCTCGTCCGTTCCCTCCATCGCTTCGACGGCGACGCAGGCGCGCGCGCGCACGACGATGGTCTGGCCGAGATCGAGCCGCGCAATCTCGCGCGCGACCTCAAGGCCGTACTCGATGTCGGCGCGCTCGGCGGCCGATGGCGAGCGGCGCGTGAGCACGCCTTCGGCGGGCAGTTGGTCTTGGAGGAAGTGGGTCGAGTCGATTAGCTCGATGCCTTCGCGCGCCAGTTCCGTCGCGACGCCGCCGATGAGGGCGTCGGTGTTGCGACGCGGGAGCGACAGCAGCATCTTCAGCATCCGCACGTCTGGAAGCGCGCCGCTGAAAATCTGCACGTGCTTGACCTGTCCCGCCATGATGGCCTTCTCCACGCCCTCGCGCTTGAAGAAGCGAATCATGCGTCCCAACTGGCCGATGCCGACCCACGCGACGCGTTCGGCCACACGCTCGATGGCCGGGTCGGTCTCCTCCCTGATGGCCGCGACCGCGACCTCCGCGCCCGCGCGCCGCGCGCCCTCCAACACGAGGAAGGGGAATCTGCCGTTGCCCGCGATGAGTCCGTAACGCATAGAGAAAGTGACGAGTGACAAGTGACAAGTGACGAGTGACGAGCCAAGAGAATTTAACTCGTCACTCGCCACTTGTCACTCGGCACTGCTGCTCTTATTTCACGACGCCGCGTTGCGAGGTTTCGATGAAGCGGAGGAGTTCTTCGACCTCGGCGGAGCCGGTTGTCTCTTCGCGGATGCGCGCGAGCGCCTGCGTGGTGTTGAGCCGGGAGTTGAGGAGGAGGCGGAAGGCGTGATGCAGTGCTTCCATCGTCTCCTGCGGATAGCCGCGGCGCTTCATGCCGACCGTGTTGAGGCCGTAGCACTTGGCGTGGTTGCCGACGGTGAGCGCGAAGGGGAGCGCGTCTTTGACGACGACCGAGTAGCCGCCGACGTACGCCTCGCGCCCGACGCGACAGAACTGGTGGACGCCCGAATAGGCGCCGACGTTCGCGCCGTCCTGCACCTCGACGTGCCCCGCGAGTGTCGCGGCGTTCGCCATGATGACGCCGTGGCCGACGTGGCAGTCGTGCGCGACGTGCGCCTGCGCCATGACGAGACAGTCGTCGCCGATTGAGGTCAACATCCCGCCGCCCTCTGTGCCGCGATGGACGGTCACGAACTCGCGGATGCGTGTGCGTCGCCCGATGCGCGTCTCGGCCGGCTCGCCGCGGTACTTCAAATCCTGCGGCGCGAGCCCGATGGAGGCGAAGGGAAAAACGTGCGTGTCTTCACCCACTTCGGTGCGGCCGTCCACGGCGACGTGCGATTCAAGCCGGACGCTCGCGCCGAGGCGCACCTCGTCGCCGACCGTGCAGAACGGGCCGACGTGCGAGCCCTCGCCCACTTCGGCGCGGGGACTGACGACGGCGGTTGGATGGACGAAGATGGACATGGGAAGGCAGTTTTCAGTTTTCAGTTTTTAGTTTTTAGTTTTCAGCCAGAGGAGACGTATCGTTCTTGCTGAAAACTAAAAACTGAAAACTGAAAACTGCTTTTCACCTCGGCACGACGACGCTCATGATGTCGGCCTCGGCGGCGAGCTGACCCTCGACGTGCGCCTCGCCGTGCATCTTCTGGACGCGGCCGCCGACGCGCAGCGGCGTGACCGTGATGACGAGCGTGTCGCCGGGGACGACGGGGCGGCGGAAGCGTGCGTTGTCGATGCCGCTGAAGAGGACGAGCTTGTTTTCGCGCCCCTCGATCTGCTGAAGCGCGTAGACCGCGCCGACCTGCGCCATCGCCTCGACGATGAGGACGCCGGGCATGACGGGCGCGCCGGGGAAATGTCCCTGAAAGAAGTGCTCGTTGATCGTCACCTGCTTGACCCCGACGATGCGCACCCCCTGCGTCAGCTCGACGATGCGGTCAACGAGCAGGAACGGGTAACGATGCGGCAGGATGTCTTGAATGGCGCGGGTGTCGAGAAGCGTTTCCATAGGGAGCGCGTGAGCCTTGAGAAGGCGTAAACCGTTAACCGTAAACCGTGATGAGAAAGAGCAGGTCTTATCTCATCACGGTTTACGGTTAACGGTTGGCGTTGCCCTTACGGGCGGGTGGCCGGCGCGGCCGCGGCCGTCGTGGCCGGGTTGCGCTGGTTGTACTCGGCGATGAAGGCACTGGTGATGTCGATGCCGCCGTCAACGACCATGACGACGCCCTGCATCTTGCTCACGTCAAAGACGACCGAGAGACCACGCGCCTTGGCGTAAGCCTGAAGGGCGTTGCCGATGTCCTGATAGACCGGGCCGGTCAACTCCTGCACGCGGCGGTCGAGCGCCTTCTGCCCGTCCTCCTGCTTGCGCTTGATCTCGATTTCGAGTTGCGAGGCTTGGTCAGCCTTAGCGGCGAGCGCCTTCTGGTCGGCGACGGCCTTGGTGTCGTTGACCTCTTTGATGAGCCCGTCGTAGCGGTTCCGTAGGGTCTGAATCTCGTCGCGGCGCGGCTTGAACTCACGCTCGACGGTCTGGAAGGCGGCGACCAGACGCTGGATGCCATCCTTCGCGTCACCGAAGGCTTCGGTGTCGATGATGGCGAACTTGCCCTCGGCAACCGTGACGGCGCCGCCGGGGGCGGCAGCAGCCGGGCGCGGCAGCGCGGGCGCGGCCGGACGGGTGGAGGGCTGGGTCTGGGCAGAGGCCGTCAGCGCGGCCATGGCCGCGAAGGCGGCGACGAAGAAGGTTATGCGAATCGCTTTCATGATCTTTCCTGTACTGCTCCTTAAAGTGTTGCGGGCGAACTTTCGGGCGCGGCCGCGGGTGCTTCTGCCGAGGGGGCACGCCGCCCCCTTCGTTTCGTGTCGTAAAGGCTTAGAAGGTGCGCCCGATGCTGAACCGGAAGACCCTCTTCTTCTCCTGAATGAGTGTGTCCTGTGCGTTCGGGTTGATGGCGTAGATAAATCGGAACGGCACGTTAATCACAGGCATTTGGATGCGCATCTCCAGCCCGAGGCTGGATCGGTAGTCGCTGATTTTCGAAAAAAGACTCTGCGAGATGCGCGCCACCGTGTTCGTCTGCGCCTCGCCGCGCAGGAAGACGGGCTGCACACCGAAGGGCAGCGAGGTAATCGGGTCGAGCGGGCCGACGCGTTGCAGCGCGGTGAACTCTTCCTGCGTTATCAGGCGGTCGCCCTGTGTGAGCAGACTGCCGTTCGACGTGAGGGCGAGCTGCGGATAACGCCGCTTGGTTAAGCCGTTGAGGCCGCCGAGCGAACTCAGGAAAGGCTGGTCGGCCAGAAACTCCGTCGAGAAGGTCTGGTCGCTGCCCGACGAGAGGTTGAAGGCCGTGCCGATATCGACGAAGGCCGCCAGCGCGACCGGCCCGAAGATCGGGATGCGATACTCGAAGTTCCCCAACAACTGGGTGTCGCCGCCGAGGAACCGGAACTGGCGGTCGATCTGGACGGTGTTCGCCCCCGTGGGCCCGGTGAACGTGCCGATCTGGACGAGCTGCTGCCGCAGCGTGTCGGGGAGCGTGTCCACGGGGACGAGGCTGCCCGACGGCGTGGCCGAGACCGAGACGTTGCGCGACGTGACGAACACGTCGAGCGGCGCGACGGGCGAGATGGAGCGGACGTTGTAGCCGCGGATGGTGAACTCGTCGCCGAGGAAGAAGCGCTCGTAGATGGGCACGCCGTTAATGAAGGAGAGCGAGCTCGACTGCGCCTCCGCAATCTTCGAAGTGATGCCGAAGCTGCGAACGTGGCCGGCGACGATGCGGAAGCCGAAGACCTCCGGATGCTCCGAGCGCTTTCGGCGCACGGGGCGGAAGCTCGTGTAAGAGAGCGTCGGCTGGAAGGTGCGCACGTCGCCGCCGAGGCCGGCGACGGCCAGCGAAGCCGCGACCTGCGAGCCCTGCGTCGGGTCGATGGTGCCGTTGCGCGTGTCGTAGACGAACGAGGGCGTGACGCGGCTCGTCGTGATGTTGGGCTGCGCGAAGATGACGGGGATAAAGGTGTTCGGGTTGTTCTGCTCGTTGACCGGCGGCTCCTCGATGGAAGAACGCGAGAAGGCGTAGGAGAGGCCGATGCGCGAGGCGCGCGCGACCTGCACGAAGCGGCGGCTGCGCGGTCGCCAGAACTCGGAGAGCGGCGAGGTCGCGTAGATGCTCGCGCCCTTCGTATTCTGCGTGAACAGGTTCTGCTCGTTGGCGCTCAGGAAGCTCGTCGTGTCGCCGAAGGCGCCGGTGAGCGCGTCCACGTTCTGCGAAAGCGCCGTCCCCTCGCCGAAGAACTTTTGCGACTGGACGTAGACCGAGAAGCCGACCGAGATGGGACGGTCTTTGACGTAAGGCTCGGTGAACGAGAAGAGGATGGACTTCTGCCGGTTGCCGAAGGCGAACTGGAACGAGAGCGATTCGCCGCGACCCAGAAGGTTGTTCGTCGAATAGTCGAGCCCGAAGAAGGAGCCGCCGATGCCGGAGACGCCGCCGTTGAAAGCAATCTGGTTGCGGCCGCGCTCACTGACGCGCAGATTGATGTCAACCTCGCCCGTCTCTTCGTCCGGCCTCAGCTCGGCGTCCTTCTCCTTGTCGATGGGGTCGAAGAAGCCGAGCTGGTTAAGCTTCAGCACCGAGAACTCCCAGAGCTGCCGGTCGAAGATGTCGCCCTCATTCACCGCCACCTCGCGGCGCAGCACGTTGTCGCGCGTAAAGGTGTTGCCCATAAATTCCAGACGGCGAAGCGTGAACTGCTTGCCCTCGTTAATAGTGATAGTGAAGTCGGCGATGCCTTCGTCGGGCTTCTGCGGGTTGGGCTTGAACTCGGGCGAGATGTCGGGCTCGTACTGGATGAAGCCCGAGCGGCCGTAGAGGTTCTTC
>JBJMGQ010000536.1:0-2510 GCA_045807845.1 Pyrinomonadaceae bacterium | reverse complement strand
GACCTGGTCGGCGCCTGCGGCCCGCGCCGGATGAAAGTCGTCGGCGCGTTCACGCCACGCGGCGGCATCCGGACGACCGTGACGGCGGTGTATGAGAAGAAGTAGGCAGTAGGCAGTAGGCAGTAGGCAGTCGCTCCGCGTTATTAGAGTTGAAAGACTAAATCAGAATCTCTGACAGCGGCTCTTTCAACTGCCAACTGCCATCTGCCTTCTGCCTACTGCCATCTGCCCACTGCCTGCTCTCACTCAACAACGACGAGCACGTCGCCTGCGTTGACGGTCGAGCCGGACTCGGCGCGCAGCTCGGCGACGGTGCCGGACTTGGGCGACTTCAGCTCGTTCTGCATCTTCATCGCCTCGACGACGACCAAGCCCTGCCCCGCCTCGACCGCCTGTCCCGCCTCGACGAGCACGCGCACGATCTTCCCCGGCATCGGCGCCTTGATCTGCGCGCTTCCGCCCTGCGCGTCTCCGCCCGCGCCCGCGCCGCGCAGGTGCTTCGGGTCTGTGAGCCGCACGCCGTACTCTCGCGCGCCCACCGACACGCGCAACGCTCCGCGCCCCGGCGCGCCCGGCTCACCCCCGACTCTGCACTCGTACACGCGCCCCCCGTGAATCAGAAGGTACTCACCCGCGCCCACCTCTCGCGCCTCCAACTCATAGAGGCGCCCACCGACCTCCCCCAACACACGCCCCCCCTCGCGCCTTACCTCCAGCGCGACCTTCTCGCCGTCTATCTCCGCGTTGAGTTTCATGTCTAAGTGTTGACGGAATCTTTCTGATTTACAGACCTTCAAATCCTCGAACGATGCAGCGCCTCGCGGCCCGAGAGCTTCCAGCGGCTCGGGGGTGCTTGGGGCGTGTGCGTTTGGGAGTTGTTGCGGGCGGGCTCGGAGTATTGGAGGGCGGCGGCGATGGCTGCGATGTCGCGGCGGGCGGTCTCTGCGCCGGACGAGGCGTCGTCGTTTGACGCCACGGCGGCGGCGCGGCGCTCGTTGAAGCGCGAGATGAAGGAGGTGTCGAGTCGCCCCGCGACAAACTCTTCGTCGCGCATCACCTCTCGGAAGAAGGGGAGCGTGGTCTTGATGCCGCCGACCGTGTACTCGTCGAGCGCGCGGCGCATGCGCTCGATGGCTTCCTCGCGCGTGCGCCCCCATGTGGCGAGCTTCGAGATCATCGGGTCGTAGTAGATGGAGACCTCTGCGCCCTCGTAGACGCCGCCGTCGTCACGCACGCAGGGGCCGGCGGGGACGCGCAGGGAGGTGATGCGCCCGGGGCTCGGCATGAAGTTCTGTTCAGGGTCTTCGGCGTAGACGCGGCACTCGACGGCGTGGCCCGTCAGGCGCACTTCGTCCTGCGTGAAGGAGAGCGGCCGGCCCGCGGCGACGCGTATCTGCTCGCGCACGAGGTCGAGCCCGGTGACGAGTTCCGTGACGGGGTGCTCGACCTGCAAGCGCGTGTTCATCTCAAGGAAGTAGAAGTCGCGCGTTACGTCGGAGACGAGGAACTCGACCGTGCCCGCGCCGACGTAGCGGGCGGCGCGCGCGATGCGGACGGCCGCCGCGCCCATCGCCTCGCGCAAGGCGGGGTCGTTGATTGGTGAGGGGCACTCTTCGATGACCTTCTGATGTCTTCTTTGAATCGAGCACTCGCGCTCGCCGAGATGGACGGTGTGGCCGTGCGTGTCGGCGAAGACCTGTATCTCGACGTGGCGCGGGCGCTCGACCGCCTTCTCGATGTAGACCGAGGGGTCGCCGAAGGCCGAGGCCGCTTCGGAGCGCGCCGTGTCGAAGGCTGAAGCCAACTCGTCTTCGGAGGCGACGAGGCGCATGCCCTTGCCGCCGCCGCCGGCCGCCGCCTTGAGCATGACGGGGTAGCCGACGTGCGCGGCCGTCTCGCGCGCCTGTTCGATGGATTCGAGCGGGTCGTTCGTGCCGGGGACGACGGGCGCGCCCGCCTCTTCGGCCGCGCGCCGCGCGCTCGTCTTCGAGCCCATCAGCTCCATCGCTTCGGGCGTGGGCCCGATGAAGACCAGTCCGGCCGCATTCACCGCGCGCGCGAACGCGGCGTTCTCGGCGAGGAAGCCGTAGCCCGGGTGGATGGCCTCCGCTCCACTCTGAAGCGCGGCCTCGACGACGCGGTCAATCCTTAAGTAACTCTCGGCCGAAGGCGCAGGCCCCAGCAGATAAGCCTCGTCGGCGAGCCGCACGTGCAGCGCCGCCGCGTCCGCCTCCGAATAGACCGCGACCGGCGAGATGTCCAACTCCCTGCACGCGCGCAGCACGCGCACGGCAATCTCGCCCCTGTTCGCAATGAGAATTTTTTTGAACATAAAAAAAGTAGTCAGTAGAAAATCATTTTGTCTTTTCTACTGACTACTGTCTACTGACTACTGTCTACTTTTAAACTACCAACGAATTTCCGGGCTGGCGCGGATTGAAGCGGACGGTGACGCGGGCGCCGGGGAAGAAGTCGCCGGAGCGCAGGCGCTGGTCTGTGTCGAGCAGTTG
>JBJMGQ010000535.1:0-5159 GCA_045807845.1 Pyrinomonadaceae bacterium | reverse complement strand
GCCTCGACGAACTCGTGCGCGGCGAGCCCTTCGTCATCCTTGAGGCCGAGCTTGAGAGCGTCGGCGAGGCGCGGGATGTCCTGCCGCGCGATGTTGCGATAGTTGCCGAACGAGAGCGAGTCATCCTTGAAGTAACGCCGCCAGAGCGGCGCGTAGAGGTGAAGCCGGACGACAGGGTCTCGACGCCCGTCGAACATCTCCATGTAGGGCATCGCGGCGGCGAGCGCCTCGGCGCCCCACACGTCGAGCCTGCGGTCGTCGTCGAACTTGTTGTAGCCGTCGGGCGTGTTAAAGGGCGGCGCGGGCGGGCTGACCAAGAGCGGCAGTAGTTCCACCAAAGCCTTCTGGTCGAGCGTCAGCTCAAGCCGCACCGTTGCGCTTTGGCCGAACGCGCCCTTCACGGCCGCGACCGCCTGCTCGACGCGGTTCGGCGCGATGACCCGCCAGAGCTGCGCGTGGTCGAGCACCTTCGCGAACTCTTCGCTAGTGAGCGACGCCTCCTCCCACTCCCACTTGAGCGAGAGCCCGTACTCGAACAGGCAGGTCACGGGCGGCGCCGCGAACGAATGCATCTCGGCCTTGAAGTCGGCGGCGAACGTCACCGTGTCTTTCATCCACACGCCCTCGTAGCTGCGCAGGCCGTCGTAGGCGACGCGCTGTTCGCCGTTGACGTTCTCCTGCACGACGCGCGAAGTCTCCAGACGGTCGGTGCCGCCTACACCGACGCCCCACGGCGAGATGCCGAGGTTGAAGCCCCAAGCCTTCGACACCTTGACCGACCTCTGTCGAAGGTAGCGCTTGAGCGCCCCCTCCGGCGCTTCCCTGCGCAGCCACTCGGTCAGCCCTTCGAGCTGGCAGACCATCAGGTCTGGGTGAAGACGCCGGAACGTCTCGGCGTCGAGGTCTGCGCGCAGCAACGTGCGGTCGGTGCTGACCCGCAGGTACTCGTAGGTGAAGCCAAGCTCGACCTTCGTCTTCGCAATCTTCTCGATGACGCCCGGCACCTGCGCCTTGACCGCCTCCCACTTCGCCCTCAGCTCAGCGGGCTTGTTTAGCAGAGGGTCGAGCCCGAGGCGCGTCATCAACAGGCGCGCGGGCGTCTGCAAGTCCGCGGGGAGCGCTTCGAGCGAGGCGGCGCGGTCGGCCTCACTGAGTAGTCTGTCCACGTCGCCGACGAGCGGCCCCGCGAGCGCCTCGTAGACTTTCGTAAGCTGCCCTTCGACCGCGCCGGGGTCTGCGAACTCGACCGACACGCCGAGCTGTGCGCCGACGCCCAGCTCGCGCGTCTTCGACTTGAAGACAGAGACGCGCACCGTCTCGACAACATCGCCGGTGGGCCCGCCCTTCGTGAAGACGAGCCGGAAGTCGTCGCGCACCCCGACGCGAAAGTTGACCTCTGCGCCCGCGTCGGCCTTGAGCGCGACGACCTCGCCCGCGCGGAGCAGCGCGCTCAGATTGCTGAGCCCCGCCGTGAAAACGTCCGACCACTTGAGCGTCAGCCCCGCGCTCAACTCGCCATAGACGCGGTAGAGCAGCGCGTCGCCCTCTTCGAGCGCGAGCGCGTCGTCGGCGCGGAAGGCGGTGCGCAGTGTGGCGGCGTCGGCGAGGACGGCGGCGGCGGCCGACTCCGCAGGGTCATGGCGGCGGTAGTAGGCGAAGACCACGCCCTTCTGCCCTTCGACCTTGGGCAGGACGGCGACGCCGCCCGTCGAGAACTCGGCCGCGACCGAGCCCTTCGCCAATCCCCCGAAGCGGTACTTGAGCCACGCGTGCTCTGCGTCGAAGACGAGCGCAGGCGACAGCGCCTCGTCAGTCTCCTCCCCCGCGGTCGCGCCGAGCACGCCGTCGTCGGCATCCTCGTCGTCCGCCGAGTTGCAGACGCGGATGAGCCCACGAGCGTTGGCGTCGAACGAGAAGGTGATCTTGCCGAGCTTGGGGTCGCCGTCGTAACTGGCCGCGGCCGTGACGAGGTCAGTCAGCGTCGGGTCGCCGAGCGGCAGGACGGGCAACGCCGCGAGTGTCGGGGGCGAGAACTTGAATCCGCTCACGGAGTCGTCTCCTCTTTGAGTCCGGGTAGAGCGAGGTTTTACGAAGTCTCGTGCTGCTCGATGTCTTCGAGCCCTCGGACGAGTTCCTTGTTGATACGCATCTTGCGGCGGTTGGCGTCCACGGCGACGTAGACGGCCTCGGCCTCCGTCACCTTTATTCTTTCCGAGGTGCCGCCGTAGCGCTCGGCCTCGACGATGACGCGGACGCTGATGGAGGTCGTGCCGATGCGCTCCGTCTTGGCGTAGAAGCTGACGAGGTCGCCGACGTAGACGGGCTGGTGGAAGATGACTTCGCGCATGGCGACCGTGACGAAGCGCTCGACGCCTGTGCGGCGGTGCGCTTCGACCGCGCCCGCGATGTCGATGTAGCTGAGGATGATGCCGCCGAAGATGGTGCCCTGCGGGTTCGTGTCGCGCGGCAAAAGCGTAATGCGGATGGCGGGGTCGCCGTAGGAGTTCATGCACGCAGGATGGACGGCGCCCACGGGGGCTGTCAAGCGAGGCCGCGCCGTGCGCCTGCTCGGCCCTTTTGGCGGCCGGGGGGCGTACAACGGCGCGGCCGGAGGGAACATCCAAACGCTTGTCGTAATAGCAGAACCGCCCGTTTTTGGCCTGCTTCACCCCGCGGACGCGCGTAAAAAGTTGTCAGAGACGGCCGCACGGCGTATCGTTTCCGTAAAGCAAATCGGCGAAACATTCGGCAGGAAGATTGAGACGATGAAGAGACTCTTTAACTACACCCTTTTACTGCTGGCGCTGCTGGCCGTCCCCGCCCTCGCCTCTGCACAACCCGGCGGGCGCGGCGGCGCGCAGACCAGGCCCGCGCCGCCCAAGCCCGCGCAGGCCAGACCGACCCCGACCCCTAGTCCAGCGCCCGTGCAGACCATCGCCGAGACGCCGCTCGCACCGGGACAGCGCGCGCGCTTCGACGTAAACAACTATCGCATCATCGCCGAGCTGAACCCCGCGCAACACCTCCTGACCGCCACGGCCGATGTCACCTTCACCCCGCTCGACAACACGCGCTCCGTCGTCTTCGAGCTGAACGGCTCGCTCAAGGTCGAGTCGGTCGAGCGTAACGGGAAGGTCTTGGCGAACGTCGTGCAGGATCAGGCGGGACTTGAGAGCATCGGGCCTTTCGTCCGCATTGACCTCGGCGAGGTCGTCCCCGCGGGTCAGCAGCAGACGCTCCGTTTCCGCTGGGCGGGCGCGCTCGTCACGCCCGAGGGCGGGCCGCTTTTGACGAAGCGGCTGGCCTACGTCGGCCCCGATATGTCGTACCTTCTGTACGCCGCGCGCTGGTTCCCCTTCCATGAGTACGCCGCCGACCGCGCCACCTCCGACATCACCGTCAGCGTCCCCGAGGGCTACACCGTCGCCGGGATGAGCGACGAGCCGGTCGCGGCCGTCACGGGCTCGCAGTTCCTTCCGCCCGCGGGCGACACCGCGACGCGCACGGCGCCCGCGCGCGCGGCGAGCCAGACCGGGGGCTTGCGCAGCTACCGCTTCGTCACGCGCCAGCCTTCTCTGGTCGGCAGCTTCGCCGTCGGCCGCTTCATCACGCGCACGCTCAAGATCGGCGGCTACGACCTGACGTTCCACGTCCAACCCGGCAGCGAGGGCTTCGTCGAGCCCTACGCGGCACTCGTCGGCGAGGCTTTGCAGTTCTACACGCAGAAGTACGGGCCGCCCGCCTTCGGCACTCATCTCAGCTTCGTGCAGATTGACGACGGGAGCCTCGACGCCTACGCCGCACCCGGCATCGAGTTCCTGAGCCCGCGCTTCTTCACGCCCGGCCGTCAGGCTTCGCTCGACGACCGCCTGCTGCGCGAAGTCGCTTATCAGTGGTGGGGTCTGACCGTCGGGCTGAAGTCCTTCGACGATGCTTGGCTCTCGCAGGGCCTCGCCGAGTGGAGCAGCTTCGCCTTCCGCGAGAACAAGCTCTCGGGCGGCGCGCTCGACACGGCGCAGCGCGACATGCTTGAGCGCGCGCTCATGTTCGAGCAGGCCGCATCCATCGCCCGCGCGCCTTCGACGCTCGACGACCAGTCGGCGGCCTATCAGGCCGTCGTCTTCTACAAGGGCGCGATGGTCTTCCGCATGCTGCGCGAGACGATGCGCCCGTCGAAGTTCGACGAGCTGATGAAGCGTTACGTCTCGGAGTTTCGCGGCAAGAACGCCTCCATCGACGACTTCGAGAAGCTGACCTCGGCGGTCGCCGGTGAGAACATGCGCTTCTTCTTCGCGCGCTGGGTCGAGGGCACGGGCGTCCCCGAGTTCACCGTGGACTACCAGATCATTCGCACACGCGCCGGCAAGTTCCGCGCGCGCGGCACCATCAAGCAGAACGTCGAGAATCTGCGCATGCCGGTCGAGCTGCAACTGCGGGCCGAAGGCGACGACGCCAACACGGTTGTCTTCGTCGCCGACCGCAGCGAGGACTTCGACTTCGAGGTCAAGGGCAAGCCTTTGGAGGTCGTCGTCGATCCGAACAACAAGGTGCTGCGCGCCTCCGAAGAGCTGCGCATCTCCATCGTCGCGCGGCGCGGCCTTGAGCTGTTCCGCGAGGGGCAGTATCTCGAAGCGCAAAGGCAGTTGGAGGAGGCGCTCAAGCTCGACAAGTCGAACTCGTGGGTCTACTACAACCTCGGGCTCATCTTCCTTGAGCAGCGCAACTACCAGCAGGCGCTCGACAACTTCGACGCGGCGCTGCACGGCAACCTGCGGCCCTCTTGGATCGAGGCGTGGGCGCGCATCAAGCGCGGCAACGCCTACGACGGCATGGGCGACCGCGGCCGTGCCGTCCACGAGTATGAGCAGGCGGTAGACTCAGGGATCGACTTCGACGGCGCACAGCGCGCCGCCAAGGAGTACCTCAAGACGCCCTACGACCCCAAGGCCGTCACGGCGCAGGCCGCCTCCGGCGTCAGCGAGTAGGACAACATCCAGAGCGATAAGCAGAGGGCGGCTCACATCATACGTCGATGAGAGCCGCCCTCTTCTTATCCACCCTTCTGCTTTTTGCTGTTGCTTTCGGCTTTAAGGATGTCAACGTCTTTCTTAGCTCACAGCTTCAGCCGCCCACCGCCTTGCGGTATGTCACGTACAAGT
>JBJMGQ010000534.1:0-27488 GCA_045807845.1 Pyrinomonadaceae bacterium | reverse complement strand
GACTCTTTCGACTCTTTCGACTCCTTAGATTCTTTCGAGTCCTTCGAATCTTTACCCTCGGACTTCTTGCCCGCGTAGTCGGTCACATACCAGCCCGAGCCCTTGAACTGAAAGCCTGTGCGCGACCACTCCTTCTCAAGCTTCCCGCCGCACTTCGCGTGGCGCGCCAGAGGCTTGTCCGAAACCTTCTGCATCACCTCCATGTGCGCGCCGCATTTCTTACAAGAGTATTCGTAAATGGGCATCCCTGTTCTCCTGACCTTTATATAGAAGCCGACTTTAACGTCCGAAACTAAATTATACGGAGCGAAACGTTTCGCTTGCAAACGTCTTGCAACCTTCGAGGCGCATTGTTGCGTTCGCGTCTACTACACCAATCTGACTCGAAAAATTATCATCGAAAAATCGAAAAGCTTTGTCTGCCTTCGGTACGCGAAATTCGCTTCGATGGTACCAATGTGGCCTTCAGGTCGTAAGAGGGCAGGCACAACTCACAAGGCTTCAGTCACTTAAGGCTGGTTGCCTTAAAGGCATACAGTTCAAGCAGTTAGATGTAAAGCTTTCGTGCGTCCCTATGCAACTGGAATGCAATCTACTCATCTAACTTTACGGTTTCGACAGGCTGTGCTCATTTGAGAGTTGCAAGCCCGTTCGTTTCCACCATGCGTAGCCCCCAAACCCCGTGCATCGCCGGCGATGTGCAATTAGAAATCGCCTGACCTCGCTGGCAGTTAAGCGAATGCAGAGGTCACTAGCTCACATGGAGAACGACCGAGAATGCACTTTACCCCTCGTAAGCCCCTGCGCTCTTTTAAGAACGTTGTCTTTGCCGTCATCGCCCTCTTCTTCGTTTCGAACTTCATCGACAGCCCCTTCACGCGCGTGCTCGCGCCGGTCTCGGCCTCGACGGTGAGCGCCGCAGGCGTCATCTCTGTTGACGACTACATTCCTTCGGACGTGCCCACGTCCGGCGACCACGAACTCGACCTCATCATCGCGCGCACGGGTCGCAACGTCGGCGTTGACCCGCGCCTGATTCACGCCGTCATCTGGCAGGAGTCGAAGTACAAGACCGACGCCGAGTCGCACGTCGGCGCACAGGGCCTCATGCAGTTGATGCCCGCGGCGGCCAAGCGCTTCGGCTGCGAAGACCGCAACGACATCGAGTCGAACGTCGTGGCCGGCACGAAGTATCTGCGTGTCCTCCTCAAGCGCTTCGACGGCAACGTCACGCTCGCGCTCGCGGCCTACAATGCCGGCGAGGGCAACGTCGATAAGTACGAGGGCGTTCCCCCCTTCGGCGAGACACAGAATTACGTCCGCATCATCACCGGCCGCTACGGCAAGACCTATCACCCCATCCTCACCCCTGAGGAAGCCTCCTCCTACTTCAACCTCCTGCCCGCATCCTCCAACTAAGGCCGCGCGGACGCCTCTCTAAAGCGAAGGGGCGGGAAGGCATCACGGCCTTCCCGCCCCTTCGCTTTGTCGTCGCTAGTGTCGCGGCGTGCTTATCTTTCCAGCAGCAGCCGTCTCTTCCCGCCCGGGCCTTTGGCGAGTTCCACGCCGCAGGCCACCTGCCGCAGTCCTTCGGCCGTTTCGATGGGGACTTTCACGAGCCCGGTCTTGCTGAAAAAGCCCAACCCGGCCTGCTTGACGATGAGGTCGATGACCTTGTCGGCGTCCAGTTCCGTGTGCCTGACCGGCAGCGCCGCGAGCTGCGCGCGCAGCTCGTCGGTCTGCGCGAACTCCGCGAGGTCGGGCAGCGTCTCGCCCGAGGTCAACTGCGCCGATGTGCGCGTCCCCACGAACAGGAGACGGATGAGCGTGCCCGCGTACCAGTCCACCTGCTTCTCCGGCGAGAGCCTCAGCAGAGCCTGTGCAGCGCCGGGTGCGAAGTGGTGTTTGAGCTGATAGGTCGCGCGGTCGTGCTCAAGCACTTTCGCGCCGGGGCGCATCACGCGGAAGGCGACCTCCTTCCAGTCCTTCTGGATGAAGGGCACCATGCCGGAGTCCACCAACAGCACGTCGCTGCCGCGGACGCCGCTCTCGAAGGCCGAAGGGTGTCCCTCGAAGACGACGACCGTGTGACCAATCGCGGCGAAGCCGACGAGAAAGCCGAGGAAGGGGATGGCCTTCCTCTCATCCTCGATCAGCGCGGGGACGTACGTGTAAGAGATGACGGAGACGACCTTCGGCGGGTCGGGCGACAACATCTGGCGCGCGCTCTCCACCATGTCTTTCGGCAGGCTGGCGAGTTCGGGGGCGGGCACGGACATCATGAGCCTCCCGGGCGTCACGATGACGGCCGCGCGCCGGCCCTTCATCTGCTCCAGTTCGGCGGCGACCTCGACGGGCGGCTCTTCAGTCCCGGCCTGTGACTTGCCGGTCGCCGACAGCTTGCGCGCCGCGGCGAAGTAGGCGTCCATGTCCGAGAGCAGCTCGACGCCGGGCATGTGCGGCTGGAAGATGTCGGGCGGCTCCGGCATGGCGTCGAACGACTTGACGTGTTGGAGTGTCATCTCTCTCCTCCTATCGTGAGGGGCGGGCGTGTGTGCCCGGTCGAACCATCGCGCGCCGAAAGATAGTCCGCGCGGCGCGGGGTGTCAACGTAAACTCGCGCGCGTAGCTTTTGCCTTCACACATCCGCCTTGTTATGATTTGCGCCCGACAAACTCCAAGGGGCGTGCGGCCGAAGCGGTGCGTGACGGACTCTCTCCTCACACGGAACCGCCGCAGCCCGAGAGCGAGATTTTCAAAAGCTCATCCGAAGGAGAACCCGCAAGCAGTTGTCCGCCCAAAGACCGATACCGGGCTCGAACGTGCAGACGCTTACGCGTGAGCGCAAGGCGCGAATGCACGCGGCGCGCGAAGCGCTCATCGACCGTCTGGCCCCGAACATCCACTCCGAGATAGACCTCGACAAGTTTCTCCACGCCGTCGTCGCCGAGCTGGGCCGCATGATGGACGTTGACCGCTGCGACGTGGTGCAGCTCGTCAGCTCCGGCGAGCTGCGCATCAGCCACGAGTGGCGCGCGGCGGCCGACGTGCCCTCGTCTCTCGGCACGTCGTTCCCTGTGGACTTCAACCAGCTCGCCGAGCGCTTCGACTTCGCGCGCCCCATCCGGCTCGACGACACGGCCGCGGGGCTCGACCCGCGCGCGGCGCTTCTGCCGCCTTCCTTGGGCACGCGCTCGCTGTTGATTGTGCCGGTCGTGCTCGACGGCAACGTGCTCGGGCTGTTGGGTCTGCACATGACGCGGGCCTTGCGCCACTGGGACGACGAAGAGGTCGCGCTCATCCAGTCCATCGCGCGCCAGATTGCCGTCGGCTACCAGTACGCGCGCCTCTTCACAGACAAGCAGCGCGAGGCGAGCCGCACGCGCGCGCTCCTTGAGATTGCCAACCTCCTCAACTCGCGCTCGGACTTCGGCGAGTTGACCTCTCATGTTTTAGAGCGCGCGAACGAGCTGGTCGGCGCCGACTACTGCGCGCTCGGCGTGGTCGAGCCTTCGGGCCAGTCGATCAGCCTCGCGGCATTCAAGGCCGCGCCGCACGCGACGACGCTGCGCGTGCGCGAGTTGATTGAGTCGCACGGCAAGTCCATCGACATCTCGGCCTTCCCCGCGGTCGTGGAACTGCTCGCAGAGCCGCACACGCTGCGCGTCATCGACTCCGACCTGCCCGAGCCCGTCCGGTTCGCCTTCAACGCCACGCTCGGCGGGCGCGCGGCGCTCGTCGCGCCCGTGACGATTCGGAGTCAGACCTTCGGCCTGCTCGGCTTCGTCTGGGGCGAGCCGCGCGAGGCGTTCGACGAGCACGAGGTTGCGCTCGTCGAGGGCATCGCCGTGCAGATTGGCACCGCGCTTGAGCGCGATCAATTGTCGGCCGAGGTGATGCGTCTGAGAAGTGCGCTGCACGAGCGCCACGCCGAAGACCGCATCATCGGGCAGTCGCCCGCGATCCTTCGCGCGCGCGAGCTGGCCTTAAACGTCGCCGACACGCAGACCTCCGTGCTCATACAGGGCGAGTCGGGCACGGGCAAGGAGCTGCTCGCCAATCTCATCCACTACAACTCGCGGCGCAAAGAGGGGCCGTACGTCAAGCTCAACTGCGGCGCGATCCCCGAGGCGCTGCTCGAATCCGAACTCTTCGGCCACGAGCGCGGCGCCTTCACCGACGCGCGCCAGCGACGGAGCGGGCGTTTTGAAGAGGCCGACGGCGGCACGCTCTTTCTCGACGAGATCGGCGAGATGAGTCTCTCGGCGCAGGTGCGTCTGCTGCGCGTGCTTCAAGACGGAGAGTTCGCGCGCGTCGGCAGCGGCGAGGTCTTGCGCGCCGACGTGCGCGTCATCGCCGCGTCGAACGTTGACCTCGCGCGCGCCTCCGAGCAGGGCACGTTCCGGCGCGACCTCTACTATCGTCTGTCGGTCTTCCCCATCCACGTCCCCCCTTTGCGCGAGCGGCGCGAGGACATCCACACGCTCGTCATACACTTCCTCGAACACTACAAGCAGAAGAGCGGCCGCTTCGTCGCGGGCATCTCGCGCGAGGCCGTGCGCGCGCTCGTCAACTACGACTGGCCGGGGAACGTCCGCGAGCTTGAGAACGCGGTCGAGCGCGCCGTCATCATCGCGTCGGGGAGACAGATCGAGGCCGACGACCTGCCCGAGCAGATTGCCCTCGCCGTGCGCGAGGAGCGCACACGCACACGCGGCGAGCGCGAGCGTGCCGCCTCCGAGGGACGCACCGTCACACTTGAGATGGACGTGCCGGCCTCGCTCGACGAGATCGAGCGCCGCGCCATCGAGGCCACGCTCGACTACACCGGCGGCGACAAGACGCGCGCCGCACGCGCCCTCGGCATCGGCCGCAAGACCCTCTACCGCAAGCTCCGGCAGTATGAAGGGGAGTAGGCAGAAGGCAGATGGCAGTAGGCAGTGGCTCCGCGTGACGAACGTTGAAAGATTAATCCAGAATTCTTGACAGCGGCGCTTTCAACTGCCTACTGCCTACTGCCATCTGCCTACTGTCATCTTCATTGCGCCGCTTTGCGCGCTTTTGTTATAGTGCGGGTCAGGTCAAACGGTTTCCGAAAAACTCTCGCCATGACTTTCGAGGCGACACTTCCCATTTAAGGAGGCGGGCGTTATGTCAGAGAATCACGGGCGCGGCCGACGCGGCGACGACGACGGTGACGCGGGCGCGCGCCTGACCTACTTCGCCCTCGGGGCGACCATCGGCGCGGTCGTCGCGCTGCTCTTAGCACCGAAGTCCGGCCGCGAGCTGCGGCAGGACGTGGCCGACGCGACGCGCAAGGGCGTAGACCGCGCACGCGAGACCGGCTCGCAAATCTCGACGCGCGCAGGCGAGTACTACGAGACGGCCACGACGAAGGCGGGCGAGCTGGCGACGAGCGCGCGCGAGGCGGCTTCGCGTCGCGGCGAGCAGTTCGGCTCGGCCATCGAGGCCGGCCGTCAGGCGTACCGCGACGAGAAGCGCCGCACAGAGTCCTCGGCGCTCACCGCAGAACACCCACGCCTCCCCGAAGGCGAGAACGGTTAAGTAGACAGTAGCCAGTAGACAGTAGTCAGTAGGCTCCGCTAAACGGACGTTGACGACGACCTCACTGGCCCGACCCTGAAAAGGTTCTTCTACTGACCACTGTCTACTGACTACTGTCTACTTCTTTATGTCCTTCCCCGCGCTACAACTGAGCACGAACGACCCGGCCTTCTGGGTGATGGTGGTCGTGGCGGTGTCGTTCGTGGTCATCGCCGTCACGATGGTCGTGATGGCGGTGATGGTGGGGCGCGCGGTGCGTGCGGTGCGCAGCGTCGAGCTTAAGGTCGGGCCGTTGATGGAGCGCGTCTCGGCCGTGGCCGAACAGGCGCAGGCCATCGCCGTGCAGGGGCGCGAGGTCGCCGAGCAGGTCACCGTCATGTCGGGTCATCTCTCGACGGCGACGCAGCACTTCTCGGAGTCGATGGGGCTCATCCGCGGAGAGGTCGCGGAGTTGAAGGAGGTCGTCGGGCTCTCGGCCGAGACGGCGCGCGACAAGATCGAGCGCATCAGCCGCTCGATAGACGAGACACACGGGCAGTTGATGTTGACGACCAACTACGTCACCTCGCGCATCATCAATCCGGCGCGCGAGATCGCCGCGATTATGGCGGGGGTCAAGCGCGGACTCGAAGTCCTGCTGGCCCCCGCCCCAAAGCAGATCAACGAATCCTACGCGGAGGAGGAGATGTTCATCGGCTGAACCCGAGACATCTGAACGGCGACGCAGAAGCGCCCGGGCTATCCTCCACGAGACGAGGATGACCCGGGCGCATTGATTTTCAGTAGGCAGCAGGCAGATGGCAGTAGGCAGTTGAGAGCGCTGCTGTCGGAACCTCCGATTAAATATTTCAACGCCCGAAACGCGGGACGGCTGCCTACTGCCATCTGCCTGCTGCCTACTAGTTTTGTTTTGCCCTTTGGCTGCGCTACTATCGAAATTCCGAGAAGGATGTGACCTTTCATGTCAACACAGGCACCGCTTGAGCTGAAGAAGACTGTCAACCTGCCGAAGACCGGCTTCGCGCAGAAGGCCAATCTGGGCCAGACGGAGCCGGCGCGTCTGAAGCGCTGGGCCGAGATGGGGCTCTACGCATTGATCCGCCGTGCGCGCACGGGGCGCGAGCGCTTCATCCTCCACGACGGGCCGCCCTACGCCAACGCCGACATCCATCTCGGGACGGCGATGAACAAGATTCTCAAAGACATCGTCGTCAAGTCGCGCACGATGCTCGGCTACGATAGCCCTTACGTCCCCGGCTACGACTGCCACGGCCTGCCCATCGAGCAGCACGTCGAGCGCGCGCTGAAAGAGAAGGGGAAGAGCCGGGCCGACCTTCCCATCGCGAGCTTCCGGCGCATCTGCCGAGAGCACGCCGCGAACGCTCTGAAGGGGCAGACGCGCGACTTCCAACGCTTAGGCATTCTCGGCCTGTGGGAAGACCCGTACCTGACGATGTCGAACCACTACGAGGCGGAGACGGCGCGGCAGTTCGGCCGCTTCGTCGAGCGCGGCTACGTCTACAAGGGCGCGCGCCCCGTCTACTGGTGCATCCACGACCAGACGGCTCTGGCCGAAGCGGAGGTCGAGTACCGCGAGCACACTTCTCCGAGCGTCTACGTCAAGTTCCCGCTCGCCGAAGACTCGCTCGAAGCGAAGACTTTCAAGCGCGAGGTGCTCGGCGACGAGGACGACCCGCGCAAAATCTTCTTCCTCATCTGGACGACGACGCCTTGGACTCTGCCCGCCAATCTCGGCATCGCCGTCAACCCCCAGTTCGAGTACGCGGCGATAGAGGGGCCCGCGGGCGAGGTCTACGTCATCGCCAGCGAACTCATCACGCACGTCGCAAACAAGTGCGGCCTCGGCCGCCCCGAAGACCTTGAGACGGGTGAGCCGCGCGCGGCGAACGAAGCGCCGACCCCTTCGACCGTCAACTGGCCGCCGAAGGTCATCGCGCGCTTCCCGGGCTCGCGTCTGGACAGGCTCGAAGCGCGACACGCGTGGCTCGACCGTCCTTCTCTGCTCATGCTCGGCGACCACGTCACGCTCGGCGGCGAGGCCGACGGCGAGACGGAGTTGGACGTAAAGGACGCGCGCGACAAGAAGGCGACCGGCAAAGCGGGCACGGGGCTCGTCCACACCGCGCCCGGTCACGGCCACGACGACTTCGTCATCGGCAAGGCTTACGGCTTAGACATCTACTGCCCCGTGGACAACGCCGGACACTTTACGAAAGAGGTCGAGCACTTCGCCGGCCAGAGCGTCTTCGAGGCCAACCCACGCATCGTCGAGTTCGCGCGCGAGCGCGGCGCGCTGCTCTTCTCCGAAGAGTACGCGCACCGTTACCCGCACTGCTGGCGCTGCAAGAACCCTGTCATCTTCCGCGCGACGCCGCAGTGGTTCATCTCGCTCGACGCGACGGCCCTGTCGTCCGAGACGGACGACGACGGGCGGCCTCTGGAGAACTACACAGAGAACGAAGAGGACGCGCCCGTGAGCTTGAGGGCGGGCGCGCTGCGCGAGATCGAGCGCGTGCAGTGGGTGCCCGCGTGGGGCGCCGACCGCATGCGCAACATGCAAAAAGGCAGGCCCGACTGGTGCGTCTCGCGCCAGAGAGTGTGGGGCGTGCCCATCCCCGTCTTCTACTGCAAGTGCGACGAGCCGGTCGCAGACCGTCAGACCATCGACCACGTCGCCGACATCTTCGAGCGCGAGACGACCGACGCCTGGTACGGGCGCGAGGCGAAAGACCTTCTGCCCGAGGGCTACGTCTGTAAGAGCTGCGGCGGCACGGAGTTCACGAAGGAGACCGACATCCTCGACGTGTGGTTCGACAGCGGCGTCTCTTCCGTCGCCGTGCTTGAAGCTTACGAGGGCCTGCGCTGGCCCGCGGACGTGTACCTCGAAGGCGGCGACCAGTTCCGCGGTTGGTTCAACTCTTCTCTGATGGTGGGGCTCGCCGCGCACGACGCGGCGCCGTACCGCGCGGTCGTCACGCATGGTTGGACGCTCGACGCGCAGGGGCGCGCGATGCACAAGTCTGCCGGGAACGCCATCGCGCCCGAGGAGTTCGTGAAGGACTCGGGCGCGGACATCCTGCGGCTGTGGGTCACGTCTTCCGACTACCGCGAGGACATGCGCTGCTCGCCCGAAATCTTGCAGCGCGTCGCCGACTCGTACCGCAAGATTCGCAACACGGCGCGCTTCGCGCTGGGCAACCTCGACGGCTTCGACCCGGTCGCCGACGCCGTGCCGTTGGGTGAGATGCACGAGATAGACCGTTGGGCGCTCGCGGAGTTAGACCGCGTGGTCGAGCGCGCGTTGGAGGCTTACAAGGCTTACGACTTCCACGGCGTCTATCGCCTCGTGGACGCCTTCTGCACGGTGACGCTGTCGGCGCGCTACTTCGACATCACGAAGGACAGGCTCTACACGTCGGCGCCGAAGTCCGCGTCGCGGCGCTCGGCGCAGACCGTCTTGAACCACATCGCCGACGCGCTCGCGCGCCTGCTCGCGCCGGTGCTGTCGTTTACGGCCGACGAGATTTGGGAGAATCTGCCGGAGGTGAAGACGCGCGGTGTTGTCGTCGTCGGCGGCGTCGATGCGTCTGCCGAAGGCGTCGCGGTCGAAGTTGATGAGAGTGGTGCTGTCCCGCCGTCGGTTCACGTGGCGGAGTTTCCGGTGGTGCTGAGTGCGGAGCGTGAGGCGGGTCTGCTCGAACGCTGGTCGCGGCTCTTTGAGGTGCGCGACATCGTTCTGCGCGGTCTGGAAGAGGCGCGCACGGCGAAGCTCATCGGGAGCAGTCTGGAGGCACACGTCCTGCTCGAAGCGAGGCGTTCGACCTACGAGTTGTTGGAGAGTTACCGCGAAGAGTTGCGTTACCTCTTCATCGTCTCGCAGGTTTCACTGACGCTGCTCGAAGCGGAAGCGGGCGAGGACATCCGCGTCACCATCGAGCGCGCTGCGGGTCAGAAGTGCGAGCGTTGCTGGAACTACTCGACGCTCGTCGGCGAGTTCACGCGCTACCCGACGGCGTGCGAGCGTTGCGTCGAGGCGCTGGCCGAGATAGAGGCCGAAGGGGGAGCGGCGTGAGCGCACGCAGTCAGGGCACGTTTCTGTGGCGCGCGGCCTACCTCTCGGCCGCCGCCGCCGTCTACATGGCCGATCAGGCGTCGAAGGCTTGGGCCGTGCGTCGTCTGAAGTCCGGCGAGATCGTGCGCGCCTTCGACGGCCTCCTGCACTTCTCTTACGCGGAGAACCCGGGCATCGCCTTCGGGCGTTTGCAGGAGGGCGGCGAGTTCGGGCGTTGGATGCTGGCGGTGTTGGCGGGGCTGGCGGTCGTGGGGCTGCTGCTCTACTTGTTCCGCACGCGCCGGACGGACGACCGCCTGCTCGGCGCCATCGCCCTGCTGCTCGCGGGCGTGGCCGGCAACCTGACCGACCGCATACGGCTCGGGCACGTCATCGACTTCATCGACGTGTTCATCGGCTCGTACCAGTGGCCGACCTTCAACGTCGCCGACGCGGCCATCTGCACGGGCGCGTTGCTGCTCGCGCTCGACCTGATTCTGGAAGGGCGGCGCGAGGCGCGGGCAGCGCGCGACGGGAAAGTTGAGCTTAAAGACCAACAGCCGACGGCCAACAGCTAAATGTATCCAGAGCTTTTCCACATCGGCAGCTTTCCGGTCAACACGTATGGCGTGCTGATGGCGCTGGCGTTCATGGCGGCGCTGTTCGTGTCGTCGCGTTTGGGCGGGCGCGACGGGCTGCCGCGCGAGCGCCTGTTCGATTTGGGCTTGTGGATGTTGCTGGGTGGTCTTATCGGCTCGAAGCTCTTGCTGATGGTGGCCGAGCCTGAGTATGGACAGAACTGGCGCAACCTGCTCTCGATAGATTTCCTGCGCTCGGGCGGCGTGTGGTATGGCGGCTTCCTCGGCGGGTTACTCACCGGAGTGCTGCTCATCAAACGTTACCGGCTCTCGCTCTGGAAGGTGACGGACGCGTTCGCGCCGGGGGTGGCGATTGGTCAGGCCATCGGGCGCGAGGGCTGCTTCGCGGCGGGGTGCTGCTGGGGGCGGCCGACCGACATGCCTTGGGGCGTCGAGTTCAGCGAACTCGGGCACCGCATCACGGGCGTCCCCACGGGCGTTCACCTGCACCCGACGCAGCTCTACGAATCTTTCGCCGCGCTCATCATCTTTCTCCTCCTCTACTGGCTCCACCGCCGCAAGCGCTTCGACGGGCAGGTGCTCGGCGCCTACGCCGTGCTCTACGGCCTGACGCGTTTCATCATCGAGTTCTTCCGCGACGACCCGCGCGGCGACATCGCGGGACTGACGACCTTGACCGGCCTCTCGACCTCGCAGCTCATCAGCCTCTTCGTCGTCGTGGGCGGCCTGATCTTCCTCGTGCTGCGTTGGCGTCGCACGGGCGGCGCAGCACCAACCCCGGACACCGCCAGCGCATGAGCGACGAGCAAGCTAACTTGGAAACTGTCGGGGCCGATGCTCAAGCCGAGCCGGAGGCCGAGACGTTCGCGTTCGACGTGGCGTTGGAGGATGCGGGCACGCGGCTCGATGCGTTCCTCGCGGCGCGCGTCGAGGGCGTGAGCCGCTCGACGTTGAAGCGCGCCATCGACGACGGCGACGTGCTCGTCGGGGGGCACGCGGCGAAGCCCTCGCTCAAGCTGAAGGGCGGCGAGCACGTCGAGGTCGAGCTGCCCGCGCCGCCGCCCTCCGAGGTCGAGCCCGAAGAGATACCGCTCGACATTCTCTACGAGGACGAAGAGGTCGTCGTCGTCAACAAGCCCTCCGGGCTCGTCGTCCACCCTGCGGCCGGTGTGCCTTCGGGCACGCTCGCGAACGCCTTGGCCTTCCACTTTGCACAACTCCGCGGTCAGGCAGGCTCGCTTCGCCCCGGCATTGTTCACCGCTTAGACCGAGACACTTCGGGCGCCATCGTCGTCGCCAAGACGGCGCGCGCGCACGAGAGTCTCTCCGACCAGTTCCGCGCGCGCACGGTCTTCAAGTCCTACGTCGCGCTCGTCCACGGCATCACGCGCGAAGAGAAGGGTAAGGTCGAGCAGCCGCTCGCGCGCGACCCGCGCAACCGCACGCGCATGGCCGTCGTGCGCGGCGGGCGCGCGGCCCTTTCGCTCTGGCGCGTGCGACAGCACTTCACGCGCTTCACGCTCCTCGACGTGCAGATCAAGACCGGTCGCACACATCAGATACGCGTCCACCTCGCGTGGATCAAGCACCCCGTCGTCGGCGACGAGACCTACGGCGGCGGTCGCGACAAGACGCTCCCAGACCCCGCTCTGCGCGTGCGCGTCGCCTCCCTCGGCCGCCAGTTTCTACATGCCGAGCGGCTCGGCTTTCATCATCCCTCGACCGGCGAATGGCTCAGCTTCACCGCCCCGCTCCCGCGCGAGCTTTCAGAGTTTCTCGAAACGCTGAACTAAACGATGAAGTATGAACGCTGAACGATGAACTGTAGGCATCTCGTCTTACAGTTCATCGTTCAGCGTTCATACTTCATCGTTTCAGCCTGCCGCTCACTTGCTTTATACTGTCGGGCACCGGGGAAGCAACGACCGCGGCGGCCGGGGGCATCGAAAGGGGTGCCCTGAATCGGCTGATAATTCCGAGGCTCGACCCGCGCTCCCCTTCATCCGTCTATGAAGAAAATCGCGAGACTCCTGATTCCCCTGACCGTCATCGCCTGCGCCCTCTTCGGCGCGGCGGCGGCCGCACGCCAGACGCCCGCGCCAACGCAGAGGCCCGCCGCCCCGCGGCAGACGCCTACGCCGCAGCGCGACGAGGTCGAAGGCGGTGTCACCGTCTCGCGCGTCGTGCGCGTCCCCGTCACCGTCCTCGACAAGAAGGGCGTGCCCGTCACTGGGTTGACCAAGAACGACTTCCTCGTCCTTGAGGACAAGCGCTCCGTCCAGTTCGACTTCCTCGGCGAGATCAAGGAGCTGGAGAAGCTGCCCATCTACATCGGCGTGCTGATGGACACGTCGGGCTCGACCGCGGGCAAGCTCGGGTTCGAGAAGGAGGCGGCCAAGAACTTCCTCTACACCGTCACGCGCACGCGCAAAGACAACGCCGCCTTCGTCACCTTCGACGACGAGATTAAGCTGCGGCAGGACTTCACGCGCAACCTCGACGACTTGGAGAAGGCCATCGACGGCGTGAAGACGCCGGGGACGCAGACCGCGCTCTTCGACGCCATCTGGCAGTTCTGCGACGAGAAGATGCGCAACGTGTCGAGCCCGCGCCGCGCGCTCGTCGTCATCACCGACGGCGACGACACCTACAGCCGCGCGCGCATCGACGATGCCATCTCGATTGCGCAGAAGACCGACACCATCATCTTCGCCATCTCGACCAAGGGCGGCTTCACGGGCAGCGCCGTCCCCGGCGTCGAGGCCGGCACGGTCAAGGACTCGGGCGACAAGGAGCTGTCGAAGATGGCCGAAGAGACCGGCGGGCGCTCCTTCTACACCGGCGACATGCTTCAGTTGGAGCGCGCCTTCAAGAAGATTAGCGAGGAGCTGCGCTCGCAGTACCTCCTCACCTATCGCCCCGACCCGCCCTTCGACGGCAGCTACCGCCGCATCGAGGTCAAGGTCAACACCGGCGACAAGTACAAGGTCAACGCCAAGCGCGGTTACACGGCGGACAGGGATTTGACAAGGAAGTAGATAGTAAATAGTGAATGGCGAAGCGAAGCTTCCATAATCCATCTACCATATTTACCATTCACTATTCACGAGGAAGAAGATGTTAAGCCAAAAGAGATTCGCGGTCGTCTTGGCGTTGTTGCTCGCGGCGTCGGTGTTATTGCCGGCGGCGTCGGGCGTGAGCGCGCAGCAGTCGAAGTCGCCCGCACCGCAAACGCAGCGCCCCGCGCCGCAGCGCGACGACACGATTGACGACGACGACGTGGAGCGGGTCGAGACCGACCTCACCAACGTGCTGTTTACCGCCGTGGACAAGAGCAGGCGCTTCGTCACGTCGCTCAAGCAGGACGACATCCGCGTGATTGAAGACGGCGTCGAGCAGAAGGTCTTCACCTTCCAGCGCGAGACCGACCGGCCGCTCTCGCTCGCCATTCTCATCGACTGCTCGGCCTCGCAGGAGCGCACGCTCCCCGAAGAGAAGTCGGCCGCGCAGCGCTTCGTGGACACCGTCATCCGTGCGACCAAAGACGAGGTGGCCGTGCTCACCTTCACCGGCGACGCCACGCTCGAACAGGGTTTGACGGGCTCGGCCGCGCGCGTCCGGCGTGCCATCGACCACGTCGAGTTCACGCCGCCCTCGGGCTACATCGGCGGCGGAGTGCTCGTCGGCACTCCGCCCATCTCGGGCGACAATCAGGCGCGCGCAGGCTCGACCGCCATCTGGGACGCCATCTGGGTCACCTCGCGCGAAGTGCTCAACGAGTCTTCCGACAAGACGCGCCGCGCCATCATCCTGCTCTCCGATGGCGTGGACACGTCGAGCCGTCTCAAGCTGCAAGAGGCTGTGGACTCGGCCCTCAAGGCCGACGCCATCATCTACGCCGTCGGCATCGGCGACAGCTTCAGCTTCGAGGGTGTGGACGAAGGCAGCATGCGCAAGATTTCGGAGCGCACGGGCGGGCGCGCATACTTCCCGCGCAACGAGGACGACCTGCGCTCGGCCTTCGCGCAGATTCAGGAAGACCTCCGCTCGCAATATCTCATCGCCTACTCGCCCTCGAACAAGACGAAGGACGGCTCCTTCCGCAAGGTACAGATCGACCTCGTCAATCCAGAGCTGAAGAAGCAGCAGCTCCGTCTCACCTACCGCCAAGGCTACTTCGCCCGCAGCGCCGTGGACGGCCGCCCGCGCAGAAAGCAGTAGACAGTAGGCAGTAGGCAGTAGGCAGTGGTAATACAAAGCGGCGCGCTTGACCTAAAGGTTAAGACGCGCCGCCTCTTTTTCTACTGCCCGCCGCCGCAGCTTGCTTTTGCACGCTCGCAGAACGCATTTGTCCGCACGCAGCCCCGCACGTCGCGCACGCAGACGACAACTGCGAGCACGCAGACACCAATTGCGAGCGCGCAGTTGTCGTCTGCGCGCTCGCAAAATCAATCCGCAACTCGCACACGCCGCCTGCGCGCGTGCAATTGCCGCCCGCGAGCACGCAGACGGCAGTTGCGCGTTCGCAGACGGCGTTTGCACGCGCGCACACGCCGCCTGCGCGCGTGCAAACGCCATCTGCGTCCACGACAAATCATTTCCGCGCCCCCGCGAAACACCTTCGCTCGCCCGCAGATTCCATCTGTGAGAGCGCAAATCTGAATTGCGAGCCCGCGAATCGGAAAGGCAGCAACCGGCAGGTGAGGCGCTGGTCGGGACTCACACCTGCCGCCTTTTCTTTCCTGATGACAACTCCGCTAAAGCTTTGTTATATTCGGACTTGCCCCGCGTTTGCGGGTGCGTACCAGAGGACGAAACAGAAGCCTCAGACGGGCCCGTAGAGCCCAAACGCCCCATCCTCTCGATAATCTTCCGTAAGCGCCGCCGTCTTTAGACCGAAGGGAACAAGGGCGGACGTACTATGCTTTGTCATCCCCAACGGGAGAACGCGAGCATGCCCCTGTCCGAAATCTATCCCGCCGAGCGCGAAGCGCCCGAAGAGTATCTGAGCGCCTCCGTTCGACAGCTTGAGGCGCTCACCGCGCTCGCCGCCGCGCCCGCGGGCGACGGCCGCGCGCTCGAAGAGTTGTTCGCGGGCCTCGCCGACACCATCACCGACCTCACCGACTACCGCACCTGTCTCGTCGTCCTCTTCAACGAGGACGGCCGCACGCGCCGCATCATCTCTCGCTCGTCGAACATCCCCGCCGAGTATGTCGCGCAGGCGGGCGCGCGCTCCTACCTGCGCGAAGAGGTCGTGCGCCTCATCGAGCGCGGCCTGCACATCGAAGTGGGCGGGCTGGGCTACGCCGCATACTACCCGCCGAGCCACTACCACCTGCTCGACGCCTTCTACGAGCGCCGCTTCAAGTCGGGGCTGCCGCGACCCGTCCCCGTCTACGGCCCCGATGCTTGGCACGACGGCGACGAGCTGTTCGTCCCACTGGTCGCGCAAGACGGCGAGATGATCGGCCTCATCGCGCTCGACGACCCGCGCTCCGGGCGCGCGCCCGACCGCCGCAGCGTGCTCCCGGCCGTCGCCTTCGCGCGCCAGACCGCGCAGCTCATCGCGCGCCAGCGCGACGCAGAGAAGCTCGCCGCGCAGGCCGAGCGCGAGGCGCTCATCAACCGCATCACGCGCGCCGTCCGCCAGTCGCTCGACGCCGACGAAGTCTTCCGCGCGGCGACGCGCGAGCTGGGCGTCCAGCTCGGCGTAGACCGTTGCGCCGTCTTCATGCTCGACCGCGCGGCGGGCGTCGTGCGCACGCAGGCCGTCTACACCGCGTCGGGCGTCTGGTCGGCCGCGGGCGAATACCCGCTCCCGCTCGTCAACAACCTCATCGAGGCCATCCGCGGCACGGGCGTCCTCGCCTTCGAGGACGTGGAGCACGACCCGTCCATCCGGCACATCTACGAAAAAATTCTGAAGGGCTTGGGCACGCGCTCCATCATGTACGTCGCCATCCGCGTCGGCGACGAAGTGCCCGGCTGCTTCGTCATCTCCACGGTCGAACAGACGCGACGCTGGCGCCCCGAAGACATCTCGCTCGCGCGCGCCGTCGCCGACCAGACCGGCATCGCCGTCCGGCAGGCAGAGCTGTTCCAGTTGGTCGAGCGCGCCAAGCGCACTTGGGAGACGACCTTCGACGCGATGTCGGACGGCATCTTCATCTTCTCGAACGAGCGCCTGTTGATGCGCGTCAACCGCGCGGGCGCGGGGCTCGAAGCGGCTGCGCCGCACGAGCTGCTGGGGCGAGGCTGCTGCGACATCCTGCGCTCGGGGCGCGGCGAAGGCTGCATCGTCGAGCGCGCGACGGCCGAACGTCGCCCAATCACCATCGAGTACACGCCCGAGGCGCTCGGGCGCACGCTCCTCGTCACGGCCGAGCCCATCGTGGAAGAGTCGGGCCGCGTCGGCACGGTCTGCACCGTGCGCGACCTCTCTGAGTTGAGGCAGGTCGAAGCGGTCGCGCGTGAGCGCCAGTCGCTCTTAGAGCATGTGCTTGAGAGCGCGCGAGAGAACATCGCGGCCACAGACCCCAGCGGGCACCTGATGTGGATTAACAGTGCGGGCGCGGCGATGTGCGGTTATCCGAAGGAGTCGCTCATCGGGCAGCACTTCCACGACCTGATTGAAGAGTCGGAACGCGGCGCGGCCGAAGAGCGCTTCCGCCGCACGCTCGCGGGCGAGCCGCAGACGGTCGAGCTGCGGCTGCGGAGACCCAACGGCGAGATACGCTGCACCATCACGGACACGACGCCGCTCGTCATCGACGGCCGCACGACCGGCGTCCTCTCCATCACGCGCGACGTGACGGAACAGAGGTTGGAGCGCGAGCGCGCCGCGCAGGCCGACAAGCTGCGCGCACTCGGCCAGCTCGCCTCGGGCGTCGCGCACGACTTCAACAACGCGCTCGCGGCCATCCTCGGGCGCGCACAGCTCCTGCGCCGTTCGGCCGAAGGCGACGAGCGTCTGACGCGCGGCCTCGACATCATCCTCACGGCCGCCGAAGATGCCGCCGCCACAGTCCGCCGCATCCGCTCCTTCGCGCGCCAGCTCCCCGGCGACGGGCACACGGCGGTCTCTGTGCTTGAGCTGGTGCGCGACGCCGTCGAGATTACGCGCACGCGCTGGGAGAACGACGCGCGCGCACGCGGCCTGCGCTACGAGGTTGCGGTCGAGGGCGACGAGGCGCTCTACACGCGCGGCAACGCGTCGGAGCTGCGCGAGGTCTTCGTCAACCTCGTCGTCAACGCCATCGACGCGATGCCCGCGGGCGGCCGTCTCGACATCAACTGCCGCCGTCGCGGCGAACGCCTGCGCCTGCTCTTCAAAGATACGGGCGTGGGGATGGTCGAGGAGGTGCGCGCCCGCATCTTCGAGCCCTTCTTTACGACGAAGGGCGTGCACGGGACGGGGCTCGGCCTCTTCGTCTCCTACGGCATCGTCGAGCGCCACGGCGGCCACATCTCCGCGGCCTCGCAGCCCGAGCGGGGCACGACCTTCACCATCGACCTTCCGCACGCCGAAGCCTCGCGGCCTGAGTCAACAGCGCCCGCGCCCGCGCGCGAGAGGTGCGGGCCCGCTCGCCCGCTCTCCGTCCTCGTCGTGGACGACGAGGAGCACGTGCGCGAGACGCTGGCCGAGATGGTCGAGGTGCTCGGCCACAACGTCCGCCGCGCAGACGGCGGCCGTGCGGCGCTCGTCGCTTTAGACGAAGGCGAGTTCGACCTCGTCTTCACAGACCTCTCGATGCCCGAGATGGATGGCTGGGAGGTCGCGCGCGCCGTGCGTCGCCGCAGCCCGCGCACGCGCATCGCCGTCGTCACCGGCTACGGCCGCGACGCCGCACGCACGCAGGGCGACGCGCCCGCCGACACAGTCATCGGCAAGCCCTTCGACTTCGCACAAGTGGAAGAGGTGTTAACGCAGTTCGGCGGGTAGAGCCTGAACGAATTAACAGGGATAGACAGCAGGGGCAGGATTAAGAGTTGATTCTCTTACCCTGCCCGTCTTGTCTATCCCTGTTAATTTTTCGAGAGCTATCTCTCGCCGCGTCCCATTTCGACTTCGGTGGCGAAGGCGACGTTGAGGTTGCGGACGCTGGGCTGGTCGATGGGCTCGATGAGGCGGAGCGCTTCGTCGAGGACGCGGCGCTGGTACTCGGGCCAGTTGGGCTTGCCGACGACGCAGCCGAACTCGCCGGGATACCAAGCGGCGCGCGGCGGGCGCGCGGCTTCGACCGCAGCGCGGTCTACGGCGAGCGTCATCGTGGGGACGCCCGCCGTCTCGATGGCGCGCGCGGCCAGAGAGATGGTCTGGTGGCAGAGGCGCGAGGCCGGGACGAGCAGGACGGCCTGCACCTCGTAGCGGAGGATGCGCTCGACGAGCTGCGGGACGCCGGTCGCGGCGAAGCGCGCGGCGTTCGGGATGAAGCCGGAGATGCTCCAGAAGACGGGGTTGAGCTGGCCGATGATGCCGTTGCCCGCAAACTCTTTGAGGCGGTCGAGAGGCACCTGCGCGTTCATGTCCGCTTCGACGTGCGCGGGGTCGTAGCCGCGCGGCGTCCACTTCAAATCATCGGGGCCGACCTCGACGGGGATTTCGCGATAGGAGGTATCGCCGCCGAAGGTGGTCGTATCGAAGGGCTCGGTGCCGTCGAGGTAGGTGCCGGCCGAGGTGACGAGCGCGAGGTTGAGCATCGGCAGCGCACGCCGCGCCGGGCGGAAGGGCGCGCGCCGGTTCTCGACCCAAGGGTAGTGCTCGCCCACGTCGCCGCCGCGCAGCTCGTTGATCTGCTTCCAGCGCGCGTAACGGTCGCGCCACTCCTCCGCGCCTTCAAGTATCTCCACTTGAGACATCCTTACCCCTCCCGGCCGTGCTGTCGTTTGAATGCTTGCGCCGATTCTAAAGCACAACGGCGCGCGAGCAAAGGAGCGTCAGTCGTAGTCCATCGCACCGGGCAGGAGCCGGATGCGCGGCGGAGTGAAGTCTGCGGGCTGGACGGCGGCGCGCGGGTCTTCCGCTTCCTTGAGCCAAGAGAGCGAGCGGGCGAGCTGCGCGAGGTAGTCTTGAATGTCGAGCGACATGAAGCGCGCGGCGCCGAGGCGCTCGAACTTCTCCAAGGCCATGCCGTACATGCGGCGCGCGGCGCCGCGGCGCCCGATCTCGATGTGATGAAAGATGACGGCCGACTGAATCATCGCCTGTAGGAAGAGTTTTTCCTGTGGGCCGCAGTCGTCGCGCCAGCGATCCTCCCAAGCGTCGTGCGCCGCGTGGAACTCGCCCGCGTTGTAGAGGTCGATGCCCGCCAGATACTCTTCAGGGTACGCGGCGGCGTGCGCCTCTGTGTAAGCCTCTCGCTCCGGCTCTGCCATGTGGCCTTCGCTTCTCCCTTGTCACTAACCGAAGTTGACGACGCCCGCGCTGGCGGTGAAGCCGAAGCCGACGACGAGCGAAGCGCCTTCGCGGTGTTCGCTCTCGGCGAGCATGAAGCCGGTCGAGGCACTCGAAAGGTTGCCGTATCTCTTCAAGACTTCGTAGGAGGGCTGCACCTTCTCGGAGCCGGGCGCAAGGTCAAGCTGCGCGCAGACGCCGTCGAGGATTTTCTTGCCGAGCCGTCCGCGCGCGGTGGGGACGCTCTTCACATCCTCGCCCGTCTATAAACTGAAAGAACGTTCGTTCAGTATCGTCAGCGCGTCGCGTCGCTCAACTTGAGTCGCCCGACGGCGTCCCCCGAGAGGGTGCCGAGGTAGAGCACCCCGTCGCGCTCAAGCGCGCTCGAAATGCTGTAGTAGTGCCGTCCCGCCGGGTCTTGCAGGTTCTGCGTGACGCGCCCCTCCGGCGAGAGCCCGAGGACGAAGCCGAACTTTTCAGGGGCCGGTTGCAAAAACGACGGAAGGCGCAGGACGATTTTGCGCAGGAACGGATGCGGAAGCAGTCTGTCCAGCAGCGCGTTACGCGGTGTGACCAGAGCCAGCCAGAACGTATCGCGCCCGTTGAAGGTGACGTTATCGGGGAAGCCGGGCAGATTGTCAATGAAAATCTCCCGCTGCCCCGCGCGCGGCCCCTTCAGCCACAGCCGCCAGACCCTGTACTCGCCCGTCTCGACGACCAGCACGAACTCTTCGCCGGGGCCGAGCGCCACGCCGTTGGCGAAGTGAATGCCGTCGATTAAGACCCGCGTCTGCTTCGTCGCCGGGTCGTAGGCGAGAAAGCGCCCGTTGGGGCGATGCTCGATGATGTCGTACTTGTAGACCGAGATGGGAAACTTGCCAGTCGCGTCGGTGAAATAGATGGTGCCGTCCGACGCGATGTCGAGGTCGTTGGGACAACCGATGCGCCGGCTCCCGGCCTCGTCGCTCAGGACGCTGACGGCCCCGTCGCGGCTCACCGAAAGGAGACCTTTATACGCGTCGGCGACGATCAGGTTTCCGTCGCGGTCGAATTGAAGCCCGAGGGGACGGCCTTTCGTATCGGCGAAGTTCTCCGTCCCGCGCCCGTCCGGCTGAAAGCGCACGACGCGCCCATTCTCCAAGCCGGTGTAGACGCGCCCCTCCGCATCGACGGCGACGCCTTCGGGCGCGTGCCCGCCCGCCGCGAAGCTCTCCGCCGTGAGACGCGAGTTCGACTCGTAGACGCCCTTGAGCGGCGGCGCGGGCGCCGGCTGCCACGCCGCCGTATCAACCGGCACGGGCCAAAACAACAGATACAACACGACCAGCGCCGCGAGCGAGAGAATGGTTAAAAGAATCTTGCGTTTCATTGTGATCAGTAGACAGTAGGCAGTAGGCAGTAGGCAGTAGACAGTAGACAGTAGACAGTAGGCAGTAGAAAAAACTTTGTCAGTCGCAGCGTCCGGTCGTCTTCAACTACAGCAACGTAGAGCGCTACTACCTACTGCCTACTGCCTACTGTCTACTATCAATACCGCGGGATGGACGGGTCTACTTCCGTTGACCAGCGGTCGATGCCGCCGGAGAGGTTGTAGATTTTCTCGAAGCCCTGACGCGAGAGGTAGGCGCAGACCTGCGCGCTGCGGATGCCGTGGTGGCAGATGAAGACCGTGGGGCGCTCTGGGTCGAGCGTCGGCGCCCACTCGTTGAAGAGGCTCAGAGGCAGGAGCCGCGCGCCCTCGACCCGCGCCAGCTCGTACTCCTCCGGCTCGCGCACGTCCACCAGCAGCAAGTCCTCGCCGCCCCGCACGCGCTCGCCGAACTCCTTCGGCGTGACAGTCTTTAAACTCATCTTCAAACCTCGACGGGAAAGTACCAAAGGCGGAAAGGAAGTGACAAGCGACGAGTGACGAGTTAGAGGCTCTCCTAACTCGTCACTCGTCATCTGTCACTCGTCATTTTCATTTGCCCTTCTACGCACTTGCCACGTCCAGATTCTCGTCGTAAAATCCGTCGTTCGTTCGCCCGGGCACGGCGACGCCTCCCTGATTAGAGTGCCGTTCGTTTCACCCGTTGTCAGCCTGTACACCCGACCCCGACCGTCTCTGTCAGGCACCGAATTCCGCCCCGAGAGGTTCAACGCATGAAGTCCCCCTTGCCTCGTCTGCGCCCCGTTGCGTCCGGCGCGCTCCTTCTGCTCACGCTCGTCTTCATGGCCTTCGCGCCCCGGCCGGCCTTTGCGCGCGGCGACAAAGACTGGAAGCCGATTGACCCGTCCGACCTCGGCGCCGCGGCGCCCGCCGTCGAGAAGGACGCCGACGCCGAGGCGCTCTTCTGGGAGGTCGTCATCGACGACAGCCAGCCCTACGAGCTGTCGCTCAAGCACTACATCCGCATCAAGGTCTTCAACGAGCGTGGCCGCGACTCGCAGAGCAAGGTCGAGCTGCCCTACTACGGCCGCCACCAGATCAAGGACGTGGCCGCGCGCGTCGTCAAGCCCGACGGCACCATCGTCGAGCTGAAGAAGGAGGACGTGTTCGACCGCACGGTCGTCAAGGTCAGCGGCGAGAAGATCAAGGTCAAGTCCTTCGCGCTGCCGAGCGTCGAGCCGGGTTCAATCGTCGAGTACCGCTGGCGCGAGTGGCACCCGGGCGGCAGCGCCGACGGCCTGCGCCTTCCTTACCAGCGCGAGATACCCGTCCGGCAGGTCAGCTACTACATTCGTCCCTTCATGGGCATGCGCTACCGCCCCGTCAACATGGGCGACGCGCACTTCGAGAAGGACAAGGACGGCTTCTCGCGCCTGACGATGACGAACATGCCCGCCTTCCGCGAGGAGCCGCGCATGCCGCCCGAGGACTCCGTCCGCTCGTGGGTCTTCCTTTACTATGCCGACGACAAGAAGATTGACGCCGAGCAGTACTGGAAGGATGCCGGCAAGAAGTACTACGAGATTTTAAAAGACCAGATTAAGCCCAACGACGAGGTCAAGGCGGCGGTCGCGGGCATCGTCGGCGACGCCAAGACCGACGACGAGAAGCTTCAGCGCCTCTACGACTTCTGCCGCACCAAGATTAAGAACGTCAGCGACGACGCCTCGGGGCTCACGCCCGACGAGCGCGCGAAGCTCAAGGATAACAAGTCGCCCTCCGACACGCTCAAGCGCGGGCAGGGCACCGGCGGCGACATCGACTTTCTCTTCGCCGCGCTCGCGCGCGCCGCCGGTTTCGACGCGCGCGTCGCGCTCTCCGGCAACAACGGCGACTTCTTCTTCGACCGCAGCTTCATGCACTACACCTTCCTCGGCTCGTCCTTCGTCGCCGTGAAGGTCGGCGAGGCGTGGCAGTTCTTCAGCCCGGCCGAGATGTACGCGCCCTACGGGATGCTGGGCTGGCCCGAAGAGGGGCAGGACGTGCTCGTCACCGACGCGAAGGAGCCCATCTGGGTGCGCGGCCTCGTGCCCGGGCCGGAGAAGTCGGTCGAGCGGCGGACGGGCAAGTTCAAGCTCTCGGAGGACGGCACGCTCGAAGGCGACGTGAAGATCGAGTACACGGGCCACCTCGCACACGAGAAGAAGGAGTACAACGACGACGACTCGCCGGCCGAGCGCGAGAAGACAGTCGTCGAGGCGTGGAAGGCGCGGATGGGCGCCGAGATCACAGACCTCAAAATCGAGAACGTGACCGACCCCGTCAAGCCCTTCGTCTACACCTTCCACGTGCGCGTGGCGTCTTACGCGACGCGCACGGGCAAGCGCCTGTTCCTTCAGCCCGCCTTCTTCCAGAAGGGGCTCTCGCCGCTCTTCCCGACGACGGAGCGCCGACACGAGGTCTACTTCCACTATCCTTGGTCGGAGGAAGACCACGTCGAGATTACGTTCCCCGAGGGCTTCGCGCTCGACAACGCCGAGTCACCCGGCGGGTTCAGCGGCGGCGACCTCAGCCAGTACGAGCCCTCGGCGGGCATCACCAAGGACGGGCACACGCTCGTCTACACGCGCAAGTTCTACTTCGGCAAGGGCGGCGACAGCACGCTCCGCTTCCCCGTCAACGCCTATCCGACCCTCAAGAACTACTTCGACGAAGTGAGCAAGCACGACGGCCACACCATCGCCCTCAAGCAGGGCGCGTCGTCCGCCGCCAAGTAGAAGGCAGTAGGCAGATGGCAGTAGGCAGTAGGCAGTAGGCAGATGACAGTACGCCCCGCGTTATGTATGTTGAAAGGTTCATTCACAGGTTTCGACAGTAGGGCTTTCAACTGCCAACTGCCAACTGCCAACTGCCAACTGCCTTCTGCCATCTGCCTACTGCCTGCTGTTGACCCTCCCTTGCTGACAAAGGAATTAGAAACATGCCTCGACGTTTGAACCTCTTCGTCCTCTCACTCTGCGCCGCGGCGCTGCTGGCGGCCGTCGCCCCCGCGTCGCGCACAGTCTCGGCCGCAGCCGACGACGTGCCCGCGTGGCTCAGAACCGCCGCCGCCGCGACAACGCCCACCTACGACAAGCGCGTCAAGGCCGTCGTCCTCTATCACGAGCGCAACGTCACGGTCGGCGATGACGAACGCATCGTGACCACGACGAACTACGCCGTCCGCGTCCTCGCACGCGAGGGGCGCGACGAGGCGTACGCTCACGCCCTCTACATGACGGGCGCGGGCAAGGTGCGCGAGCTGAAGGCTTGGCTCCTGCGCCCGGGCGGCGAGGTCAAGAAGTACGGCAAGGACGAGACCGTTGACATGGCGCTCAACACCGAGGACGTGTACGACGAGGCACGCCTGCGCGTCATCTCCGGGCGCGACGACGCCGAGGCGGGCACCGTCTTCGGCTTCCAGTCGGTGACCGAAGAGCGCACCGTCTTCTCGCAGGACGGCTGGGACTTTCAGGACGACCTGCCGGCGCTCGTCGCGCGCTACACGGTGACGCTGCCCGCGGGCTGGCGCGCCTCGGGCGTCCTCTTCAACCACGAGAAGATGGAGCCGACGGTCGCGGGGACGACCTACACTTGGGAGATGCGCGACCTGCCGCCCATCGAGAACGAGCCGAACAGCCCGACGATGTCGAGCCTCGCGCCTCGCCTCGCCGTCAGCTACCACGCGCCCGACGCGGCGCACAGCACGATGAACCCGGGCTTCGAGAATTGGCAGGAGGTCTCGCGCTGGCTCTCGACCTTGCACGACCCGCAGGCCGAGCCCGACGACGCACTGGCCCTCAAGGCGCGCGAGCTGACGGCCAACTGCAAGACCGAGCTTGAGAAGATCGCGGCCCTCGGTCGCTACGCGCAGGCCGTCCACTACATCTCGATTCAGATGGGGCTGTCGCGCGGCGGCGGCATGCGCCCGCACGCGGCGACGCAGGTCTTCGCCAAGAACTACGGCGACTGTAAGGACAAGGCCAACCTGATGCGCGCCATGCTGCGCGTCGTCAAGATCACGGCCTACCCCGTCGCCATCTACTCGGGCGACCGCACCTACGTGCGTGACGAGTGGCCCTCGCCGCACCAGTTCAACCACTGCATCATCGCCGTCAAAGTCTCCGACGAGACGCAGGCGCCCTCAGTCATCACGCACCCGACTCTGGGCCGCCTGCTCATCTTCGACCCGACCGACCCCAACACGCCGGTCGGCGACCTGCCCGACCACGAGCAGGGAAGCTGGGCGCTCGTCATCGCGGGCGGCGACGGCCAGCTCCTGCGCATGCCCGCCATGCCGCCCGAGGCCAACACGGTCGAGCGCACCGCCGACGTGACGCTCGCCGACGACGGCTCGATCTCGGCCGTCGTGCACGAGCGCACCGTGGGGCAGTCGGCCGCCTTCGAGCGCGGCATCTTCAAGGAGCTGTCGCGCGGCGACTATCAGAAGGTCATCGAGACTTGGGCGGGACAGGGCGCGACGGGCGCGAAGTTCACGAAGATCGAGCCGGCCGACAATCACGCCGAAGGGCGCTTCGCGTTGGACGTGGAGTTCACGGCCGCCAGCTACGGACAGTCGATGCAGAACCGCCTGCTCGTCTTCCAGCCGGCGGTCATCGGCCGCACGGGGACGGGCTGGCTCGCGCCGACGACGCGCAAGCACCCGGTCGTGCTCGAAAGCAAAGCCTTCAACGAGACGACGCGCTTCAAGCTGCCCGCGGGCTTCGACGTGGACGAGCTGCCCGATGCCGTCAAGGTCGATTCGGCCTTTGGCTCCTACACGGCCAGCTACGAGGTCAAGGACGGCCAGCTCCTCTACACGCGCAAGCTCGTGCAGCGCGCTACGACCATCCCCGCCGAGAAGTACGCCGAAGTGCGCGCCTTCTTCGGCCGCGTCCGCGCCAGCGAAGAGGCTCCGGTTGTGCTCGCGCGGAAATAGTAGGCAGTAGGCAGATGGCAGCAGGCAGTTAGGCAACAAACAAAGCGTCCAACGAACGGGGGCAGCGAGATTAACGACTCGCTGCCCCCGTTCGTTGAGACCCGTTCCTTAAAACTCTTCTTGTCTTCAACTGCCTACTGCCATCTGCCTACTGCCTACTGAGTTTAAAATCGGCGACGAGCGGCAGATGATCCGAGGCGACGAGCGAGAGGCGGCTGCGGTGGAGCGTGAGCCGTTCGAGTTCGAGCGTGTGGTCGTAGTAGATGTGGTCGAGATGGAGGAAGGGGAGCGCGCCCGGGTAGGTGCGGCGCGTGCGCAGGTGCTGGCGCAGGTCGGCGCTGCGCAGCTCCTGCGAGAGCAGGCGCGACGCGAGCCCGTGCGTCCACTCGTTGAAGTCGCCGAGGACGACGCGCGGCCCCTTCAACTTCGGGTCGCGCAGGACGGATTCGCTGCACAGCTTGCGCCCCTGATGACGGCGCTCGACGAAGGCCGTCCCCAGATGGATGTTGAAGAGGTGGAGCACGCCGTCGTCCGGCTCGTCCACCTTCACGTCCACGCGCAGCGCGCCGCGCGGCTCCTGCCAACGCCAGGTGATGTCGTAGTTGTGGCAGTGCGCGATGGGCAAACGCGTCAGCACGACGTTGCCGTAAGCGCCGCCGCGGTGCTTGCGATTCTCGCCGAGGTGGAACTGGCAGCCCAGCTCCTCCGCGATGAAGCGCGCCTGATGCGCCTCGCGCGAAGAGTCCGACTCGACGCTCACGACCTCCTGCAGCGCTACAACGTCCGCGTTCACCTCGCGCAGCACCGACGCGATGCGCCCGGGTCGCTCGCGCCGGTCGAGCCCGACGCACTTGTGCACGTTGTAAGTGACAATCCTCAACCGCCCGTCCTTCAACATCTCCCCACCGGCTCCCGCTGTCCTCGTCTTAAAATCTCAAACGCCGAGCAACTCGCCGACCGTCATCTCGAAGCTGGCCAGCACCGCGCCCCTGATGATGTCCGACTCGCCCAGCTCCGTCAGCACGTAATGCTTCCTGCGGAGCACGAGCTGCGCGATGGTTCGCTTCTCCACGTCAACAATCCAATACTCGCGCACGCCGTTCTTCTCGTACAGGGCGCGCTTCGTAACCGTGTCGTGTGCGACCGAACTGGGCGACAGGACTTCAATCAGGAACGGCGGCACCTCGTAAACACGCTTGGCTGTGCGCGCGCGCGCGACCTGCTTCACGTTGAGAAAAAAGATGTCGGGCTGGACGACCTCGCCCGTCGGCAGCAGCACGTCGAGCGGGGAGACAAACATCTCGCCCAGCCGGTGTTGAGCCACAAACAGTTCAAGCGCGTAAATGATTTTAAGGATTACCCTCTGATGAGGGACGGTCGGTGTTGGTGCCATGATGATCTCCCCGTCGATGTACTCGGTGGGAAGAACGGACTCGGGGAGCGACCAGAACTCTTCGATGGACGCTCGGCGTCGGATGAGGCGTTCTTCGGTTGCCTGCTCTAAGACT
>JBJMGQ010000533.1:0-6787 GCA_045807845.1 Pyrinomonadaceae bacterium | reverse complement strand
GACTACCGTGACCGTAACGAAGTCCTCGCGGGGCTCTTCGCCGAGCGGCTGGCGCCGATGAGCCTCAGCCGCGGAGGCGATAACGAGCGCGTCTGGGGCTACCTCGTGACGGGGAACTACTTCCAAGTGCTCGGCGTCGCAGCCGCACTCGGCCGGACGTTTACCCCCGAGGAAGACCGCGCGGCGCTCACCGCCCCGGTCGCCGTTCTGAGCCACGCCTGCTGGCAGCGCCGCTTCGGCGGCGACCCTTCGGTCGTCGGCCGCGACGTGCAGCTCAACGGCCACCCGTTTCGCGTCGTCGGCATCATGCCAGAGGGCTTCGCCGGCACCGAGATCATCTACACGCCCGAGGTCTGGGTGCCGATGACGATGCAGGAGTGGATCGAGCCCGGTAACGCTTGGCTCGAACGGCGCGGGACGCAGAACATCTTCGCCGTCGGCCGCTTGAAGGACGGGGTGACGGTCGAGCAGGCCGGAGCCTCGCTCAACCTTCTGGCCGAGCAGGTGGGGCGCGAGTACCCGGACACGAACGAGGGGCAGAAGATTCTGCTCGTCCCGCCGGGCTTCATCGTCCCGCAACTGCGCGGGGCGGCGGTCGGGTTTGCGGCCGTGCTGATGGGCACCGTGGGGCTGGTGCTGCTCATCGCGTGCACGAACCTCGCCAGTCTCCTGCTCGCGCGCGCCAACGCGCGCCGCAAGGAGATGGCGCTCTGCGTCGCGCTGGGCGCGTCGCGCTGGCGGCTCGTGCGACAGCTTTTGACGGAGAGCCTGTTGCTGGCGCTCGCGGGCGGGGCGGCGGGGCTGCTGCTGGCCGTGTGGATTCTCGGGCTGGTGGCCGCCTACCGCCCGCCGCTCGACGTGCCCGTCTGGATCGAGGCGGCCGTTGACTGGCGCGTGCTGCTCTTCGCGCTCGGCGCTTCGCTCTTGACGACCGTGCTGTTCGGGCTCGCGCCCGCGCTCTCGGCGACGCGCACCGACCTCGTGCCGGCGCTCAAGGACGTGGCCTCACAGTCGGGGCGCACACGCTCGCGCCTGCGCAGCACGCTCGTCGTCGCGCAGGTCACGCTCTCGCTCGTGCTGCTCGTCGCCGCCGGTCTGACGCTGCGCGCGCTGACACGCCTCCAGACGGCGAGCCCCGGCTTCGAGGTCGAGCACGGCCTCATCGCCTCGTTCGACTTGGGGCTGCAAGGGTACGACGAGGCGCGTGGACGCGAGTTCCAGCGGCGCCTCATCGAGCGCCTCCGCGCGGTGCCGGGTGTGCGCGCCGCATCTCTGACAGACCTCTTCCCTCTGAGCTTGAACTATTCGAGCAACGACGTGTACATCGAAGGCCGCCCCGGTGCGCGCGGCGCGAACGTGCCCATCGCGATGGTCGCGTCGGTCGAGCACGGTTACTTCGGCGCGATGTCTATCCCGGTCGTCGCGGGTCGTCCTTTCGGCGAGCGCGACGACGAGCGCGCGCCCCGCGTCGTCGTCGTCAACGAGACCTTCGCGCGCCGCTTCTTCCCCGGCGCAGACCCCGCGCGCGAGGTGGTGGGTAAGAAGCTCAGCTTCAGGGGTGACGGCGGCCCTTGGGCCGAGGTCGTCGGCGTGGTGAAGGACGGGAAGTACTGGACGATTGGCGAGGCGCCGCAGATGTTCGTCTACTCGCCGCTGGCGCAGAGCTATACCCCGGGCGTGACGCTCGTCGTGCGCACGGCGGGCGGCGACCCGCGCGCGCTCATCCCGGCGCTCAACGCGGAGGTGCGCGCGATAGACCCCGCACTGCCGCTCTTCGACGTGAAGACGATTGAGGAGCACATGGGCGTCTCTCTCTTCCCGGCGCGCGTCGCGGCGACGCTGCTGGGCAGCTTCGGGCTGCTGGCGCTGCTGCTCGCAGGGATGGGCATCTACGGCGTCGTCTCCTACGCGGCGGCGCAGCGGACGCGTGAGATCGGCATCCGGATGGCGCTCGGTGCGCGACGCGGCGACGTGCTCCGGCTCGTCGCGGGGCGCGGGATGCTGCTCGTCGGGCTGGGCGTCGGCCTCGGGCTCGCGTTCGCGTTCGCGCTGACGCGCTTCATGGAGGGCGTGCTCTACGGCGTCTCCGCGACCGACCCCCTCACGTTCGTGCTCGTCGTCGCCATCCTGCTCGGCGTCGCGCTCCTCGCCTGCCTCGTCCCCGCGCGCCGCGCGACGAAGGTAGACCCGATGGTGGCCTTGAGGTACGAGTGAGGTGAAGCGATGCGAACACTTTTGAAGGACGTGCGGTATGCGGCGCGGACTCTGGCGAGGCAGCCGGGGTTCGCGTTGGTGGCGGTGCTGACGTTGGCTTTGGGGATAGGCGCGAACACGGCCATCTTCTCGGTCATCGACGCGGCGCTGCTGCGCTCTCTGCCTTACCGCGAGCCGGGACGAATCGTGCATCTCTGGGAGACGAAGCGCAGCCGCGACTTCGAGCAGCGCGAGGCTTCCTATCCGGACTTCCTCGACTGGCGCGCGCAAGGGGCGGAGGTCTTCGAGGGGCTGGCCGGTTACACGTCGCGCGCCTTCACGCTCGCCGACGCGGGCGAGGCCACGCGCGCGCGCGGCGCGGCCGTGACGGCGAACTTCTTCGACCTGCTCGGCGTGAACGCCGTGGCGGGGCGCACCTTCGTCGAGGGCGAAGACGGGCGCGACGCACAGCGCGTGGCCGTCATCAGTCACGGGCTCTGGCAGCGGCGCTTCGGCGGCGAGCGCGCGGCCGTCGGCCGCGAGGTCACGCTCGACGGCGAGGCTTACACGGTCGTCGGCGTGCTGCCCGCCGAGTTCAACTTCGCGCTGCTCGGCGACACGGAGGTCTGGACGCCGCTCGCGCCGACGCCCGACGTTGCGTCGCAGCGCTACATGCACTGGCTCAAGGTCATCGGCCGTCTCAAGCAGGGCGCGAGCCTCGAAGCGGCGCAGGCGCATCTGGCGACCATCGCCGCGCGCATCGAGCGCGACGACCCGGGCGCGCACGCGGGCGTGGGCCTGCGCGCCGTACCGCTTCAAGAGGAGTTCGTAGGGCCTGTGCGCCCTGTGCTCTTCGTGCTGCTCGGCGCGGTCGGGTTCGTGCTGTTGATTGCGTGCACGAACGTCGCCAACCTCCTGCTCGCGCGCTCGGCCGCGCGACAGAAGGAGGTTGCCATCCGCTCTGCGCTCGGCGCGTCGCGCTGGCGCGTGGTGCAGCAGCTCTTGACGGAGAGCGTGCTGCTCTCACTCGCGGGCGGGGCGGCGGGGCTCGTGCTCGCGCTGTGGGGCGTTGACCTGCTCGTCACGTTGATCCCGTCGGCGCAGCTCGCGCAGATGCCCTACCTGCGCAGCCTCTCGCTCAACCGCGACGTGCTGCTCTTCGCCATGGGGCTCTCGCTTCTGACGGGCGTGCTGTTCGGGTTGACGCCCGCGCTCTCGGCCTCGCGCACAGACCTGCAAGGCGCTTTGAAGGAGGGAGGCCGCAACACCGTCTCGCGCGGGAGCCGGCGCCTGCGCGACCTGCTCGTCGTCGCGGAGGTGGCGCTCGCGCTGATGCTGCTCGTCGGCGCGGGGCTCTTGATGAAGAGTCTCGTGTTGATGCTCAAGGTTGACCCGGGCTTCGACACGCGCGGCCTGTTGACGATGCGGGTCGCGCTCCCGCCCGCGCGCTACGGCGAAGACGCGAAGGCCGCGCGCTTCTACGAAGAGATGCTGCGCCGCATCGCCTCGGTGCAGGGCGTGCGCGGCGCGGCGCTGACGAGCAACCTGCCGCTCGCGAACGAGGGCGGGACGGGGACGCCGCAGATCGTCGGCCGTCAGACGCCTGCGTCAGAGCTGACCGAAGCGCATCTGCGCAACGTCAGTGCCAACTACTTCGAGGTGTTGGGCGTGCCCGTCGTCGCGGGCCGGCCTTTCGCCGAGCGCGACGACGCGACGGCGCCGCCCGTGATTCTCGTCAACAAGACATACGCCGAGCGAGTCTTTCCCAACGAAGACCCCTTGGGCCGTCGCGCCACCTTCAAGTTCACCGGCGAGACGCAGTTCGAGATCGTCGGCGTCGTCGGCGACGAGAAGGTGACGAGTCTCGACGCGCGCACCACGCCCGTCGTCTACTTTCACGTGCGGCAGGGGCCGGACTCTTCGGCCGCGCTCGTCGTGCGCACGGACGCGGCCGACCCGCTGGCCTTAGCCCCGGCCGTGCGCGCAGAGGTGCGCGCGCTCGACCCGGAGGTGCCGGCCTTCGCCGTGCAGACGCTTGAGCAGATGGTCGCGGGCTCGCGCGCGGCCTTCATGCGGCGCTACCCGGCCTACCTGACGGGCGTCTTCGCGTGCGTCGCGCTGCTGCTCGCGCTGGTCGGCATCTACGGCGTCGTCTCCTACGCCGTCACGCAGCGCACGCACGAGATTGCCATCCGCGTTGCGCTCGGCGCCCAGAGCCGCGACGTGCTTCGCCTCGTCCTCGGCCACGGGCTGCTGCTCGCGCTCGGCGGCATCGCCGCGGGCGCTGTCGGAGCGCTCGCGCTCACGCGCCTCATCTCGGGTCTGCTCTTCGGCGTCTCGGCCGCCGACCCGGCCGTCTACGGCCTCGTCGCGCTGCTGCTCACCGCCGTCGCGCTGCTCGCCTGCCTCATCCCTGCGAGACGTGCAACGAAGGTAGACCCGATAGGTGCACTCAGATACGAATGACGAGTGATGAATGATAGACTCTGACCACTAAAACTTATGCCCCGTGTACTAATCGCAGATGACCAGCCGGCCGTGATCGAGGCGTTGCGCCTCCTCTTGAAGGGCGACGGGTTCGAGACGCGCGCCGTCGCTTCGCCGGCGGACGTGGCCGAGGCGCTCGCGCGCCAGTCGTTCGACGTGGCGCTCATCGACCTCAACTACACGCGCGATACCACGTCGGGGCAGGAGGGCTTAGACCTCCTCGCACGTCTGCGCGAGCTTGACCCGACGCTCCCCGTCGTCGTCATGACCGCGTGGGGCAGCGTCGAGCTGGCCGTCGAGGCGATGCAGCGCGGCGCGCGCGACTTCGTGCAGAAGCCCTGGGACAACGCGCGGCTCTTGACCATCCTGCGCACGCACACGGAGCTGGCGCGCGCGCTCCGCAAGGGCGAGCGGCTCGAAGCCGAGAACAAGATGCTGCGCGAGGACGGCGCGGGCGGCGAGCGCCCTCTGCTCATCGCCGAGTCCGAAGCGATGCAGCCCGTCCTCGAACTCGTGCGCCACGTCGGCCCCTCGGACGCCAACGTCCTCATCACGGGCGAGAACGGCACGGGCAAAGAGGTCGTCGCGCGCACGCTCCACACCTTGAGCAACCGTGCCTCGAAGGCGATGGTCGCCGTCAACGCGGGCGCGCTCGCCGAAGGGACGTTTGAGTCGGAACTGTTCGGCCACGTCCGCGGCGCCTACACCGACGCCAAGACCGACCGCGTCGGCCGCTTCGAGTTGGCCGACGGCGGCACGCTCTTCTTAGATGAAATCGCCAACGTGCCCGTCAACCTTCAGGCCAAGCTCCTGCGAGTGCTTGAGACGGGCGAGTACGAGCGCGTCGGCTCTTCGCAGACGCGGCGCGTGGACGTGCGCGTGCTCTCGGCGACGAACTCGAACCTCAAGGAGGAGGCCGCCTCGGGTCGTTTCCGGCAAGACCTCTTCTTCCGCCTCAACACGGTCGAGATACACCTGCCGCCCCTGCGCGAGCGCCCCGAAGACATCCCTGCCCTCGCCGAGCACTTCCTCGGCCGTCACGCGCACCGCTACCGCAAGCCCCTGCGCGGCTTCGACCCGGCCGCGCTCGAAGCCATGCGTACCTACGCTTGGCCCGGCAACGTCCGCGAGCTCGACCACGTCGTCCAACGTGCCGTGCTGCTCGCGCGCACGGACGAGGTGAAGGCGGCCGACCTCGGCCTCCAGACCGCGGGCGGCGGCGGCGAGCGCCGCCTTGAAGAGATGAGCCTCGAAGAGGTCGAGCGCCTCCTCATCCAGAAAGCGCTCCGCCGCTTCGGCGGCAACGTCAGCCAAGCCGCCGAAGCCCTCGGCCTCAGCCGCAGCGCCCTCTACCGCCGCATGCAGAAGTATGAGATATGAGCTTTGCCGCCCGTCGCGCGGAGCGTCTGAACGCACGGCGTTACACTTGCCCTTGAAGTCCCGCTCCGAGACCGTTACGCTTGTGACGTTCTCATGGCGAAAGAGATAAGCAAGACACAGATTGACCGACTCGGCGACCGCCTCAAGCGCGGCAACATCACCGAAGACGATCTGCGCCTCCTTGACCGTTACCGCCGCACCTTCACCGCCGCGTACGAGGTCGTCGTCGTGGCTATCCGAGAAAGACTGGGGCTTGACCCTACAGGGCGGCCCGCGAAGTCAACTATCTCCATCATTGATAAATTGAAGCGCGAGAGCATACGCCTCACGCAGATTCAAGATATTGCTGGCTGCCGAATCATCGTCACCGACATCGCGGAGCAGGAATCCGTAATACAATCCCTCACGAACTTGTTCCCCAAAGCCACCATTATTGACCGACGCGTGAGGCCGAGCCACGGCTACCGCGCTATCCACGTGGTGGTAAATCAGGAGGGGGAGTTAATTGAGATTCAGGTAAGAACCGCGCTTCAACACATATGGGCTGAAATGTCGGAAAAATTTTCCGACCTATACAACCCATCGATCAAGTATGGCGGAGGCGATGAGCAACTCCAAGCGATGTTTCAAAACTTATCTGACACTATTTCTAAACTAGAAGCGGCGGAGAAAGTGATTGTGGATGAATTATCAAAACTTTCGCCGGATGACCAATTGCCGGACGAAG
>JBJMGQ010000532.1:0-6130 GCA_045807845.1 Pyrinomonadaceae bacterium | reverse complement strand
GGGCAGGTGATTGCCAAGCCCGGCTCGATTACGCCGCACACGAAGTTCAAGGCCGAAGCGTACGTGCTGACCAAAGAGGAGGGGGGGCGGCACACGCCGTTCTTCACTGGGTATCGGCCGCAGTTCTACTTTCGGACGACGGATGTGACGGGGGTGGCGCACTTACCCGAAGGGGTGGAGATGGTGATGCCGGGAGACAACGTGGCGATGGAGATCGAGTTGATCACGCCGATAGCGTTGGAGAAGGGGCTGCGGTTTGCGATTCGCGAGGGTGGGCGGACGGTGGGTGCCGGCACCGTCTCCGATATCATCGAGTAGTCGAGTTCATCGGCCCCCGGCCAAAGTCAAAGCCGGGGGCCGCACTGTGAATGCTGAAAGCTGACCGCTGAAGGCTGAAAAGTTATGCTGAACGAAAAGATTAGAATCAGGCTCAAGGCTTACGACCACCGCGTGCTCGACCAGTCCACGTCGGAGATCGTCGAGACGGCCAAGCGCACGGGCGCGCGTGTGGCGGGGCCCATCCCGCTCCCCACTTCCAAGAACAAGTGGACTGTTCTCAGGTCGCCCCACGTCGATAAGAAGTCGCGCGAGCAGTTCGAGATTCGCACGCACAAGCGTCTGATGGACATTCTCGACCCGACGCCGCAGACCGTGGACGCGCTCATGAAGCTCGACCTGCCCGCGGGCGTCGATGTCGAGATCAAGGCGTTCGGCAGGAGCTAGGCCAAAGCAGTGACCGGTGACGAGTGACAAGTTAAATCTTGTGCTTGCCCGTCACTCGTCACTCGTCACTTGTCACTGAGGTAGTTTGTGATGATTAACGGAATCATCGGTAAGAAGGTCGGGATGACGCAGCTCTTCGCCGCCGACGGGACGGTCACGCCCGTGACGGTCATCAAGGCGGGGCCCTGCGTCGTCGTGCAGAAGAAGTCGGCCGCGGGGCGCGACGGCTATGACGCCGTCCAGTTGGGCCTCGTCGAAGAACGCCCCGTCAAGCTCAAGAACGTGACCAAGCCGATGCAGGGTCACTTCGAGAAGACCGGCGCGGGCACGCCCCCGACGCGCGTCCTCAAGGAGATTCGTCTCGCGGACGACGGCGAGGTCAACGTCGGCGACAAGGTGCTGGTTGACCAGTTCACCGAGGGCGACTCGATTGAGCTGATCGGCAAGTCGAAGGGGCGCGGCTTTCAGGGCACCATCAAGCGCCACCACTTCAACCGCGGCCCCGAAAGCCACGGCTCGATGAACGTGCGTCGCCCCGGCTCCATCGGCCAGTCGGCGTACCCTTCGCGCGTCATCAAGGGCACGCGCTCGTCGGGTCACATGGGCGATGCGCGAGTCACCCTCAAGGGCTTGACGGTCGCGCGCGTGGACGTGGAGAACAACCTGCTCATGGTGCGCGGGTCTGTTCCGGGCGCGAACGGCAGCGTGGTCGTCGTCCGCAAGTCAGCTAAGAAATAGTTTTCAGTTTTAAGTTTTCAGTTTTCAGCCGGAACGTGGGTTTTGCTGAAAACTAAAAACCGAGAACTGAAAACTGCGAACGGAGTGAGTTTATGCCTACCGTTAAGGTGCGCAACCTGAAGAACGAAGAGGTCGGCGACCTCGAACTCTCGGATGCCGTCTTCGGCGCCGAGCTGAACGAGGCGCTGATTCACGCGGCCGTGAAGGCACACCTTGCCGGTGCACGGCAGGGCACCGTGGGGACGAAGACCCGCGGCGATGTGTCCGGCTCGGGCAAGAAGCTCTGGAAGCAGAAGGGCACGGGTCGCGCGCGTATCGCGTCGATTCGCTCGCCGCTGTGGAAGGGCGGCGGCAACGTCCACGGGCCGCAGGCGCGCGATTGGTCGCAGCCGCTCCCGAAGAAGATGCGCCGCGGCGCACTGCGCTCGGCTCTCTCTGAGCGTCTGCGCGAGGGCAACCTCGTCGTCGTCGAGGAGCTGGTCTTCGGCCAGCCGAAGACGAAGGATTTCATCGCGGCGCTGGCCGCGCTCGGGCTCGACGGGAAGACGTTGATTGTTGACAACATCGACAACGACAACCTCCTGCTCGCCTCGCGCAACGTGAAGGCGGCGAAGGTCGTCGGCGCCTACGGCGTCAACATCTACGACGTGCTCTATCACCAAAAGCTCGTGCTGACGCGCTCGGCCGCCAACGTTTTGCAGGCGCAGCTCGACCCGGCGCAGAAGGCTTCCGTCCCGGCGAGCGAGGCCGGCGCCGAAGAGAGCACGCAGGAAGAGGAGGCGGCGTAAAAGATGAGAACGATTTGGGATGTCATCAAGGCGCCGGTCATCACCGAGAAGGCGCTCGTCGCTAAAGAGGAGTCGCAGGACGGACGCCAGCTCCTGACCTTCCGCGTGGATGTGAAGGCGACGAAGCCGGAGATCAAGTCGGCCGTCGAGCGCATCTTCAACGTGCAGGTGGACGCGGTGCGCACCATCAACTACATGGGCAAGAAGGCGCGGCGCGGCCGCTACGAGGGGCGCAAGCCTTCGTGGAAGAAAGCCTACGTCACGCTCAAGTCGGGGCAGGCGCCGTTCGACTACGGCGAGAACATCTAAGAGCAGTGAACAGTGATAAGTGATGAGTGATAAGAAACACCGCTCATCTCATCACTTATCACTCATCACTTATCACTGAGTGAAGCTATGGGCATCAAGAAACTGACACCGACATCGCCGTCGCGCCGATACCAGACGTATCTGACGCGCGATGAGTTGACCCCGGGCGCCGAGCCCGAGAAGTCGCTGCTGGAGAAGAAGACGCGCATCAGTGGTCGCAACAACGACGGCCACATCACGGTGCGTCGGCGTGGCGGCGGTCACAAGCGCCACTACCGCATCATCGACTTCAAGCGCGACAAGTCGGGTATCCCCGGCCGCGTCACGCAGATCGAGTACGACCCGAACCGCTCGGCGCACATCGCGCTCATCACCTACCTCGACGGCGAGAAGCGCTACATCATCTCGCCCGCGGGTTTGGAAGTGGGCAAGACCGTCATGAGCGGCCCCGAGGCCGATATCCTGCCGGGGAACGCGCTCCCCATCAGGAACATCCCGCTCGGCACGCAGATTCACAACATCGAGCTGCGCCCCGGCAAGGGCGGCCAGCTCGTGCGCTCGGCGGGCGGCTTCGCGCAGCTCGTCGCGAAGGAAGGCGACCACGCGCAGGTGCGCATGCCTTCGGGCGAGGTGCGGCGCGTGCCGGTCGTCTGCTACGCGACCGTGGGTCAAGTCGGGAACGTCGAGCACGAGAACGTCTCGTACGGCAAGGCCGGCCGCACGCGTTGGCACGGCATCCGGCCGCACGTCCGCGGCGTCGCGATGAACCCGGTCGATCACCCGCACGGCGGCGGCGAGGGCAAGACCTCGGGCGGCCGTCACCCTGTGACGCCTTGGGGCCAGCCGACGCGCGGCTACAAGACGCGCAAGACCAAGCGCACCTCGAACATGATCGTGCGCGACCGCCGCGTGAAGTAACGATGAAGTATGAACGCTGAACGATGAACTAAAAGCAGTTGCCTTACAGTTCAGCGTTCATAGTTCCGAGTTCATAGTTGGGAGAAGCAATGGCACGTTCAGTCAAAAAAGGGCCGTTCATCGACAGGCACTTGGAGAAGAAGGTCGAGGAGGTGCGCTCGGGTGCGTCCCGCCCGCCCGCGATCAAGACTTGGTCGCGCCGCTCGACCATCACGCCCGACTTCGTCGGCCTGACCTTCGGCGTCCACAACGGCAAACGCCACATCCCCGTCTACGTGACGGAGAACATGGTCGGCCACAAGCTCGGCGAGTTCGCCCCGACGCGCACCTTCAAGGGGCACGCGGGCACGAAGGCAGAGAAGTCTTCGAAGCCGGCGGGTAGATAAGTACTTGAAGTTAAGTACTGAGGTTGAGAGATGGAAGCGATAGCGAGTGCAAAATACCTCCGCGGGTCGGCGCAGAAGGCGCGGCTCGTGGTTGACATGATTCGCGGCAAGCGCGTGGGCGAGGCGCTGGCGATCCTTCAGTTCACCAACAAGCGCGCCGCGGGTCACATCGAGAAGTGCCTGCGCTCGGCCATCGCCAACGCGACCGAGAAGGCCGAGCGGCAGAACGTCGCGGTTGACCCGGACGAGCTTATCGTCAAGACGGCTTTCGTGGATATGGGGCCGACCAAGCACCGTCGCCGCGTCCGTCCCGCGCCGCAGGGGCGTGCCTATCGCGAGCAGCGCCACTTCTGCCACGTGACCGTGCTGGTCTCGACCGGGCAGGATGAAGCGCCGGCCGCGAAGGGCAAGAACGCGAAGGCCGCTGCCGAGGCGTCGCCGAAGCCGGCCGCCGCCGCACGCAAGGGCGGCGCGAAGAAGGCCGCGGGCGCGTCCGACGCCGCGGAGAAGAAGACTGCGTCGAAGCGCGCTTCCACGAAACCGGAAGCGGCTCCGGCCGAAGAGGCTCAGGCGGAAGAGTCCGCGTCTCAGGAATAGAAGCTTAGGAGAAGATTGTGGGTCAGAAAGTTCATCCGTACGGCTTTCGCCTCGGCTACAACAAGGACTGGCATTCGCACTGGTTCGCCAAGAAGCTCTATGGCGACTACCTCCTTGAAGACCTCAAGCTGAAGGCACAGATGAAGGGCCGGTTTGCCGGCGCGGGCGTCTCGCACGTCGATGTCGAGCGCGCCGCCAACCGCCTCAAGCTCATCATCTACACCTCGCGCCCGGGCATCATCATCGGTCGCAAGGGCGCCGAGATCGACAAGCTCAAGGCCGACATCTCTGCGCGCACGGGCAAGGAAGTGCTCGTCTCCATCCAGGAGATACACAAGCCCGAGCTGAACGCGCAGCTTCAGGCCGAGAAGATGGCGCAGCAGCTTGAGAAGCGCATCGCCTTCCGCCGCGCCATGCGCAAGACCGTGGAAGAGACTCTGCGCTTCGGCGGGCAGGGCATCAAGGTCAGGGTCGCGGGCCGCTTGAACGGCGCCGAGATCGCGCGAACCGAGTGGCACTTGCAGGGGCGCCTGCCGCTGCACACGCTCCGCGCCGACATCGACTACGGCTTTGCGGAAGCGCACACGACCTTCGGCGTCATCGGCGTCAAGTGCTGGATTTACCGCGGTGAGATTCTCGACCCGGCGGCGTCGATGGCGCGCGGCACGCAGCCCGACCCCATCAACGAGCCTCGCCCCGAGCGCGGCGACGGGCGACGGCCCCGGCGCGACGACGGAGGCGGCGACCGCCCGCGCGGTGACCGTGGTCGTGGGCCGGGCGGCCCCGGACGCGGGCCGGGCGGCCCCGGCGGCGGACGCGGGCGCGGCCCCGGCGGCGGCGGCAGAAGATAAGAGATACCGTAACAAGCGGAGCGAAACACCATGTTGATGCCGAAGAAGGTAAAGCACCGGAAGCAGATGAAGGGGCGCATGACGGGCACGGCCCAGCGCGGCGCCGAGATCAGCTTCGGTGAGTACGGCCTGAAGACCTTGGAGCCGGGCTGGATTACGGACAGGCAGATTGAGGCCGCGCGTATCGCCATGACGCGCCACGTCAAGCGCGGCGGCAAAATCTGGATTCGGATGTTCCCCGACAAGCCCATCACCAAGAAGCCCGCCGAGACGCGTATGGGCAAGGGCAAGGGCGCGCCCGACCACTGGGTGGCCGTGGTCAAGCCCGGCCGCATCCTCTACGAGATCGAGGGCGTGTCCGAAGAGATGGCGCGCGAGGCGATGCGCTTGGCGGCGCAGAAGCTGCCCATCAAGTGCAAGTTCGTCTCGCGGGTCGATCAGGAAGGGGGCGCGGTTTAAGCAATGAAGAGACACGAAGATTTAGAGCGCCTGAACAACATGTCGGACGCGGAGCTGAAGGAAGAGGCCGTGCGGCTCAAAGAGTCGCTCTTCCGTCTTAACTTCAAGCTCGCGCTCGGCGAGGTGGACGCCGTCAAGACCGTCCGCCGCGAGAAGAAGACGCTCGCGCGCGTCCAGACCTTGATGCGCGCGCGGCAGCACGAGCAGGCGGTGAAGTAGGAAGAGGTTCGAGATGGCAGAAGAGACTAAAGAAGAAGTGACGACGAGCGAGGCGGGGAACGCGGCCGAGGCGACCGAGTCGGGGCAGACCCTCTCGCAGGCCGTGGGCGCGGGCGTGGACGCGCAGGCCGGGAACGCGACG
>JBJMGQ010000531.1:0-7969 GCA_045807845.1 Pyrinomonadaceae bacterium | reverse complement strand
GACGTTCTCCTTGAGCACCTTGAGCTTGGCCGCCCACTGCTCGGTGTCAACGGGCATCGAGTCCAACTCGTTGAGCAGCATCTTGATGACGTGGTGTTCCTCGAAGCCTTCGAGCACGATCTCGCGCGTCTCGGCCGCCTGCTTGATGGACGGGTAGAAGATCGACTCCTCGATCTTGGCGTGGATGTCCAGCTCCTCTTTGAGCTTGGCGAACAGTTCGGTGCGCGTCTTCTCGGCGCGCTCGGTCGTCGGCTCCAGTTGTTGGAAAATGCCTGAGACCTTCTGGTGGTCTTCCTTCAGCAGTTGAAAAGCGTTCATGTGTCTTCCTCCTCGTGTGGGTTCTGGCCTGCCCTTGAACTATAACCGTACGTGAAAAGTATCCGGATGAATAGGATAGTCAATCCCGGTGCCACGTGAATCGCACGCGCCTTGTAGTAAACTTTCCGCGTTCAGGAGCGCACATAGATGGGAGCGGAGAAAGAGACACGGCGCGACACGCAGGCCGCGCGCGGCGAGGCGGCGGAGGAGTCCGCGGGACTACAGCCGACGCACTACCATTCACGCATGGAGACGGAGGAGCCCGCGCGCGCGGAGACGACCACGCGCCGCGAAGAGGCGAGCCCGACTGTCTCGCGCGTGCGCGCACAGCCGCCGGAGGAGTTCACGGGGGGCGAGTTTGAGGGCGCGTCCGAGACTTCGGGGGGGCTCGCGGCCGTGTGGTCTTCGTTGCAGCACGCTTCGCGCGAGATGGGCTTGTTGCGCGGCGCGCGGACGCTTCTGAAGGTCAACCAGAAGGACGGCTTCGACTGCCCGGGCTGCGCGTGGCCCGACCCCGAAGGCGAACGCTCGCACGCCGAGTTCTGCGAGAACGGCGCGAAGGCCGTGGCCGAAGAGGCGACGACGCGGCGCGTCACGCCCGACTTCTTCCGCGAGTGGAGCGTCGCAGACCTCTCGCAGAAGTCCGACTTCTGGCTCGGCAAGCAGGGGCGCATCACGCACCCCGTCGTGCTGCGGCGCGGCGCGACGCACTACGAAGAGATTGGTTGGGACGCAGCCTTCAAGTTAATCGCCGAAGAGCTGAACGCTCTCGACTCGCCCGACGAGGCGGCCTTCTACACTTCGGGTCGCACGTCGAACGAGGCGGCCTTTCTCTATCAACTCTTCGTCCGGCAGTTCGGCACGAACAATCTGCCCGACTGCTCGAACATGTGCCACGAGTCTTCGGGGCGCGCGCTCACAGAGACCATCGGCGTCGGCAAGGGCACCGTCACGCTCGAAGATTTCGACAAGGCCGATACCATCTTCATCATCGGGCAGAATCCGGGAACGAACCACCCGCGCATGCTCACGACCTTGCGCGCGGCGAAGCGGCGCGGCTGCCGTATCGTTCACGTCAACCCTCTCCCCGAGGCGGGACTCGCGCGCTTCAAGCACCCGCAGCATCCCTTAGACCTTCTCGGCGGCGGAACCGAGTTGACGGACATCTTTCTGCAAGTCCGCGTCAACGGCGACGTGCCGCTCCTCAAAGGGTTGATGAAGGAGGTGCTCGAAGAGGAGCAGCGCAGGCCGGGCGCAGTCCTCGACCGAAAGTTTATCGAAGAGAAGACGCACGGCTTTGCGGAGTTCGCGCGCGAATTGGAGAAGGCGAGCTGGGATGAGTTGGTTGAGCAGAGCGGCGTCGCGCGTGAGCTGATGAAGGATGCCGCGCGGCTTTACGTCAACTCAGAGCGCGTCATCGTCTGCTGGGCGATGGGGCTGACGCAGCACAAGAACGCGGTCGCCAACATTCAGGAGATCGTCAACCTCCTTCTGCTGCGCGGCAACATCGGAAGACCCGGCGCGGGCGTCTGCCCCGTGCGGGGCCACTCAAACGTGCAGGGCGACCGCACGATGGGCATCTGGGAGCGACCGGCCGACACCCTCCTCGACGCGCTCGCGCGTGAGTTCGACTTCGAGCCGCCGCGCCGCCACGGCCTCGACACCGTCGAGACGATCAAGGCCATGCACGAGCGCCATGTCAAACTCTTCTTCGCGCTCGGCGGCAACTTCCTTTCGGCGACGCCCGACACGGAGTTCACCGCCGAGGCTTTGCAACGCTGCCGCCTCACCGCGCACGTCTCGACGAAGCTCAACCGCTCGCACCTCATCACGGGCGAGCAGGCTCTCATCCTCCCTTGCCTCGGGCGCACGGAGCGCGACGCACAGAGGTCGGGCGAGCAGTTCGTCAGCGTCGAGAACTCGATGGGCGTCGTCCACTCCTCGCGCGGGAGTCTGGAGCCCGCGTCGCCGGAGCTTCTGAGCGAGCCCGTCATCATTGCGCGGCTTGCGCGCGCGACGTTGGGAGAAAGAAGTGCGGTCGAATGGGAGTGGCTGATTGAGGACTACGACCGCGTGCGGGATTTAATCGAGCGCGTCATCCCCGGGTTTGAAAACTACAACGTGAGGGTGCGCAAGCCCGGCGGCTTCTATCTGCCGAACCTCGCGCGCGAGGGTGTGTTCAAGACCTCGACGAGTCGCGCCAACTTCACCGTCCACGAGCTGCCACGACACGAGCTCGCGCCCGGGCAACTCCTGATGATGACCGTGCGCAGTCACGACCAGTTCAACACGACCATCTACGGGCTCGACGACCGCTACCGCGGCGTCTCGGGCGAGCGGCGCGTGGTCTTCCTCAACCCCGAAGACGTGGAGGAGCAGGGGCTCTCGGCCGGGCAGGTCGTAGACCTCTTCAGCCACTTCGAAGGCGAGGAGCGCACGGCCCGCCGCTTCCTCGTCGTGCCCTATCCACTGCCGCGCCGCTGCGCCGCCACCTACTTCCCCGAAGCCAACGTGCTCGTCCCCGTCGGCAGCGTCGCCGACAAGAGCAACACGCCCGCCTCCAAGTCCGTCATCATCACCATCCGCCCGTCGGCCGCGCCGCTCAAGTTCGACTACGACACGGTTAAAGGATGAACGAGGAACGCTGAACGATGAACTGAAGACCTCTCATCTTACAGTTCATCGTTCAGCGTTCATACTTCCTACTTCCATTCACTGTGCTTCGTAGATGGTCTCGTTCTTGTTGCCTTTGCCGAGCGCCGCACCGACGCCCGCGCCGATGCCCGCGCCGACCAGGCCGGGGCCGTAGACGACCAGACCGTTGAAGTCGCCGCCGCCCTGCGAGTAGACCCAGCCGCCGATGGCGAGCGCCGCGCCGCCGCCGATGGCCGCGCCGAGCAGCCCGCCGTTCAGGCGCGACTTGCTACGGTTGAGCTGCACCAGTTGGATGCTCTCGCGCGTGAGCGAGACCTTCTTGCCGTCGTCGGTGAAGGTGATGAGCAGGTCGGTCGCGGAGTCGAACGTGCCCGTCAGACGGTCGCCGTCCTTCGTGCGGACGATGATCTTCTGCCCGGCCGAGAGCGATTGAACGGCCGACCAGTCGGCGGGCGCGGGCGTCGTCTTGGCCGCAGCCGTCGTGGCCGGGGCGAGGGTGAAAAGGAGCGCGAGTGCGAGTGCGAAGAATCTGTTTGTCATGATAGCCTTTCCTGCTTAAGTCTTTCGTGGCTCGGGGCGGAGGCGCGTCCGGCGGGAAGCATTAGTGCAACGCGCGTTCCGCTTCGGAAGTGCGGCAAAGTTGAGCTTTCGTGCGGCGCGCGCGGCCGTGGCGCAGGAAAGTTCCGACACGTGTTGAATGTTTGGATAGATTAAGGAGAGCGGAGGGAGACGAAGGTGGCTCTTACGGGTGCGAACGAGTTGAAGCGGCGGATGATGATCAAGGTGGAGGGCGAGCCCTACGCGGTCGTGGATGTGACGTTCGCGTCGCCGTCGGCGCGCGGCGCCTCGACGATGGTGCGGACGCGTCTGCGCCACCTTTTGACGGGCGCTGTGCTGGAGAAGAGTTTCAAGACGGGCGAGAAGTTCGAGGAGCCGGACGTGGCATACTCTTCCGCGTCCTTCATGTACGCGGATGCGGACGGCTTCCACTTCATGGACGAAGAGTCGTTCGAGCAGTTCGCGCTGCCCGCCGAGCAGGTCGGCGACGACCGCGGCTACCTGACCGACGGGCTGGTCGTGCAGGTCTTGAAGTACAACGGCGAGGCGGTCGCACTGGAGCTGCCGCAGTTCGTCGAGCTGACCGTCGCCGAGACCGAGCCGGGTGTCAAAGGCAACACGGCGGCCGGTCGCGACCTCAAGCCCGCCACCCTTCAGACCGGCCTACAGGTGCGCGTCCCCCTCTTCATCGAAGAGGGCGAGCGCGTCCGCGTCAACACGCAGACCGGCGAAGTCACAGGGAGAGCGTGAGAGGAGTAGGCAGTAGGCAGTAGGCGGATGGCAGTAGGCTCCGCGTTTAGAGATTTGAAAGATTAACCCACGATTCTCAGCAGAAGGTTTTAACTGCCATCTGCCTACTGCCTACTGCCCACTTTTCCGTACATCCTTTACCTCAGAGGCTTCATCAATGCTTGGTTCTGGTGTACCCTAGCGGGCACCGGCGAACAGTTCCGCAGAGCAATCTTAAATTTAAGGAGCGAGGAGATGATGTTCAGAATTCTTTCAGCGCTGGCGCTCGCCTGTGCGCTCGCGGGTGCGGCGGCGGCGCAGGAGAAGCCGAAGCAGGACGCACCGAAAGTCTCGGGCGGCGAGAAGGAAGCGGCGCAGAAGATCGAGAAGGCCAAGGGGACGGAGGCCAAATTGCAGGCCGCCGCCGCCTTCGTCAAGAAGTATCCGCAGAGCCCCCTGCGCGGCCAGATCGCCGACGGCCTCGCCCGCGAGATCGCCGAGACGACCGACCAGCAGGCCAAGGGCTCGCTCGCGCAGACCTTCCTCGAAATCTTCAACCTGCCCGGGGAGGCGCCGCTCGTCACCGCCTCGCTCTTGAACTCCTACATCAACACCGGGCAGACGCAGGACGCGATGACGCTCGGCACCAAGTGGCTCGCCGAACACCCGGACGACATCTCGGTGATGCAGAACCTGACGATTCTCGCCTCGGGGCAGGCCATCAAGGGCAACAACGCCTTCCTCGCGCAGGGGCGCGACTACGGCGCCAAGGCCATCGCGCTGCTCGAAGCCGACAAGATGCCGGCGGGCTTCGACGCGGCGAAGTGGCCCGACTTCAAGAAGGCGGCGCTCGTCTCGCTCTACCGCGAGACCGGCATCCTCGCCTTCAAGGGGGGCGACAACGCGGGGGCGATCCCGCTGCTTGAGAAGGCCGTCGCGTTGAACTCGCCCGACGCCGCCATCTACTTTCTGCTGAGCGACCTCAACAACGACATCTACGAGGATAGCGCCAAGCGGGCCATCGTCGCCTCGGCCGCCGACAAGCCGGCCGCGACGCAGAAGGCCGAGGCCGCGCTCGACCGGGTCATCGACTCCTACGCGCGCGCCATCGCCTTCACCGAAGGCAAGGCCGAGTTCGCACAGGCCAACGCCGCCTTCCGCGAGCGGCTCGGGCCCTACTACAAGTACCGCCACAAGGGCTCGACCGACGGCATGCAGCAGCTCATCGACAAGTATAAGAAGCCCGCGCCGTAGGCCATAGGCAGATGGCAGTAGGCAGTTTGTAAGAAGCAAAGTGGTCAACGAAATCGGAGGCGGCGAGTTCAGCAACTCGCCGCCTCCGATTTCGTTCAGTCAGTATCCTTAAACGAGTCTTCCTGTCTTAACTGCCTACTGCCTACTGCCATCTGCCTACTGCTCTTCCCCTTTCCCACTCTTCAAGCTATACTCCGCCTCGCTTCACACATCCGCCCCCGAAGTTTTTCGCGAACGAACCTCGCCGCGCGGTGCCGCCCAAAGGCCGCCGCCTTTTTTGATACTCCAAGGAGGAAAGTCCCACCATGCTGCGCAGACTGCCCGGAGGGAAGGCCGTTGCCTTCTCAGTCGCTCTCGTCATCCTCGTCGCGCTCGCGCCCTGCGCCGCCCTCGGCGCCGACTTCAAGCGCGAAGTCGTCTATCAAATCATCACCGACCGTTTCTTCGACGGCTCGACCGCCAATAACAACCCGCCGCAGTCCTCCGGCCTCTACGACTCGACGAAGACGAACTGGCGTGCCTACTGGGGCGGCGACCTCGCCGGCATCCAGCAGAAGATGTCCTACCTCGCCGGCTTAGGCGTTACCGCCATCTGGATTTCGCCGCCCGTCGATAACCTGAACACCAACATCCCCGACGGCAACGGGAACCCGACGGCCTCTTATCACGGCTATCAGGGGCGCGACTTCAAGCGCATCGAAGAGCATTCGGGCGACGCGTCGAACACGTGGGCGGCCTTCGACAGCCTCGTGACGGCCGCGCACCAGAACGGCATCAAGGTCATCATCGACTTCGCGCCCAACCACACGACGCAGGACAACGCGGGCGAGTTCGGCGCCTTCTACGACAACGGCACCTTCGTCGGCAACTTCACCAACGACACCAACGGTTACTTCCACCACAACGCCAACATCTCTGGGGGCGGCTGGGACGACCGCTATCAAGTCGAGTACTACACGCTCTTCGACCTCGCAGACCTCAATCAGGAGCATGCGACCGTGGACGCTTATTTGAAGGCGTCGGCGCAGGCTTTCCAGCAGCACGGCGTGGACGGCTTCCGCATCGACGCCGTCAAGCACGTCACGTGGGGTTGGGAGTACAGCTTCGCCAACTCGATCTACACCAACGGCGACAGCTTCCTCTTCGGCGAGTGGTATCAGGGGAACACGAGCGACCCGCTCTACCACGACTCCTACAAGTTCGCCAACAAGAGCGGCATCTCGCTTCTCGACTTCCCGCTCAACACGGCCATCCGCAGCGTCTTCGCGTCGAACTCGAACTTCTCCGACATCGACACCGTCATCACGCAGGAGGGCACGAACTTCACTTGGAAGGAAGACCTCGTCACCTTCATCGACAACCACGACATGGCGCGCTTCCTGTCTGTGAACAACAACAACACCCGGCTGCATCAGGCGTTGGCCTTCATCCTCACCGAGCGCGGCATCCCCTGCATCTACTACGGCACCGAGCAGTACCTGCACAACGACACCTCGGGCGGCACAGACCCCTACAACCGCCCGATGATGAACGCCTTCAGCACCTCGACGACCGCCTACACCTTGACGAACCGCCTCTCGACCTTGCGGCGCAACAACACGGCGATTCCTTACGGCTCGCACCAGCAGCGCTGGATGAACAACGACGTATACATCTACGAGCGTAAGTTCTACGGCAACGTCGTCCTCGTTGCCATCAACAAGGGCGCCACGGCCGCGAACATCACGGGGCTGAACACCGCTCTGCCCGTCGGCACCTACAACGACTACCTGACGGGGCTGCTCTCGGGCGTCAACATCAACGTCACTTCCGGCTCAGGCGGCAACAACCCCGTCGCGGCCTTCTCTCTGCCCGCGGGCAGCGTCGCCGTCTGGCAGGCGACCGAGACGGGCGGCTTCCCGCAGATCGGCTCCGTCGGCCCGACCTCGGCGCAGCCGGGTGTGAAAGTCACCATCGGCGGCAAGAATTTCGGGACGACGCAAGGCACCGTGAAGTTTGGAACGACAACCGCTGTCGTCAACTCATGGTCTGCGACGCAGATCGTCGCCACCGTGCCCTCGGTGACGAACGGCAACTATCAACTGACGGTCACGAACTCCGCGAGTCAGGTCTCAATCGGCATCCAGCTCACAGTCCTGACGGCCAAGCTCATCCCCGTCACCTTCACCGTCTTCAACGCCAGCCCGACCGTCGTGGGCGACTACATCTTCCTGACGGGCAATACGGTCGAGCTGGGCAACTGGACGACGACGTGGGACGCGGCGGTCGGCCCGATGCTCGCGCCCAACTACCCGAACTGGTTCCTGACCGCCAGCGTCCCGGCGGGGCAGACCCTCCAGTTCAAGTTCATCAAGATTGCCGCGAACGGCACCGTCACATGGGAGGCCGGCGCGAACCACACCTACACCGTGCCTACCAGCGGCACCGGCTTCGTCAACGTTAACTGGCAGTACTG
>JBJMGQ010000530.1:0-12836 GCA_045807845.1 Pyrinomonadaceae bacterium | reverse complement strand
GATTGGGCGACCGGTCGCGAACACGCGGATGTATGTGCTCGACGAAAGATTGTGCCCGGTGCCCATCGGTGTCGCGGGCGAACTCTACATCGGTGGGGCAGGGGTGGCGCGCGGCTACGTCAACCGCCCTGAGCTGACGGGTGAGCGGTTCGTGCCCGACGAGTTTTCAGGAGAGGCGGGAGCACGTCTGTACCGGACGGGAGATGTGGGGCGAGTGCGAGGCGACGGGGTGTTCGAGTATCTGGGGCGCAACGACGAGCAGGTGAAGATACGCGGATTCCGGATCGAGCTGGGTGAAGTCGAGGCCGTCTTGAAGGGTCATCCGGAAGTGCAGGACGCCGCCGTCTCGACGCACGGGGGCGGCGCGGGCGAGAGGGAGCTTGTCGCGTACCTCGTCGCGCGCGAAGGCACGACGCTGCCCGCCGTCAATCAACTGCGGCAGTACGTGGGCGCGAAGCTGCCCGAGTACATGATTCCTTCGGCCTTCGTCACGCTCCCAACGTTGCCGCTGACGGCCAACGGGAAGGTTGACCGCCGCGCGCTGCCCGCGCCCGGACAGGAGCGACCCGAGCTTGAGGCGGCCTACGTCGCGCCCATCTATGGCCTCGAATTTCAGCTCGTGCAGATTTGGGAGGACGTGCTCGACGTGCGCCCCATCGGCGTCACCGACAACTTCTTCGACCTCAAGGGCCACTCCATCCTTGCGATGCGCGTGATGGCTCTGGTGCAGAGACTCTTCGGGCAGGAGTTCCCCATCTCGCTTCTCTTCGAGGCGCCGACCATCCGGCAGCTTGCCGAAGCGCTGCGGCAACAGGCGGGGCTCTTCTCGAAGACGCCGCTCGTCCGCCTACAGACGGGCGAGGTCGGGCGCAGGCCCTTCTTCTGCATCCACGCCGTCGGCGGCACCGTGATGTGCTACATCGCGCTGGCGCAGCACCTCGGCGCCGATCAACCGTTCTACGCCTTTCAGGCGCCCGACCCGGAGACGCCGCCGACGACCGTCGAAGAGATTGCGGCGCACTACATCGAGGTGCTGCGCTCTGTGCAGCCGCGCGGCCCTTACCTGCTCGGCGGCTGGTCGTTCGGCGGCGTCGCGGCCTTCGAGATGGCGCAGCAGCTCACGCGGCAGGGCGAGCGCGTGGACTTGCTCGCACTCTTCGACCGTCCCGCGCCCGTCTTCGGCGCCGCCACCGAGGGCGAAACCTTCGACGACGTGGACGAGCCGCGCGCGATGGTCAGAATTGCGATGGAGATGGCGGGGCAGTACGCGAGGGAGCTGCCCATCTCCTTCGAGCATTTCGAGACGCTCGGGCGCACCGAGCAGATGGAGTACGTGCTGGCACAGGCCAAGCGGATTGAGCTGCTGCCGCAGGAGTTCCAGTTGTCGCAGATGTTGCGGCTGCTGCGCGGGTACAAGGCGCGCGCCAAGGCCGTCTTCAATTACAGACCGCAACCTTACAAGGGGCCGCTGACGCTCTTTCGCGCCAGCGAGATTGACCCCGATGACATGAACCCCGAGCTACTGGAGTTGATTTCGCGCGACCCGACGATGGGCTGGGGGCAGTTCCTCGCCGAGCCGCCGCGAATCATCTGGGTACCGGGCTTTCACGGCACGATGGTACAGGAGCCTCACGTCGAGGTGCTGGCCGAGAAGTTGCGCGCCTGCATCGAGCTGACAGAAACGGAGTGACCAATGAAACTCGTCTCATTTCTTCTCAAGTATTCCCGCCGCTTCGTCGCGCTCGCCATCCTCGCGGGCGTCATCAGCGGCGCGAGCAACACGGCGCTGCTCGCCATCATCAACGCGGCGCTGGTCAGTAACAAAAACTCCGGGGCGACGCTCGTCTGGAGTTTCATCGCGCTCTGCCTGATGTTGGCGCTGACGCGCGCGGCCTCCGAACTGCTGCTGCTCCGGCTCGGGCAGGGCGCGCTCTTCGATCTGCGCATGCGACTCAGCCGCCAAATCCTCGCCGTCCCGCTGCGTAACTTGGAAGAGGTCGGCGCGCCGCGCCTGTTCGCCGTCCTCACGGACGACGTGCCGGCCATCACCAACGTCGTCAACATGATTCCCGTCATCTGCATCAACACGGCGGTCGTGCTCGCCTGTCTGGTCTACATGGGCTTCCTCTCGTGGGTGCTGCTGCTGGCCATCCTCGGGTTGATGGTGCTCGGCATCCTGAGCTACCAGTTCGGGGTCATCAAGGCGCTGAAGTATCTTGAGCAGGCGCGCGAAGAGGGCGACTCGCTCTACAAGCACTTCGGCTCGCTCACCGACGGCATCAAAGAGCTGAAGCTGCACCGTCGCCGCGGCGAAGCCTTCCTCACGCAGGTCTTGCAGACGACCGCCGCCTCCTTCCGCCGCCACAACGTCTCGGGCATGACCATCTACACGCTCGCGGCCAGTTGGGGGCAACTGCTCGTCTTCGTGATTATCGGCCTGCTCATCTTCGTCCTGCCGGGCTTCACGCAGATCAGCGTCTCGACCCTCACCGGCTTCACCATCGTCATGCTCTACATGATGACCCCTTTGCAGGTGGTGATGAACACCGTGCCCACGCTCGGCCGCGGCGAGGTCGCGCTCCGCAAAGTCGAGGAGATGGGTCTAACGTTGGCCGCCAACATTCACGACGGGCCGACCGAAGCGCACGACGGCGAGAAGGCCACGTGGCGCAGTCTGGAACTGAACGGCGTGACGCACAGCTACATGCGCGAGGGCGAGGACAGCAAGTTCACGCTCGGCCCCATCGACCTCTCGCTTGAGCCGGGGGGCATCGTCTTCCTCGTCGGCGGCAACGGCAGCGGCAAGACGACGCTCGCCAAACTCCTGACGGGTCTCTACGCGCCCGAGACGGGCCGGATATACCTCGACGGGCGACCCATCACGGACGAGAACCGCGACTTCTACTGCCAGCACTTCTCGGTCGTCTTCTCCGACTTCTACATCTTCGAGAGCCTGCTCGGCCTCGAATCGCCGGAGCTTGACGCGCAGGCACAGCACTACCTCACGCAGCTTCAGCTCACGCACAAGGTGCAGGTCAAGGAGGGCGCGCTCTCGACGACCGACCTCTCGCAGGGTCAGCGCAAGCGTCTGGCGCTGCTCACGGCCTACCTCGAAGACCGCCCCATCTATCTCTTCGACGAATGGGCCGCCGACCAAGACCCGGCCTTCAAAGAGGTCTTCTATCATCAACTCCTGCCGGAGCTGAAAAGTCGCGGCAAGACCGTCATCGTCATCAGCCACGACGACCGCTACTACTACATGGCCGACCGCATCATCAAGCTCGACTACGGCAAGATCGAGTCGGACAGCGCGGGCAGCTTCAACTCCGCCGAGCTTCAGTTCAGCGGAACCGAAGTGCCGAACACCGTCTAGCGGCCGGGGTCGCAAACCATGTGAAGCGGGGTCGAAGCTGATGAGCGCGCCGACGGCGAATAAGTGGGTGACGTATCACAGGCCGCAGCCCGATGCGAAGCTGCGCCTCTTCTGCTTCCCATATGCGGGCGGCGGGGCGAGCGTCTATCGCCGCTGGGCGGGCGAGCTGGCGCTGGCCGCCGAGGTCTGCGCGCTTCAGCTTCCGGGGCGCGAGACGCGCATCGGCGAGGCGGCGTTCAATCGCATCGGGCCGCTCATCGAAGAGATGGCGCGCGCCATCCTGCCCCACCTCGACCGCCCGTTCATCTTCTACGGTCACAGCATGGGCGCGAAGATCGGGTTCGAGCTGACCCGCCTGCTGCGCCGCGAGCTTGGGCTGTTGCCGTCGCATCTTTTCGTGTCGGGGTGTCGCGCGCCGCACCTGCCGCGGCCCCGCGCACCGATTTACGAGCTGCCCGACCCGGAGTTCATCGAGGAGCTGCGCCGCCTGAACGGGACGCCCGCCGAGGTGCTGGCCTACGACGACCTGATGCGCCTGATGTTGCCGATGCTGCGTGCCGACATCGCCATCTGCGATACCTACAGGTACACGCCCGACCGCCCGCTCGACTGTCCCATCACCGCCTTCGGCGGCTTGCAAGACCCGGACGTGGGTCGTCATGACTTGGAAGGCTGGCGCGAGCACACGAACGCGGCCTTCGCGCTGCACATGTTCCCGGGCGGCCACTTTTTTAATAACGAATCGAGCGCGCTGCTGCTCCGCACGCTCTTCAAAGACCTCCATCAGTTGAGCCGAGCCCTCGTCTGAACGGGGCGCGGCGGCGGCGGGCGACGCACACGGCTCCGGCGTCGCCGACAAAGTGCAGTGACACTGTTCGCCCGCGGCTTATACAATGTCACGCATTCGAGCCAGTACGAAAGGAGATGTTGGATGACTACCTTGTGGAAGGACATACGCTTCGGCACGCGGTCGTTGTTGAAGAGTCGCGCCTTCACCTTCATTACGGTCTTGACGCTCGCTCTCGGCATCGGTGCCAACACGGCTATCTTCTCGGTCGTCAACGCTGTCTTACTCCAACCGCTGCCCTTCAAAGACCCGGAACAGCTCGTCATGGTCTACGCCGTCAACCCGCGCAAAGCGATTACGCAGGGCGAGATGGCGCCGGCGGATTTCGCCCAACTGCGCGAGCAGAACACGGCCTTCGAGCAGCTCTCGCTGCTGCGCTATCAGGAGATAACGTTGACGGGGCAGGGCGAGCCCGACCTCGTCGATGCCGGGCTCGTCTCGTCGAACTTCTTCCACCTCCTCGGAGTCGAGCCGGTGCTCGGGCGAAACTTCCTGCCCGAAGATGAGCAGGGCAGTCAGAGCCGCGGCGTCATCCTGAGCCACGGGTTGTGGGAGCGGCGCTTCGGCTCGAACCGCAGCGTCATCGGCCAGCCGCTCGCGCTCGACGGCAAAATGTATACGGTCGCCGGAGTCCTGCCCGCCGATTTCGAGTTCCCGAAGGCCAACGAGCAGTCTTCTACTCCCACCCTCTGGGTGCCGACGGCACTCGAAGCGGACGCGCTCAGCGACCGGCGCAACCACGTGCTGGTCGGCGTCGGCCGGCTCAAGAAGGAGCTGACGGTCGGGCAGGCGCAGGCCGAGCTGAAGGTGCTGGCTGCGCGGCTCGAACAGCAGTCTCCACAGAGCAACGCCGGGTGGAGCATGACGCCCGTGCTGCTGCGCGAGCAGGTCGTCGGCAACACGCGCACCTCTCTGCTCGTGCTCTTCGGCGCGGTCGGGCTCGTGCTGCTCATCACGTGCGCCAACGTGGCGAACCTGCTGCTGGTGCGCGCCTCGGCGCGGCAGAAAGAGATTGCGCTGCGCACCGCGCTCGGCGCGCCGCGTTCGCGCATCATCCGCCAACTTCTGACCGAGGCGACGCTGCTCGCGCTGGCGGGCGGTGTGCTCGGCATCTTCTTTGCCATCTGGGGCGTCAACATGCTCGTGCACGTCAGCCCCGGCTACATCCCGCGCGTCGGCGAGATCGGCATCGACCTCTGGGTGCTCGGCTTCACGATCCTCATCTCGGTGCTGGTGGGTCTGGTCTTCGGGCTGGCCCCGGCGCTGCAAGCCTCTGCGCCCGACCAGAACCAGACGCTCAAGGAGGGTGCGGGCAAGGGCGCGGGCGGCGGGCAGGGGCGCACGCGCACGCGCGCCATCCTCGTCGTCTCGGAGGTCGCGCTCTCGCTCATGCTGCTCATCAGCGCGGGGCTGCTCATCAAGAGCTTCGTCTATCTGCTCAACGTCAGCCCCGGCTTCAACCCCGACAACCTGATGACGATGAACCTCTCCATCTCGCCCCAGAAGTACAGCGACCCGCAACAGCGCGCCAACTTCTACACGCAGGTCATCGAGCGCGTCTCGGCGCTCACGGGCGTGCGTTCGGTCGGCGCGACGAACCACCTGCCGCTCGGCGGCGGCAACTCCTCCATCTCCTTCATCGTCGAGGGGCGCCCGCTGCCCGGCGCGGGCGAGGCGCCGCCGACGACGAACTGGCGTGCCATCAGTCCCGACTATCTCCGCACGATGGGCATCCCGCTGCTGCGCGGGCGCGCCATCACGGAGCGCGACAAAGAGGACGTGATCCTCATCAGCGAATCAATGGCGCGCCGCTTCTGGCCGCAGGAAGACCCGCTCGGCAAGCGCATCCGGCTCGGCGGCGCGGGCGATGGTGGACAGGACGCCACGGTCGTCGGCGTGGTCGGCGACGTGCATCATTGGGGACTTGAGGCCGAGCCGCTGCCGCAGATTTATCTCACCTACCTGCAAGACCCGCCCGCGCACATGACCTTCGTCGTGCGCAGCGCGGGCGACCCGCGAGCGTTGGCCTCGTCGCTGCGCGCGACGGTCGGCGCGCTCGACAAAGATTTGCCGGTGACGAACCTGCGGACGATGGACGAGATACTCGCCGACTCGGTCGCCCGCCGCCGCTTCGTCATGATTCTGTTCGGAGCCTTCGCCGTGCTGGCGCTGCTGCTCGCGGCGGTCGGCATCTACGGCGTCATCTCCTACTACGTCGCGCAACGGACGCAGGAGCTCGGCATCCGCATCGCGCTCGGCGCGCGCCCGCTCGACATCGTGAAGCTGGTGGTCGGGCAGAGTCTTTTGCCGACGGTCGCCGGCATCGTCCTCGGGCTCGCCGTCGCCTTCGTCGTGACGCGCGTGATGTCGAGCCTGCTCTACGGCATCTCGGCCACAGACCCCTTGACCTTTATCGGCATGCCGCTGGTACTGCTCGGCGTCGCGCTGCTGGCGACCTTCATCCCGGCGCGTCGCGCGACGAAAGTAGACCCGCTCGTCGCGCTCAAATACTGATGTCTTGAAGGGGACGCGACTTGAGCAGAAAGCAGAAAGCAGGAGGGTTTTAGTCAATGGCAACGATGGGCAACTACTGCAAGGCGTACCCGCTCGGGCGGCTGCGCGAGTTCGGCGGGTGGAGCGAAAACGCCGCGGCCGTGCGGCGCGAAAAGCAGGAAGTCGAAGGACGTGAAGTGGAAGCGCCGCGTGAGCTGACCGACGACGACTTCCTCTACCTTCAAGAGAACTTCACCGTCACCGGCGGCATCTTCCTTGACGAGCACATCGTCTTCGACGACGTGACGGCCGAGTGGCTCGACTTCTGCGAGCACACGTTGAAGTTTGAAGTGCCCGTCTTCGAGGGAGCGGGCAGACTGGGTGCGTCCTGAGTCCGGGCGCTTCGTCCATGCACTACCTGAAGCCTTGCGGCGGGAGATGGCGCGCGGCGGCGCTGCTGCTGGCCGCGGCTGCCGCCTCCTGTGGCGCTCTCAACAACATGAAGAGTCGGGGGCCGGGAACTGAGAAGGGCGAGACCGCGGGCGGCGCGAGCAGTACCCCTTCGCCGACCGGCAGCAACAGCCCTTCGCCGCGCGAATACCCCGCGCTCGCTTACGATGCGACGCGGCGCAAGTTAATTCTCTTCGGCGGCTACTTCCACGCCACGCGCACCGTCTTCGGCGATACGTGGGAGTGGGACGGAAGCGTCTGGCGACTCCTGACAACGGAGGGCCCCGCGGCGCGCGACGACCATGTGATGACCTGCGACGCGGCGCGCGGTCGCGTCGTCCTTTTCGGCGGCTGGAACAACGGAACCATCTTCCGAGACACTTGGGAGTGGGACGGCGCCGCGTGGCGGAAGATGGCCGACGGAGGGCCTCCGGGCGGCGACGTGCCCGCCATGACTTACGACTCGCGTCGCCAAAGGGTGGTGCTCTTCGGCGGCTACTACGAGGTGGGCGGCAAAGGTCTGCGCTCCGGCGAGACGTGGGAGTGGGACGGCGCGAGCTGGCGCAAAGTCGCTACGAGCGGCCCCACGCCCCGCGCCTCACACGCGATGGCCTACGACGCGGCGCGCGGTCGCGTCGTTCTCTTCGGCGGCTCCGACGGAGAGAATAGTCTGGGCGACACTTGGCTCTGGGACGGCACGCGTTGGGAGAAGTCCGCGGCCAAAGGCCCCGCGCCGCGCAGCAATCACTCGATGGCCTACGACACGGCTCGCGCGCGCGTCATCCTCTTCGGCGGCTCCGGCGCGGGGGCGGACGCGCCCTTCGGCGACACTTGGGAGTGGGACGGCAACGTCTGGCGCAAGGTCGCCGACACGGGGCCGCCCGCGCGCGTCGGCAACAACATCATGGCTGAAGACGAGTCGCGCGCGCGACTCGTTCTCTTTGGTGGGCGTTCCGGCGCGCAACGCTTCGGCGATACGTGGGAATGGGACGGGCGTCGCTGGACTGAGGTCGGCGGCCGTTAGACGCGCGCCGTAGTACCAAATCGCGAAGGCGGCGGTCGGGCGTCGCACCACTTCCGACCGCCGCCTTTCGCACGACACAGGGAGACGGGCAGGGGGAACCATAGGAGGGCAGAATGGATCGCTTCACCGAACGTCTGGCTACGCTCACGCCGGAGAAACGTTTACTCCTCGAACTACTCAAGAAACAGAAGAACTCGCGGCCCGCCTCCGAACAGGAGAAGACGGCCCCGCCTCGCGCCGCACAGAGCGTGCATGAATCGCGCGAGTCGTGCGCGCCCTTCAGCCTCATCTCGGAGGACGACCGGCGCCGCCTGCCCCGAGGCATCGAGGACGCATACCCGCTGACGATGATTCAGCTCGGCATGCTCTCGCACATGGACTTGAGACCGGACGCCCCGACCCCGCCCGCCTACCACAACGTCAACAGCTTCCACCTGCGCTCGCCCTTCGACTTCGCGGCCTTCGACGAGGCGGTCAACCGCGTCATCGAGCGCCACGCCATCCTGCGCACCTCCTTCGACCTCGTCACTTACAGCCGCCCCGTGCAGCTCGTTCATCGCACGGCGCGCATGAGCGTCGGGCTGGCGGACTTGCGTGAACTCTCGCCCGCAGAGCAGGCGCCGGTGCTCAGAGACTTCATCGAGCGCGAGAACTACAACCTCTTCGATCTGTCGCGCCCGCCGCTCCTGCGCTTCTTTGTCCACCGCCTCACCGACGAGACGTTCCAACTAACGCTGACCGAGCCGCACGCAGTCTCGGACGGCTGGAGCACCAACCTCACGCTCGCCGAGATGTGTGAGCACTACTACGCACTGCTCAACCATCAAACGCCGCCCAACGCGCCGCCGCCGCCCGTGGCCTTCCGCGACTTCGTTCGGATGGAGCAGGAGGCGCTCGAATCCGAAGCGTGTCAACGCTTCTGGGACGCGAAGCTGGACGGCGCGGAGCTGACGCGTCTGCCGCGTCGCCCACGGCCACCGGCCGCCGCACAGACCATCGAAGACCACAAGCTCGACTTCAGTCTCAACATCCAACTGACGGAGGCTTTGCACCGCGTCGCGCGTCAGGCGGGCGTCCCGCTCAAGAGCGTGCTCTTCGCGGCGCACCTGAAGGCGATGTGCGTCCTCAGCGGATGCAACGATGTGTTGACGGGGATGGTCTTCAACGGGCGGCCCGAAGTCCCCGGCGGCGACGAGGTGCGCGGTCTCTTCCTCAACACGCTCCCCGTGCGCTGCCGCGTGCGGCCGGGGACGTGGCTTGACCTCGCGCGGCAGGCTTACGAGGCCGAGCTGGAAGTTCTGCCGCATCGACGCTACCCGCTCCCGGCCCTCCAAATGAGGCACGGCAACCGTCCTCTCTTCGAGACTGCCTTCAGCTATCTTCATTTCCACTCGCTCGAAAAGACGCTCGGCAAGGTGGAGGATGTGGGCGCGGGCGGCAGCGACCTCTCCGTCACCAACTTCCCCTTCAAGGCCACCTTCCACCGTAGCGTCATCGCCTCCTCGCGTCTTGAGCTGTCGTTCGAGTTCGACCTCGAAGACTTCGACCGCGAGCACGTTCGCTCTTTCTACGGCTACTACGAGCGGGCGCTCGCGGCGCTGACCGCCGACCCGCGCGCGCGCCACGACGCCGCATCTCTGCTCGCACCGCGCGAGCGTCAACTGCTCTCCGAGTCGAACGAGACAGTGGCGGAGTTTCCGCCGCGCGAGGGCGTGCAGCAACTCTTCGAGGAGTGGGCCGCCGCGACGCCCGACGCGCCCGCGCTCGTGTTCGAGGGCGAGCAGTTAAGCTTCTGCGAGCTGAACCGGCGCGCGAACCAACTCGCGCGCGCTCTCCGCAAGCGCGGCGTCGGGCCGGAGGTCTGCGTCGGGCTGCACATGGAGCGCACGCCCGAGTTGATCGTCGGCCTTCTCGGCGTGTTGAAGTCAGGAGGTGCGTACGTCCCGCTCGACCCGGCGCTCCCGCGCGAGCGCCTCGCCTTCATGTGTGAAGAGGCGCGCGTCGCGCTGGTGCTGACGCACGAGCGCCATCGCGACTCGGTGCCGCGTGGCTCGTGGCGTGTCCTCGACCTCGACGCCGACTGGACGGAGATCGCGCGCGAGGATGGAGAGAATCTTGTGGGCGGGGCATCGCCCGCGAACCTCGTCTACGTCATCTTCACGTCGGGCTCTACGGGGCGGCCGAAGGGCGTGGGCGTCGAGCACCGGCAGTTGCTCAACTACGTGCGCGCCGTCGCGCGCGTGCTCGAACTGCCGCCCGGCGCGTCCTACGCAATGCTTTCGACCTTCGCCGCCGACCTCGGCAACACAACCCTCTTCCCCTCGCTCTGTGGCGGCGGCTGTCTCCACATCGTCGGGCAGGAGCGCGCGTCCGACCCGCAGGCGGTGGCCGAGTACTTCGAGCAGCATGAGATTGACTGCCTCAAGATCGTCCCTTCGCACCTCGCGGGGCTCCTCTCCGTCGAGCGACCCCGCCGGGTGCTGCCGCGCGCGCGCCTCGTGCTCGGCGGCGAAGCCTGTCAACGTTGGCTGCTGGAACGCGTCGGCGCGCTGGCGCCGGAGTGTCGCGTCGTCAACCACTACGGCCCGACCGAGACGACCGTCGGCGCGTTGACCTTCGACGCGCGCCGCGCGGGCGACTCGCACGGCGCCGCGACCGTCCCCATCGGCCTCCCACTCGCCAACGCGCAAGCATACCTGCTCGACGAAGACGCGCAGCCCGCGCCCGTCAGCACACCGGGCGAGCTTTACGTGGGCGGCGCAGGTGTCGCGCGCGGCTATCTCGGGCGGCCCGAGCTGACCGCCGAGCGTTTCATCCCCGACCCCTTCTCGCGCGAGCCGGGTGCGCGTCTCTACCGGACGGGCGATGTCGCGCGCCGCCTGCCGAGCGGCCACGTCGAATTTCTCGGGCGCCGCGACGAGCAGATAAAGATTCGCGGCTACCGTGTCGAGCCGGGTGAGGTGGACGCGGCGCTCAGCCAACACCCACGGGTGCGCGCGTCGGTGACGGTCGTGCGCACGGACGTGCAGGGCGAGCATCGTCTCGTCGCCTACGTCGTGTGCGACGCGGGCGAAGCAGCGCCGGACGCCGCCGCGCTGCGCGACTTCCTGAAAGCGACGCTGCCCGACTACATGCTCCCCGCGAGCTTCGTCGAGCTGCAACGTCTGCCGCTCACACCGAACGGCAAGGTTGATCGCCGCGCGCTCCCGCCGCCGAAAGAGGAGGCGCAGGCGCGCGCGCAAGCTTTCATCGCGCCGCGCACGCCAATCGAAGAGATGGTGGCGGGCATCTGCGCGCGCGTGCTCGGGCGCGAAAGCGTCGGAGCGTTCGATGACTTCTTCGACCTCGGCGGCCACTCGCTGCTCGCCTTCCAGCTCATCGCGCGTCTGCGCGAAGCGTTCCGCGCCGACCTCCACGTCCGCACCATCTTCGAGACGCCGACCGTCGCCGAAATGGCGCGGCACATCGAATCGCGCCTCAAGGCCGGAGGCGGGACGACCGCGCCGCCGCTCGTGCGCGTCGAGCGCGACACATGCGGGCTGCCGCTCTCGTTCGCACAACAGCGTCTCTGGTTCCTCGACCAGCTCCAACCCGGCACGGCCACCTACAACATCCCCTCCGCGTTGCGCGTCGAAGGCCGGCTCGACGCGCATGCCCTGCGCCGGAGTCTCGACGAAGTGGTGCGCCGTCACGAGGCTTTACGCACCACCTTCGAGGTCGCCGACGGCGAGCCTCGACAGTTCGTCTCCGGCGAGTCAACCTTGAGCCTCCCATTCGTAGACCTGCGCGGCCTCCCCGCCGCGGAGCGCGAGCAAGAGGCACGGCGGCTCGCCGACGAAGAGGCGCGGCGTCCCTTCGACCTCACGCGCGGGCCGCTGCTACGCGCCGCGCTCGTCCAACTCGCAGACGAAGAGCACGTCCTTCTCTTCACGATGCATCACATCATCAGCGATGCATGGTCTTCGGGTGTGCTCGTCGGCGAGTTGGCGGAGCTGTACGAATCGTTCGTCGCGGGACGTGAGCCGTCTCTGCCCGAACTCCCCGTTCAGTACGGCGACTTCGCCGCGTGGCAGCGCGCGTGGCTCGGCGGCGAAGTGCTCAGGGAGCAGCTCGACTACTGGGTCAAACAACTTGCGGGTGCACCGGCGCCCATCGAGCTGCCCACCGATTACCCGCGGCCGCCGCTGCAAACTTACCGCGGCGCGGTGCGCTATCTCACGCTCCCACGCGCGCTGACCGAGAAGCTCAACGAGCTGAGCCGCAGGGAAGGCGTCACGCTCTTTATGACGCTGCTCGCCGCCTTCCAGACCTTGCTCCAACGCTACACGGGACAGACCGACATCGTCGTCGGCACGCCCGTCGCGGGGCGCAGCCGCACAGAGGTCGAGCGCCTCATCGGCGTCTTCATCAACACGCTCGTCATGCGCGCCGACTTCTCGGGCGACCCGACCTTCCGCGAGCTGCTGAAGCGTGTGCGCGAAGCGGCGCTCGGCGCCTACGCGCATCAGGAGTTGCCGTTCGAGAAACTCGTCGAGGAACTCCAACCCGTGCGCGACCTGAGCCGCTCGCCGCTCTTTCAAGTGATGTTCGTCTTGCAGCCCGCCGCGAACGAAGTGCTCGGCGCGGGCGGCTTGCGTCTGAGCGCCGTC
>JBJMGQ010000529.1:0-7024 GCA_045807845.1 Pyrinomonadaceae bacterium | reverse complement strand
AGTAGGCAGTAGAAAAGAGAGACGGCGCGTCCGAAGTCTACAGGCCGGACGCGCCGCTTTGTCTTACTACTGTCTACTGGCTACTCCCCTTACTCTACACTGCCGACGACGGTGACGGTCTTCGACTCAACGTCAACATTCTTCTGCTCGGCCAGCTCGCGCTCTAAGCGGCGCTCGGCGGCCGTTCGGGGCAGCTCGCGGACGGAGGATGTGCCGGGCATCGAGACTTCGGCGAGGAAGTGCCGGTCGCCGTACTGGCGGAAGACGAGCGCGGCGTTGCGGGGCCGGGGCTCGCCCGTGTTCGTCAGGATGACGGCGGTCGAGCGCCCGTCCTCGCTCCGGATGATGAGCGCGCTCTCGGCGTCGGACTTGATGCGTTGGACGGTGTAGCGGCCGGCCGGCATCTGCTTCTCGCCCGCGACGAAGTCGAAGGGGACGCGAATCAAGACCCTGTGTAAGACCTGCGCGTTGGCGGCGACGGCCAGCGCGAGCGTCGCGGCCAGCCCCAGAAGTGCTCTCGAAATTTGCTTTTTCATACTTCCTCCATTTAGTCTCAAGGGCCTCGGCTCTTTTCGACCCGGCCCAACCCCTTTAAGCCTTGACGGCCTTCCCGCCGCCCTCGACGCCGCCGCGAATCACGCGCCCGTCCCGTCGAAAGTCCCGAACAGGCCGGCGTGTGCGGCTCGTATAAGGAGCGTCAACACGTTCGCGTGGATAGACGAGAAGCGGGATCGGGGCGATCATCAAAAGCGGCTCAAAGCGCCCCAAAATAGTTTTCAAAGAGTTATCAAAGAACTTTCAAAAGCGGTTTATGGCTAGTCAAACCAAGCACTTATACGAGTTCGACCGGTTCACGCTGGACGCCCTAGAGCGCGTGCTGCTGCGCGAGGGGCGCCCCGTCCGCATCACCCCGAAGGAGTTCGAGACGCTGCTCGCGCTCGTCCGCGGCGCGGGGCACGTGATACGGAAGGAAGATTTGTTGAAGGAGATTTGGCCCGACACCTTCGTCGGCGAGGCGACGCTTGCGCAGAACGTCTTCACTTTGCGCAAGGCGCTCGGCGAGCCCGAGGGCGGCGGCGCGTTCGTCGAGACCGTCCCGCGCCGCGGCTACCGCTTCGCCGTCGAGGTGAAGGAACGGCGTGAAGGACTGGAAGAGGCGCATGCCTTCACCGCCGCACAGACTGTCGATGACAGCGGCGCTGTTGTCAATCATCCCACCGGCTCTGCACTAGACACCGCGGCCACTCAGTCTCCCTCTTCCGAGAAAGAGACGAGCGCGCGGCCCGGCGTTCAAGCGCACGAGCCGCGCTCGAACGGCCACGTTCCGGCAGCATCAACTTCATCAAGCGACACGCGCGACGCCTCCGTCCACGCTCAAGCGCCCGACGGCCATCCCGTCCGCGCGGCCGTGCTGATCGCGGCGGTCGTCTTCGTCTCGGTCGCGGCGCTCGTCTACTTCATCTATCGAACCTCCGTGCGGCCGGACGTGGAGCGCGTGCGCACGCACGCGCCCGCGGCCTTCCCCACGATGAAGTTGACGCGGCTGCCCGTGACGGGCGCGGTGGCGGAGGCGGTCATCTCGCCGGACGGCAACTACCTCGCCTACGTCGCCAACGAACCCGGGCGACAGGGTCAGGGCGTCTGGGTCAGACAGGTCGCGGCCGCGAGCAACACGCAGCAGCTCATCGCACCAAGCGAGGGCGCATCTTACGGCGCGCTCGTCTTCTCGCCCGACAGCCAGCACCTCTACTACGGCGCGTTGCAGGAGGGACAGCAGCCGCCCGCGCTCTTCCGCGTGCCCGTGCTCGGCGGCCCGGCGGTGAAGGTTCTGAGCGACAGCTTTGGCGGCGGCCCCGCCACCGTCTCGCCCGACGGCCGAAGGCTCGCCTTCATCCGCGGCGAGTTCGGGCACGAGCTGACGCTCTTCATCGCCGACGCCGACGGCGCGAACGAGCACGCGCTCGTCAAGCGCAGCGCGCCCGACTTCTTCAGCCTGCCCGCGTGGTCGCCCGATGGGAAGACCATCGCCTGCATCTACGGCTCGACCGAGTTGGCGGACGGCAGCTCGCCCGCGCTCGGGCTGACGACCATTCAAGCCTCGGACGGCGCGGAGCGGCGCGTGACCGATGCGCGCTGGATGGACGTGCGGCAGTTGTCTTGGCTGCCCGACGGCTCGGGGCTCGTCGTCAGCGCGACCGAAGCTGAGCTGAGCCCCGCGCAAATCTGGATGCTCTCTCTGCCTTCGGGCGAGATGCGCCGCGTGACGAACGACCTGAACACGTACCTCGGCGCGAGCGTGACGGCCGACGGCTCCGCACTCGTCACCGTGCAGACCGACCGCGTGCCGAACGTGTGGGTGGCCGCGGGCGGAGACGCGGCGCGCGCGCGGCAGATTACGACGGGCTCTGGAAAGTTCGACGGCTTCTACGGGCTCTCTTGGGCGCCGGGCGGGCGGGTCGTCTATGCGTCGATGGCGGGCGGGGGCTGGGACATCTGGTTGATGAACGCGGACGGGACGGGGCAGAGGCAGTTGACCGCGGGCGCGCGCTCGAACTACGGGCCGTCGGTCTCGCCCGACGGTCGTTACGTCGTCTTCGTCTCAAACCGCGCGGGCGGGGCCTTCAACATCTGGCGGATGGACGCCGACGGGTCGAACCCTGTTCGTCTAAGCTCGGGGCGCGGCGAGAACTTCCCGCATGTGACGCCGGACGGGCGCTCGGTCGTCTATGCGACGACGGGCGGCGGGCAGGACGCGGCGGTGTGGAAGGTCTCGATTGACGGCGGCGAGCCGGTGAGACTGACGAACCGGCCGGCGTCGTGGCCCTTCGTCTCGCCCGACGGCAAGTCGTTCGTCTGCACGTACGGCGAAGGGCGTTTCTCCGCGAACCGTCTCGCGGTCATCCCCATCGAAGGCGGCGAGCCCGTCAAGCTCTACGAAGTCGCGCAGACCTTCCGCGCCAACACCGTCTGGCTCCCGGACAATCGCGGCATCGCCTACCTCGACGCGCGGACAGGCACGACCAACGTCTGGCTTCAGCCGCTCGCGGGCGGTAAGCCCGTACAGTTGACCAACTTCACCGCCGACAACGTTGCCTCCTTCGACTGGTCGCGCGACAACCGCCTCGTCGCCACCCGCAGCGTCGAGACGACGAGCGTCGTTCTCATCAAAGACTTCAGATGAAACGATGAAGTCTGAACGCTGAACGATGAAGTGAAGACATTAAGCTTACAGTTCATCGTTCAGCGTTCAGACTTCATCGTTCCGCCTTAGCCCGTCGGGCTAAGGCGATGGTGTGCGCGAGCACGGCGGCGATGATGATTGAGCCGCCGATGATGGCCCAGCCTGACGGGCGCTCGCCGAGGAAGAGGAAGACCCAGATGGGGTTGAGCATCGGCTCGATGTAGCCGACGACGCCCGCGTCGAGCGAGCGCACGCCGCGCGCCATGCCCAGCGTGAAGAGCGTGTAGGCCAGCCCGATCTGGACGACGCCGAGGTAGAGAACGATCAGCACATCTTTCAATGTCAGCGCACCCGCGACCGGCACGAACGAAGGGAGCGTGACGAGACAGAGCAGAAGGTTCCCGTAGATGACCGACGAGGCGCGGTTGACGCGGCTCGCGCGCGGGTGACGAAGCGAAAGCAGGAAGAGCGCGAAGCAGACGCCCGACGCGAGCGCCGTCAAGTTACCCTCTACGTCCTGCGGCCGGAGCCGCCCGACGAAGAAGAGCGACATCCCCACGACGCACCCCACAACGACGAACACGTCGCCGCGCCGGAACCTCTCCTTGAAGAGCAAGGGTTCGAGCACGAGCACGTAGACCGGCGCGGTGTACTGTAGGAAGATGGCGTTGGCCGCGGTCGTCAGCTTGTTCGCCATCACGAAGAGGAGGAGGAGCGCCGCGTAAAGCACGGACGAGATGAGCGTCAGCCCCGTAGCGCGGAACCCTTCGCGCCGCGTCAGCACGGCCACCGTCACGGTCGCAAAGAGCGCGCGCCCGAACGAGAGCTGAAAGGCGTCGAGCGGCGTCGCCTTGATGAAGAGCCCGCCCGTGCTCCACAAGAGCGCCGCCGCGAGCACAAAGAGAATGGGCGGAATCGCGCCCGCCGGCTGAGCCGTCGCTTCCCTCCCCCTCACGCGCCCCCCACCAGTCTCGCCGTCGAGTAGCCGGCGAAGACCATGAGCAGGCCGAGCAGGTTCGAGACGACGACGTTGAGCGCGGCCACACCGACACGCCCCTCGCGCAGCAAAGCGAAGGTCTGCAAGCCGTAAGCGGAGAAGGTCGTGAAGCCGCCGAGCAGCCCGACGAAGACCGCGGCGCGCGCCGTCTCTGAGAAGGCCCCGCGCTCCTGCATGAAGTGGAAGAGAAGGCCGGCGGCGAAGCAGCCCATGAGGTTGACGGCGAGCGTGCCCAAGGGGAACGCCTCGCCATAGCGCCGCGAGACGGCGCCCGAAATCCAGTAGCGGCAGAGCGTGCCCAAGAGGCCCGCGAGCCCGACGAGCAGGATTCTCAGCACCGGCCAATTTAAGCATTAACGCGCACGGTTTGAAAGCCCGCGCACCGGCGCGCCGTACAGCGTTGCGTTCCGTGTTAACATCTAAGTTGACGGCGCGCGAACAAGGGCACGCGCCGTTTGGTCTTGACCCTTTCGGAGAAGGACTTTAGATGAAAGACTTTCAGTCGCGGAATCAGCGTTTCGAGCAGCGACCGGGCTGGCAGCAACCGTCCGGTGCGTGGGGCAGCTACGGCATGGAGACGGCGGCGCGCGCGAGCGTGGAGGAGCGGATGGGCTTTATCCGCAAAGTCTACGCGCTCTTCTTCGCGGCGACGCTCTTCGCCATCGGCGGCGTCATGCTCGGCCTGTCGTTCAAGCCGCTCTTGCAGTTCGCCTTCGAGCACCCGCTCATCATGTTCTTCATCATGATCGGCGGCGTGATGGGCGCGCAGGCCGTGCGCCACGTGCGGGGCTTGAACCTCGTCGCGCTCTTCGGCTTTACGACGCTGACGGGCGTGGTCATCTCGCCGCTCATCGCGTTTATCTTGCAGATAAATCCCGGCTCGATCTTAGCGGCCGGGGTGTTGACGGTCGGCATCTTCGGGGGCTTGACGGCCTACGTCTTCATCTCGAAGAAGGACTTCAGCTTCATGCGCGGGATGGTGACGACGGGGCTCATCGTGGTGATTCTGGCGGGCGTCGTCAACATCTTCCTCGGCTCGTCGGCGCTCGGGTTCGCCGTGGCGGCCGCGACGCTGCTGCTCTTCTCGGGCTTCGTGCTCTACGACACGTCGAACATCATCCGGCGCTACCCCACCAACGAGTACGTCGCGGGCGCGCTCTCGCTCTACCTCGACGCCTTCAACATCTTCCTCGCGCTGCTGCGCATCCTTAACTCGGGCCGGCGCTGAAGCGGCGCTGTCACGCGCTTAACAAAAAAAGCGGGGCGCTCTGAATTCAGAGCGCCCCGCTTTTAGTTTATAACGCTGCCCTTCTGCTAGAAGTCGAACTTGACGGCGAGCTGCAACTGGCGCGGCGTCGCAAAGGTCGTCGTGCCCGAGGCGGGCGAGGAGAAGGTGCGCGGCGTGCCGAAGGCCGTGATGAAGGACGGAGCGACGAGCGCGCCGCCCGTAAAGTTGAAGGCCGTCGTGTTGACCGTCACCACGTTGGCGCGGTTGAAGAGGTTGAAGGCTTCGAGCATCAGGCGCAGGCGCACCGATTCGGTGAAGTGGAAGTTACGCGTGACGCGCGTGTCCAGTTGATAGACCGAGGGCGTCGTGAACTGGTTGCGCACGGTGCCCGGCAGGCGGTCGTTCGAGCGGTTGCCGTCGTTGTTCGGGTCGTTGCCGATGAGCGCCGAGTAGGGCGAGCCCGACTGCATCTGCACGATGCCCGAGAGCGTCCAATCGCTGAAGACGGCGCGCGCTACGGGGTTGTCGCTCCACTTAATCTTGCCGATGTCGTAGATGGGGCTGAAGACGAAGCGGTGGCGCAGGTCTGTGTCCGAGCGCGCGTAGTCGAGGCCGGGGTTAATCTGGTTCTCCACAATCTTCGCGTCGTCGGCGCCGACGACGACCGTCGTCTGGTCGGGTCGGTCGTCACGCGCGCGCGAATAGGTGTAGGCGGCGATGAACTGGAAGCCGCGCGAGAAGCGCTGCGTCGCCTGAAAGGCCAAGCCGTTGTAGAGCGAGCGCGAGGCGCTCTCGAAGACGCTGATGCGGTTGTAGGAGGCGCCCGTTGTGCGCGAGATCGGCCGCGCCGTCGGGAAGCGCTGGAAGGTGTAGACAGTGCCGCCGGGGCCCGCAGCGCTCAGCGCGACGGGCGCGAAGAGATTCACGTCGCGCGTGCGCGTCAGGTGGACGCCCTTGTAGAAGAGGTACGTGGCCGAGAGGCTCAGGCCGTGCCTCAGCTCGCGCTCGACGCCGAGCCGGCCCTGCTCGACGTAGGGCTGCACGTAGTCGGGCGCGAAGTAGTAGAGGTTCGGGTTGGCGCTGCCGACCGTGGGCACGGCCGTCAGGATGCGCGGGTAGCTCAGGCCGAGCGTCGTCAACTGCGCGGCCGTCAGGTTGACGCCCGTGACCTGTATGCCGTTCTGCGAGTGCGCCGTGCCTAAGACGATGGCGGGCGTGCGCGCGTAGAAGAGGCCGAAGCCGCCGCGCACCACGGTCTTCTCGTCGGGCGAGTAGGAGAAGCCCGCGCGCGGCCCGAAGTTGTTCTTGTCCTTCGGGCAGTTGCCGGTGTTGATGCCGTTACCCGTGAGCAGCGGGTCGGGGTTCGTCACCGGCGGGCAGGCCAACGACTCGTAGTCGTAGCGCACGCCGAGGTTCAAGGTGAGATGCGGCGTGACGCGCACGTCGTCCTGCGCGAAGAAGGCGTACTCGGAGAGGTTCGGCTCGGTCGTCCCGCCCGTCGTGCCCGCGCCCGCGAAGTTCTGCGTGTAGGCCGACGGCGTGTTGTTGGCAAAGGCCGTGTAGGAGGGGAAGGTGTAGGAGCCGGAGAAGAGACCGGGGAAGAAGTTCAGGATGCGGT
>JBJMGQ010000528.1:0-3999 GCA_045807845.1 Pyrinomonadaceae bacterium | reverse complement strand
CTCGGGCACGAGTTCATGGGCGAGATCGTCGAGACGGGGCCGGACGTGCACGACCGCAAGGTCGGCGACCGCGTCGTCGTCTCCTTCCCGATCTCCTGCGGCAAGTGCTTCTTCTGCGAGCAGGAGATGTACTCGCTCTGCGAAAACTCGAACCCGAACGCTTGGATGGCCGAGAAGATGTTCGGCCATAGCCCTTGCGGCATCTTCGGCTATTCGCACCTGACGGGCGGCTTCGCCGGTGGGCAGAGCGAGTACGCGCGCGTGCCCTTCGCGGACGTGGACACACTCAAAGTCCCCGAAGGGCTTGACGACGAGAAGGTGCTCTTCCTCTCCGACATCTTCCCCACGGGCTTCATGGGCGCGGAGATGTGCGACATCAAACCGGGCGACACGGTCGCCGTCTGGGGCTGCGGCCCCGTCGGGCAGTTCGCGATGGCGAGCGCTTACCTGCTCGGCGCCGAACGCGTCATCGGCATCGACCGCTTCCCCGACCGCCTGCGCATGGCGCGTGAGGGCGCGAAGGCCGACACCATCAACTACGAGCAGGCCAACGTCTACGAGACCTTGATGGAGATGACGGGCGGGCGCGGCCCCGACGCGTGCATCGACGCCGTCGGCCTCGAAGCGCACGGCGCGGGCGCGCACGGCTTCGAATACGCCTACGACCGCGCGAAGCAGGCTTTGATGATGGAGACCGACCGGCCCATCGCTCTGCGCGAGGCCATCATGTGCTGCCGCAACGGCGGGACGGTCTCGGTCATCGGCGTCTACGGCGGGTTCATCGACAAGTTCCCGATGGGCTCGTTCATGAACCGCTCGCTGACGATGAGGACGGGGCAGTGTCACGTCCAGCGCTACTGGAAGCGACTGCTCGAATACGTCCAGAACGGCGAGATCGACCCTTCGTTCGTCATCACGCACCGCATGAAGCTCGACGACGCGCCGCACGGCTTCGACATCTTCAACAACAAGGTGGATGACTGCATTAAGGTCGTGCTCAAGCCTTAACGCAAAGTTAATCGGTAAAGAACAAGGGATAAGGGCAGCGCGCTTCTCATCAACGCTCAATGATGAGAAGCGCGCCGCCCTTATCCTTTCTCTCTCGACTTTTTACTTCTGCTATACTTTCATCGTTCGTCCTTCATCATGAACTGACATCATCCCCAAATGCCATTCAACAAAGTCCTGATCCTGTCCGCCTCCGCCGGCGCGGGTCACATGCGCGCGGCCGACGCCGTCGAGCGCGCGTTCCGGCTCATGAACGCCGCCTCTGAAGTGAAGCACATAGACACGCTGCAATACACCAATAAGCTCTTTCGACACCTCTATTCCAAAGCTTACATCGACCTCGTCAACAAATCTCCCGAGCTGCTCGGCTGGTTCTACGACCAACTGGACAAGCCCTGGAAGAACGAGCGCCGCCGTCTCGCGCTCGACAAGCTCAACACCCGGCCGTTCGTCAAGATGCTTGAGGCGTACCAGCCCGACATCACGGTCTGCACACACTTCCTCCCCGCCGAAATCATCTCGTGGCTCAAAGCGAAGGGGCGCATCGGGTGCCGACAGGCCATCGTCGTCACCGACTTCGACGTGCATGCCATGTGGCTCTGCCATCATTACGAACAGTACTTCGTGGCGATGGACGAAACGCGCGAGCACCTCTTGCGGCTGGGCATCCCCGCGGCGAAGGTGACGACCTCCGGCAGCCCCATCGACCCCGTCTTCGCTGAGCCCAAAGAGAAGCTTGAGATGCGCGCAAAGCACGGACTCAAACCCGACGCGACCACCATCCTCGTCTCGGCGGGCGGCTTCGGCGTCGGCCCCGTCGAGCACATGCTTGAATCTCTAGCCGGGATGAAACACCCGGCCCAAATCGTCGCCCTCTGCGGCCGCAACGCCGAGTTGAAGTCGAGACTTGAGTCGGCCGCTGCTCGTCTGCCGCGCACACATCACGTGACCTTCAAACCCATCGGCTTCACGACCGAGATGGACGAGTACATGAGCGCCGCAGACATACTCCTCGGCAAACCCGGCGGGCTGACAACCTCTGAGGCTCTGGCGAAAGGTCTGGTCTTCGTTATCGTCAATCCCATCCCGGGCCAAGAGGAGCGGAACTCCGACCACCTGCTTGAGAACGGCGTCGCCCTCCGCTGCAACAACCTGCCGGTGCTCGCCTACAAGCTCGACCGGCTTCTCGACGACCCCACGCGCTTCGCCTCCATGCAGGCCGGTGCCCGGCGCATGGCACGCCCCGACGCCGCGCGCGCCATCGTGAACAAGTTACTGGAACTGCAACAGGAACAGTGAAGACGGCGAGCTAAACGAGACGGGGCGGACTACTCGCGCCACATATTCTCGAAGCGTGTGAACTCTTTGAGGAAGGCGAGATTGACGGTGCCGGTCGGGCCGTTGCGCTGCTTGGCGATGATGAGTTCGGCCGTGCCCGTGTTCTCTTCGGTGCGGTTGTACTGCTCCTCGCGGTAGATGAAGGCGACGAGGTCTGCGTCCTGCTCGATGGAGCCCGACTCGCGCAAATCGGAGAGCTGCGGGCGATGGTCGCTGCGCGCCTCGGGCGCACGCGAGAGCTGCGAGAGCGCGACGAGCGGCACGTTCAGCTCCTTCGCCAAACCCTTCAGCTCGCGCGAAATCTGCGACACCTCCTGCTGCCGCGACTCAGAGCGCCGCGACGAGCCCGACATCAGTTGCAGGTAGTCAACGACAATCAAGTCGAGCTTCTTCTGCTCAGCCGCCAAGCGCCGCGCCTTCGCTCTCATCTCAAGCACGGAGATGCCCGGCGTGTCGTCGATAAAAATCCTCGACTCCGCCAGTGTCCCCAGCGCACCGGCCAAACGCGCCCACTCATCACGCGACAGATAGCCGCTCCGGAACCGATGCGCATCCACGCGCCCCTCCGAGCAGAGCATACGCATCACCAAAGACTCCTTCGACATCTCCAGAGAGAAGATCGCCACCACCGCCCCCGCCTGTATCGCCGCGTTCTGCGCGAGCGTCAGACAGAGGGCCGTCTTCCCCATCGAAGGACGGGCGGCGACGATGACGAGGTCGGAGGGTTGGAGGCCGGAGGTCATCGTGTCGAGTTCGGAGAAGCCGGTGGTGAGCCCCGTCAGCATGGCGGAGCGGCCGGCCATCTCCTGCACTTTTTCGAGGAGAAGGTCGGCGACCGGCTTGATGTGTGCGAAGCCTTGTCGCGTGCGCTCGTCGGCGAGGGCGAAGATCATCTGCTCGGCGTGGTCGAGGATGATGGTGGCCTCGTCCTCGCCTTCCAAAGCCTCGCTCGTAATCTTGTTGGCGACCTTCACCAACTGGCGCATCATCGAATGGTCTTTGACGACCTTCGCGTAGGCGGCAACGTTGGTGAAGTGCGGCAGGCCGTAGGTCAGCTCGGAGATGAAGGTCATCCCGCCCGCTTGTTCGAGCACGCCCTCGCGGCGCAGCTCTTCGCTGAGGAGCAGCGGGTCGATCTCGCTCCCGCGCTCGCTCAGAGAGATCATCGAGCGGAAGACGTACTGGTGCGCGCGGACGTAGAAGTCCTCCGGGCGCAAAAGCTCGATGGCGTGATTGACGAGCGAGTTGTCGAGCAGCACCGAGCCGAGGATGGCGCGCTCAGCCTCGGCGCTGTGGGGCAGCGGTCGCTCCAAGAGCTGTTCGCGTGACGGGTCGGCTATGTACTGAGCCATCGGGAGTAGGGCCTGTGGAAAACTGACTTGGACTAGATAGGGAAACGGCGCGTCCCTTCCCGCCTGCGCCCCGACACAGGAGCGCGGGAGCGCGGAGGGGTCGCGCCGCCGGTCTTTATACTACAAGCAGAGGGGCGCGACAACAATCATGTTGACGCGCCCCGAATTTATCAGTAGGCAGTAGGCAGATGGCAGTAGGGAGTTGAAAGCGGTGTTGTCGAAAACTCCGAGTTAACATTCAACGTTCGTAACACAGAGCGACTGCCTACCGCCATCTGCCTACTGCCTACTGTTTATGCCT
>JBJMGQ010000527.1:0-8247 GCA_045807845.1 Pyrinomonadaceae bacterium | reverse complement strand
TGGGCGGGGAAAGATTTGACTTTGAAGCTCGGCGCCATCGACGACTTCGATACGACCTACTTCAACGGCGAGCGCGTCGGCTCGACCGGCCCCGACACGCCGAACGCTTGGACGAAGCCGCGCCTCTATCGCGTCCCCGGCTCGCTCGTGCGCGCGGGGCGCAATACGTTGGCCGTGCGCGTCTTCGACCGCGTGGGCGGCGGCGGCTTCGGCGGTGGCGAGATGTCGCTCACGCCGTCGGGCGCGACTTCGGGCGGCGTCGCGTTGGACGGCGAGTGGAGTTACATGGAGGAGGCGACCGTGCCTTCACGGCGCATCGACTACTCGAAGCAGCCGCAGCCCGTCGGCCCCGCGAACCCGAACAGTCCTACCGTGCTCTACAACGCGATGCTCGCGCCGCTCTTTCCTTACGCCATCCGCGGCGCCGTCTGGTATCAGGGCGAGTCGAACGCGGGGCGCGCGGAGCAGTACCGCACGCTCTTCCCCTCGATGATTCGCGACTGGCGCGCGGCTTGGGGCATCGGCGACTTCCCCTTCTACTTCGTCCAGCTCGCCAACTGGAAGGCGCGACCCCAAGACTCAATTGATAGCGAATGGGCCGAGCTGCGCGAGGCGCAGACTTTGACGTTGAGCGCCGCGCCCAACACGGGCATGGCCGTCACCATCGACATCGGCAACCCCGACGACATACACCCGCGCAACAAGCTCGACGTGGGGCTGCGGCTCGCGCGCTGGGCTCTGTCGGATACGTACGGTTGGAAGATGGAGAAGTCGGGGCCGCTCTATGACTCTTATAAAGTTGAGGGCGAGCGTGTACGCGTGCGCTTCAAACACGCCGGAGGCTTGAAGACGCGAGACGGCGCCGCGCCCGCGGGCTTCTACGTCGCGGGCGCCGACCACAAGTTCGTGCCCGCCGAGGCGCGCATCGAGAAAGGTGAGGTCGTCGTCTGGAGCAGAGAGGTGCCGTCGCCCGTCGCCGTGCGCTATGCGTGGGCCGACAACCCGGCCGCGAATCTCTACAACTCGGAAGGGCTGCCCGCCTCGCCCTTCCGCACGGACGACTGGCCGAGCGTGACGGCGGGGCGCAACTAGAGGCTCTTGAAGCGGACTCAGGCAGTCGTCACGGCGGCGAACTTACTCGAAAGGACTAGGCTCAGGGCGCCCATCAGGCGCGGGGTTTCGCCGAGCGTCGAAGGGATGATGCGCGCGCTCTTCATGCCGCGACAGATGCTGTACTGCTCGACGGCATTGATGAGCGCCTCGGAGATGAGCGGCCACGCGCGCGCAATCTCGCCGCCGACGATGACGGACATGGGACTGAGCCCCTTGATGATGTTCGAGATGCCGATGCCGAGGTAGCGGCTCGTCTCGACGAGCGCCGCACGCGCGGACTCCTTGCCGTCGAGTGCGGCGTCCACCAACTGCGAGAAGGTCACGCCCGCGTCCCCGTCGCCGCGGCGTGAGAGCTTTGCGTAACGCGCCAGCGCCGCCCGCTCCGAGGCGAACGCCTCCCAGCACTCGTAGTTGCCGGCGGCGCAGGCGACGGGCGCACCCGCGCCGATGGTCATGTGGCCGAACTCGCCCGCCGCGCCGTCCTCGCCGTGATAGACCTGCCCGTCGAAGACGAGTCCCGTCCCGAGTCCTTCTTCAACCAGCACCATGACGAAGTCGCGCACCTCGCGAATCTCCGGGTGCCCGAACCAGAGTTCGGCCAGCGCCGCCGCATTAGCATCGTTGTCTATCCGGACGGGCAGCCCCGTCGCCTGCTTCAGGCGCTTCGCCACGTCCCAGTCGCGCCAACGAAACTGCGGGATGAAGATGACGTTGCCGCGCTCGGGCTCGACCAGTCCGGGGACGCTGACGCCGATAGCCTCCGTCGTGCCCTTCCCCTTCTTAATCAAGCGGCGTGCGCAGTCCAGAATTTTTCTGAGCGTCTGCTCGGCGTCGGGGTCGGTCTTGAAGCTCTCGCGCTCGATGATGCAGCCGGCGAGGTCGCTGGTCGCAATCATCGTCTGCTTCGTGCCGAGGTCTATGCCGAGCGCGATGGGGCCTGCGGCGCGCAGGCGCAGGAGGTTGGGCGGGCGCCCGCCCGTGGACTCGCCCTCGATCTCTTCGATGAGACCCTGCCCCATCAGCTCGTCCACGATGAGCGAGACGGTCGAGCGCTGAAGCTCCGTCTCGTGCGAGATGGCGGCGCGCGAGATGGGCGAGCGCTCGCGCACGTAGTTGAGCACAATCTGGCGATTGATGTTGCGGATAGTGTCGGAGCGGGCGACACTGGCCTTCTTAAGATTTATGCGTCGCATAGGGGAGATGCAAGGACAGGAAAGGGCTTCGGATTGCCCATTGTTAACGGTAGAACTGGGATATTCTGAGCTTTGTTCGGAAACCCACCAAAACTGAGGCCGAGATTAAGGCCAGAGCGAAATTGAGTCAAGAAAAAAAACCGGGGCGCGACCGCTCAATCGCGCCCGCCAGAGAGAGTCCGGAGTTATAATCGTCCAGCACGTCGGCCGCGGCCGGCGTTCAACCCCGCCAACGGAGAGCTTCAAAATGAAACGTCTATCAACCTTCTTCGCCTTCCTCTGCGCGCTGCTCCTGTGTGCCATGTCCGCGACCGGCTCGAAACAACTGGCACAGTCTCCGCAGGCCGCACAGCCCGGCGGCGACCGTGTAGTCTACGCAGACTTCGAGAGCGTGCAGGACAACCGCCCCGTCAGCAGCCGCGGCGGCTTCGTGCAGTTAATCTCCTATCAGGAATCGACCCCGAGCAAGATGAAGGGGCTGGCGAACGTTAACCCTCCGGCGCCGGAACTGGTCAGGCTCAAGCAGGACGACCCGAACCGCGCCGCCGCCTTCGACTACGAGTTGTACTCGCCGAACCAGTTCGCGGGCGTCGGCATACAGATCGCGGGGCAGCCCGACAAGGACGGCAAGCCGGTCGCCGACGACCTGAGCGCCTACAAATATCTTTCGATGGACATCTACGCGACGGGCGTGCCGCGGCTGAGAGTTGAGATCACGAGCCGTGGTCAGGGCATCAACCTGTCGAGCGGCTTCCCGTCGTCGGCCTTCAAGGTCAAGCCGGGACTCAACACCTATAAGATACCGCTCAACTCGCTGGAGCAGCCCTCTTGGGCGGACACGAAGGTGAGCCCCAAGGACGTGCTCAAGAAGCTGACCGGCGTCAGCCTCACCGCTTTCTGCGAGAGCTGCGCGCCGACGAAGGGAACGGTGGTGCTCGACAACATCGTCTTCGAGAAATAGAGGTGTCAACCACGGCAGAGACCGCAGACACGGCTTGAAGTCTTATAACTTCAAGCCGTGTCTCTATCTCTGCCGTGGTTATGTTTCTAGCGGCGTTAACGCTCGGGCGACTTCTCCGGCGCGGCGCTGTCGTCGGGCACGGCGCCGACGCCCTGTTCGTCGCCCTGACTCGCGGCCTTGCTCAGGCGCATGAAGGTTTCGCGGGCGCGGTCGGCGTCCGCCTTGCGCTTGACGCGCGTGTAGGCGCGCGCCAGCGCGAAGTATGTCTTCGCTTCGTTGGGCACCATCTTCGCCGCCATCTCAAGCGACTCGACGGCGCGCTCGTTCTGCCCTGCCTCCAATAGCAGGCGCCCCAGCAGATAGTGCGCGAGCGGCAGGCGCGGCGCCTGCTTCGCCGCCTCTTCGGCGTACTTCAAGCCGTCTTCAATCTCCTTGTGCTGAAGCTTGATGTTGGCAATCTGGCAGCGCGCCAGCACATGCTTCGGCCAGTTCTCCAACTCCTTCATGAAGGCCGCGAGCGCCCCGTCCTCGTCGCGGTTCGCCAGCAGGTAGCGGCCGTATGCGTACTGCACGTTCGGCACACGCGCGTAGTCGCGCGCGAGCAGATCGTACTCGCGCTGCGCGTCGGACATATTCTTCTGCGCCGCGAAGTGCTCGGCGAGACCCGCGCGGCGAATGAGGTCGCGGTCGCGGTAGTTGATGTCCACCTGCTTCGGCGTCATCCCGATGCGCAGCGTGGCGAGCCCGAGCGCGATGATGAGGTCTTCACTCTTCAACCCTTCGTAGCTGAGCGTGCCCAGAGTCTGCTGGCCGCGCTCGAAGTCGCCCTTGAGAATCGAGAGCACGCCCTCGTGATAGCGCATGACGCGCGTCAGCTCGACGTTGTCGTTGACGCCGACCTGTCGCCCCTGCTGGATGTGCGTGAGCGCGTCGTCGTAGCGCGCCAGTTGGAACTCGCAGATGCCGAGCATGGCCCACGTCGCGCCGGCCTTCGGCTGAAGCCGCGCCGCCTCGGCGAAGCCGCGCGCCGCCTCGGCGTAGTTGTCGCGGTCGTAGAGGATGGTCGCCAAGTACCACCACCCTTCGGCCCACTGCGGGCGGAGTGCGAGCGCCCGCCGGTACTTATCTATCGCCTCGTCGAGCCGGTCGCCATCGCGTGCCGCGCTCGCTTCGGCGGCCAGTTGATCGAAGGCTTGCGGCGGGTCTTTCGGGGCCGGAACCGTTGTGCTCTCGGCGGGCGCCTTGGGCGCGGTCGTGCGCGGGGCGCGGCGCCTCTGGCCGTGTGCGAGATAGGAGGTGCCCGCCAGCAAGAGAACGAGCAGGCAGAGGCGCGCAAGCAGGCGCCGAACGTGCGGAGTGTGGCTCAGTTGAATCGCGTTCATAACTTCAGGTAAAGCCCTTCTACTTCGCGCCGCCCGTCGCGGCCTTGACGCCTTCGCCCTCGACGACACGGACGTAGGTGTTGACGGGCAGGTTCGAGAGCTTATCGACCTTGCCGCTCGGCCAGCGAATCTCGACGCTGTCGATCTTCGCGTTGCGCCCGAGGCCCAGAATCTCGCGCGGGTCGTGCGAGGCGAGATAGCTGCCGCCGCTCGTCTTCAGACGCGTCTGTTTGAGCGCGCCCGCCTGCCAAGTGATGACGGCGCCGACCGCGCCCGGGTTGCTGCCCTTCGCAGCGACGAGGTCGAGCCCGAGCCAGTTGTTGCGATTCCCGCCCTCGTTCCGCAAGAGCGTGGGCGCCTCGCCGTTGTTGGAGATGAGCAGATCGAGATCGCCGTCGTTGTCGTAGTCGCCGACGGTCATCCCGCGCGCGGGGAACGTCTTCGCGAAGACGGCGCCCGACGCGGCGCTCACGTCGTCGAAGCCGTGCCCCGTGTTCTCGAACATGAGGATAGGCTCCTTGTACTTGACGCGCGTCGTCAAGGTCTCGACCATATCGTCCGGGTGGCCGTTGGCGAGGAAGAGGTCGATGTCGCCGTCGTTATCGTAGTCGAAGAACTTCAAGCCCCAGCCGCTCAGCAGACGCGTGGCCGGCGCAATCTCGCCGGGCTCGTCGGTGAAGGTCAAGTCCTTCTCGTTGTGATAGAGGCTGAACAACTCCTGATCGATGTTGGCGACGAAGAGGTCTTGCCAGCCGTCGCCGTCGTAGTCGGCCGCGTCCACGCCCATCCCCGAGCGCGCGGAGCCCGCTTCGCTGTAGGCGACGCCCGAGGCGAGCCCCACCTCCTTGAACTTCCCCGCGCCCTGATTGACGAAGAGGAAGTTGGGCATCGTGTCGTTGGCGACGAAGAGGTCGGGCAGGCCGTCGTTGTTCACGTCGGTCGCCACCGCGCCGAAGGACTTGCCGGGTGAGTCGGCGATGCCGGAGGCGGCGCTCACGTCGGCAAAGGTGCCGTCGCCGTTGTTGTGAAAGAGGTGGCTCGGCTGCGGCTTGAAGATGCGCGGGATGCAGTAGAAGTTACGACCCAGACGGTTGTTGCCGCAGCTCATCTCCTTGTTGTAGAGCACGAAGCTTGAGACGAAGAGATCGAGCCGTCCGTCCTTGTCGAAGTCGAACCACGTCGCGCACGTTGACCAACCGGGCGCGGCGACGCCCGCCTTCGCGGTCACGTCCGTGAAGGTGCCGTCGCGGTTGTTGCGATAGAGGAGGTTGCGCCCGTAGCTCGTGACGTAGAGGTCTTGCCAGCCGTCGCCGTCGTAGTCACCGGCGGCGACGCCCATCCCGAAAGTCTCGCCGGCCACGCCCGCCTTGTCCGTTACGTCTGTGAAAGTGCCGTCGCGGTTGTTGCGATAGAGCGCGTTGCGGGGCGAGGGCTTAGGCTGATAGAAGTCCGAAGGGCCGCTGTTGACGAAGTAGATATCCATCCAGCCGTCGTTGTCATAGTCGAAGAAGGCGCAGCCCGCGCCGACCGTCTCCGGCAGATAACGCTGCGGCGACATGGCGTTGTTGTGCATCCACTTGATGCCGCTCTCTTGCGCCGTCACCTCTTTGAAGGTCACGCGCGCAGTAGCGGCGGCAGCGGGCTTAGCCTGAAAGGCGACCGTATGCGCGCACATGAATAGCGTTAAGAGCGAGAGAAGAATGATTCTGATTGCCACTCTGGATTTTCTTTCGGCCGGACGTTTCAACCCTGCGACTTTCAACATGCTGAGCCTTAGCGCTCCGGGGGCGTTGTCGTCGTCGGAGGTCTTTGCGTCTGCGGGGTGGGTTGATTCGGCTGCCGCTCCTGATAAATCTTCTGCTCCTGCGCCATGAGCCTGTCGATCTCGGCCCGCTGGCGCTCGAAGTCGGTCGTTCGCTTTAATTTCCCGTAGAGCCGCGCCAGCAGGACGTGCGCCGGGATGAAGTCGGGAGCCTGCTGGATGACCTTCTCAAGCATCTGGGCGGCCTCCTCGGTCGAGCCCCGGGCATTCAAGACCTGAGCCAGTTGGTAGAGCGGGGTCGGGTGCTCCGGCCTCAGTTCCAGCGCACGCCTGAGCAAGCCTTCGGCCTCGTCGATGCGCCCCTCTTCGCGGTACAGCCAGCCGAGGTTGGCGTTGGCGATAAAGTCGCGCGGGTTGAGTTCAAGCTCGGCCTGAAACTCCTTCAAGGCTTGCGGACGGTCGTGGGCCGACAGGTAGGCATTCCCGAGGGTGGAGTGAACAGTCGGCACGCGCGGGTTGAGTTGAACCGCCTGCTTCAACTCTGCGATGGCCTTCGGGTATTCCTTGGCCGCCAGATAGAAAGAGCCGACGACCAGATACGCCTCGGCGGACTTCTGCCCGCGGAAGACTTTGTTGATTAACGGCTCCGCCTTGTCGAGCTGTCTGAGGCCGATGTAGGAGAGGGCGAGGGCGGAAGCCGCCGCGACGTTGTCGGGCTCGGCGCCCCGCACGATTTCGAGTTGGGTGACGGCCTCGGCCAGACTGTCCAGTTGATAGTGGCTGAGGCCGAGCAGCAGCCGCGCCTGCTGGTTGGAGGGCTCCTCGGCGACCACGCGCGCAAGCTCGCGCCGCGCCGACTCGAACTCGCCCGCCCGGTAGTGTGCGAGCGCGAGGTTGAGCCTGACTCCTTTCAATGTCGAGTCAACGGCGAGCGCCTCGCGGTAACGCCACGCGGCCTCCTCGTACTGTCCCAGACGCGTGTAGACGGCGCCGAGTCCGGCGAGCGCACCGGCGCTCGTCGGATTCGCCAACAAGACCTTCTCGTAAGCGGCGCGCGCGCCCTGCAAGTCGCCCTTCTCAAGCAGCGCGTCGCCTTCGAGCGTTGCGTCATCGACACGGGCGGCGGGGGCCGAAGGTGTAACGCGGGCGACGGCCACATCAGGAGACTCGGGCGTGTTCTTCGCCGCCTTCGCGCGCTGCGTCTCGGCCGTGGGCTCCTTCTCCTGCTGCTCCTGGTTGAGCTGCTGAATAACTAAGCGCTCGCGCTCGGCGTCGGCGGAGCGATTCAGGCGGTGATAGACGCGCGCCAAAAGGACGTGCGCCGCCGTGAACTTCGGGCTCCGCTTGACGACCGATTCGAGGAGCGTCGCCGCCTCTTCCGTTTGGCCGCGCGTCTGCGCCAACTGCGCCAACTGGTAGAGCGGCGCCGCGTCGTCCGGCCGCAGCTCAAGCGCACGCTTCAGCAAGCCTTCGGCCTCGTCGAGCTTCCCGTCCTCGCGGTAGAGCCAGCCCAGACGAACGTTGGCGTTGAAGTCGCGCGGGTTGTGCTCAAGCTCGGCGGCGAACTCGCCCGCCGCCTGCTCGCGGTTGCCGGAGAAGAGGTAGGCGTTCCCCAGTTGCGAATGAACGGACGGTAGCTTCGCGTTAAGTTGTCCGGCGGCGCGAAGCTCTTCGATGGCCTTCGGAAAGTTTTTGATGGCGAGATAGAAGGAGCCGACAATGAGGTGCGCCTCGGCCGACTCGATGCGCGAGAAGACCCCGCGCACCAGCGGCTCGGCCTTGTCCGGTTGGTCGAGACTGATGTACGCGGTGCCGAGGGCATAGGAGGCGGCGACG
>JBJMGQ010000526.1:0-6751 GCA_045807845.1 Pyrinomonadaceae bacterium | reverse complement strand
CGGCATCGTCACGTATATCATCGACCGTAACATCAACTACACGAACGTCTGCAACGTCGTCTGCACCTTCTGCGCCTTCTACCGGCGGCCGGGCAAGCCCGACACGTACGTCCGCACAGTCGAAGACATCTGCGCGCGCATCGACGAGACCATCGCGCTCGGCGGCACGGGCGTGCTGATGCAGGGCGGCCTGCATCCAGACTTCCGTCTAGAGTGGTATGAGGATTTGCTTCGCACACTGCACGCGAAGTATCCGGACTTCCAGCTCCACTGCTTCTCGCCGCCCGAGATACACAACATCCACCTCATCTCGAAGCTCTCGTATGAGGAGATACTCGGCCGGCTCAAAGAGGCCGGGCTCTACAGCATGCCCGGCGGCGGCGGCGAGATTCTCGACGACGAGGTGCGCAAGCGCGTCTCGACGAAGTGCACGACCGACGAGTGGCTCGCGGTGATGCGCGCGGCGCACCGTACGGGGCTGCGCACGACGGCGACGATGATGTTCGGCATCGGCGACAGCACCGTGCACCGCGTCCGGCACCTCCAACGCATACGCGACCTACAGGACGAGACGGGCGGCTTCACGGCCTTCATCCCGTGGACGTTTCAGCGCGAGAACACCGCGCTCGGCCGCAAGATCAAGGAGGAGCTGACGGGCATGGACTACCTGCGCATGCTCGCCGTCTCGCGCCTCTTCCTCGACAACGTCGAGCACATTCAATCCTCCTGGCTCACACAGGGGTTGAAGCTCGGGCAGGTGGCGCTCCGCTTCGGCGCCGACGACATGGGCTCCATCATGATTGAGGAGAACGTCGTCTCCGCGGCCGGCGCGCACAACGAGGCCGACGAGAAGATGCTCCGCTATCTCATCCGCGAGGCGGGCTTCCAACCGCAGCAGCGCGACATCCTCTACCGCCACGTCAACCGCGAAGAGTCGTTCAAACAGGACGCCTCCGACTCCGCCACCTTACGCGAGCTGTCCGTCGCCTTCGCGGACTAAAGCAGAAGGCGGTAGGCGGATGGCAGTAGGCAGTCGCTCCGCGTTAAGAGGGTTGAAGGGTTAACCCAAGACTTACGACGCCGGGGCTGCCAACTGCCTTCTGCCTACTTCATCCTTCCGCCTTCATCCTTCATCCTTCCGGATGATAGAATCCAATTTCCCGGTTTTTAGCTTGTGAGTCGGCGGAGTTCGGGGGCGGTGGTTTATCTGCCGCACGGCGCGTCGAAGGTCAAGAGTTTTGAATGCTTTACGACTTCGAGCTGGTCGGCAGACGTGTGCGGCTGTGGCAGCGCAGGGGCGAAAGTTACGGTCACGTGTTGATGAAGGCGCTCGGGTACGCGATGTTCGCCGGGGAGTATCCGAACCTTGAGATCGAGTTGCCGGTGGGCTTGCGTTACAAGCCCGACCTCGTCGCGCTGAACGAGTCGGAGGGCGGACGACCGCGCGCCGGTGCGCGCTTCAACTTCTGGGGCGAGTGCGGGATGGTCTCGATGCGCAAGGTCGCTTGGCTCCTCAAGCACGGCGACGCGGAGCGTCTGGTGCTCTTCAAGATTGGCAGCGGCGTCAAGGCTTACACGCGCGAGCTGCGCGACTCGGTCGAGCCGCGCTACCGTGGGGACGGGCGGCTGACGCTCGTCAACTTCAAGGCCGACATCGCCGAGCGCGCGGCCGAGCGCCGCATCGAAAGCGTCTTGGGGGACTGGTTCGAGAAGATAGAGGTGTGAGGGCGCAGAGACGGGATGGGTGAGAAGGACGAAATAACCATCCGCGAATGCACGACGGTTGAGGAGTTCGACCAGTGTGTGCGCTTGCAGCGTGAGGCGTTCGGGCTGCCCGACCTTGAGCTGTCGCCGCGCCGCCATCTCATCGTCGCGCGCAGTGCGGGCGGCTTCACGCTCGGAGCGTTCGAGGGAGAACGAATGGTCGGCTACGTCCTCAACCAAGTCGCCGCGCGCCGCAACCCCGAGACGGGCGCGGAGGAGACGAGCGGTTACTCGCACATGATGGCCGTGGCGAAGGAGTATCAGAACCGAGGCGTCGGCGCGCGTCTGAAGTGGGCGCAGCGCGCTCGCTCGCTCGCAGAGGGGCGGCGCCACATACGCTGGACGTGGGATCCCGTGCAGTCGCGCAACGCGCACTTCAACCTCAACCGCCTCGGGGTCGTCGTGCGCAGCTACGTGGTGAACTATTACGGCACAGACTACTCGACCGTCACGGGTCGTTTCGCGGAGCCGCTCGGGCTCGACAGCGACCGTCTCTCGGCCGAGTGGGAGCTTGACTCCCCACGCGTCGAAGCGTTCGCGCGCGGCGAAACTATTGAGCCTTTGGGCGAGCCCGCAGCCTCCGTCGCCATCCCCTCGAACTGGGGCGCGCTCGTCCGCGAAGACCCCGCGTCCGCACGCGCTGAGCTGCTCCGCGTCCGCGCGGAGTTTCAGGCGGCCACAGCCTCCGGCCTCGTCTGCGCCGGCTTCGACCGCGACCCTTCGCGACCGCGATACCTTTTTTACAGTGACAGGTGAAGCGTGATGAGTGATAAGAAAGTGTAAGCGGGGCTCTTCTTCAACTTATCACTCATCACGCATTACTTATCACTTCGAAAGATATGTCATTCACACGCTTCGACCGCTACGTTGACCGGCACGCGCGCTCCTTCACGGAGCGTTTGCAGGAGCTGTGTCGCATGCCGTCGGTGGCGGCGCGCGGGACGGGGATGCGCGCGGTGGCCGAGAAGGTCGAGCAGTATCTACAGCGCGTGGGCGCGGGCACGCGCAGCTTCCGGGTGGGGAGCGGCTTTCCAATCATCTACGGCGAGTGCGGCGCGGGGCCGCGCTGCTTCCTCGTCTACGGCCACTACGACGTGCAGCCCGTCGGGCAGTTGACCGAGTGGTCTTCGGGCCCCTTCGCCGCCGTCATCGACGAAGGCCATCTCCGCGCGCGCGGCGCCTCGAACAGCAAGGGCGACTTCGTCGCGCGCGTCTCCGCGGTCGAGGCGTACCAGAAGACCTACGGCAAGCTGCCCGTCTGCCTCCGCTTCCTCGTCGAGGGCGAGGACGGACTCGCCAGCCCGAGCCTCTATCGCTTCGCGGCCGAGAACGTGGAGCTTCTGCGCGCCGACGGCTGCATCTGGGACGACGGCTACAAGGACACGCGCGACCGGCTCGTCATCAACCTCGGCTTCAAGGGCATCGCCTTCCTTGAGCTGCGCGCGTTCGGGGCGCGCACAGACCTGCACTCGAAGTGGGGCGGCATCGTCCCGAACCCCGCGTGGCGTCTCGTGCAGGCGCTCGCCACCGTGCTCTCGCCCAAAGGTGTCATCACCATCGACGGCTTCGGCTCGCACGTCGCGCCGCTCACGTCCGAAGACCGGCAGATGTTGAAGACCATCGAGCTGGACGAGGCGGGCTTGCGCCGCGAGTTCCGCATCAACTCGTGGCTGCACGGCATGACTGGAAGGGAGCTGGCGAAGGAGCTTATCTTCGGCCCGACCTGCACCATCTGCGGCATACGCACCGGCCACACCGAGGCCGGCGCGAAGACCGTTCTGCCGGGTGCGGCCACCGCGCGCCTCGACTTCCGCCTCGTGCCCGATCTTACGCCCGAGGTGGTTATCGAGCTGCTGCGCAAGCACCTCGACAAGCGCGGCTTTCAGGACGTGGAGATCATCGAGCTGGGTTCGGCGCCCTACGCGAAGTCTTCGCCGGCCTCGATGGTGGCGCGCGCGGCCATCGAGAGCGCGGGCGAGCTTTACGGCCACGAGCCCATCGTCTACCCGCTCGACCCCGCGAGCGGCCCCGTCGGCGCCGTCTGCGGCGCGAACCAGCCGCCGATGCCCGTCGTCTCCTTCGGAGTCAGCTACTCCGGCTCCAACCCACATGCGCCCGACGAGAACATCCGTCTCGACGACTTCATCCAAGGCATCAAATACTTCGGCCGCGTCATCCACCGCCTCGCCACGCTCGACGCCGCCGCCGCCCCGCAACACGCCCACGAGCCCATCGCTCTGCTCAACAAGTAGGAGCGTGACGCAGCGTTGCGCTTATCGCCGGGTCATTTGACCTGACCGCGTTGCGCGGCTGTGTGCTTGTGCTTATGATGAGCACGAACGTTCTTAACATTAACTTTCAGGTGTGACTACCGACTTGCTGACCGCAGCCAAGAGCATCGAAAGCGAAATCAAGCGGCTCCGTGAAGAGGTGCTGAGGCACGAGGAGCTTTATTACGTCCACGACCGGCCGGAGATTTCGGACGTGGAGTATGACGCGTTGGTGGCGCGTCTGCGCGCGCTCGAAGAGGAGCATCCTGAGTTTCAGGCGCCGGACAGTCCCACCTTGCGCGTCGGGGGGCGGCCCGCCGAAGGGTTCGCGGAGTACGTCCACCGGCGGCCGATGCTGTCGCTTGAGAACAGCTACAACATCGAAGACCTGCGCGCCTTCGACGAGCGCTGCCGGCGCTTAGCCGACGGGCGCGCCTTCGAGTATGTGGCCGAGCTGAAGATCGACGGCCTCTCACTTTCTGTTCACTACGAGAAGGGCGTGCTCGTGCGCGGCGTGACGCGCGGCGACGGCCGCGTCGGCGAGGACGTGACGCAGAACGTGCGCACCATTCGCAGCGTGCCCCTGCGCCTGAAGGGCGCGACCGAGGGCGAGACGGAGACGGAAGTCCGCGGCGAGGCTTATCTCTCGCGCAAAGCCTTCGAGCGCATCAACGTCGAGCGCGAAGAGGCAGAGGAGGCGCGCTTCGCCAACCCGCGCAACGCCGCCGCGGGCACCATCCGCCAGCTCGACCCGAAGATCGTCGCGCGCCGCAGGCTCGACCTCTTCGCCTACGACGTGCTGCGCGGCGAGCGTAAGCCCTTCCCGACACACTGGGAGGCGCTCGAATGGCTCGAAGCCGCGGGCTTCACGGTCAACCCGCATCGCGTGAAGTGCTCCGACATCGAGGGCGTCATCGAGTACTGCAACCGCATGGAGGCAGAGCGCGACGGGCTCGAATACGAGATTGACGGCGTGGTCGTCAAGGTCAACTCGACGGCGTTGCAGGACGAGTTCGGCGCGACGGCGAAGGCGCCGCGCTGGGCCATCGCCTACAAGTATCCCGCGCGACAGGCGACGACGCAGGTCGAAAGCATCGTCGTGCAGGTCGGGCGCACGGGCGCGCTGACGCCGGTCGCCAACCTGACGCCCGTGCAGCTCGCGGGCACCATCGTCGCGCGCGCGACGCTGCATAACGAGGACGAGATCAAGCGGCTCGACGTGAGGGAAGGCGACTGGGTCAACATCGAGAAGAGCGGCGAGGTCATCCCGAAGGTTCTGAGCGTTGTTAAGTCGCGCCGCCCGCGGAAGACGAAGCCTTACGAGTTCCCCTTGAGCTGCCCCGTGTGCGGCGGCGTCGTCTCGCGCCCCGAGGGCGAGGTCGTCTCGCGCTGCGTCGCCGCGGACTGCCCCGCGCAGCTTAAAGCGCGGCTGCTTCATTACGCCTCGCGCCGCGCGATGCGGATTGAGGGTTTGGGAGACGCTCTGGCCGAACAGTTCGTGCAGACGAAGATGGTGCGCGACGTGGCAGACCTCTATAAGCTCACGCAGGCGGACGTGGCCGGGCTCGAACGCATGGCGGAGAAGTCCGCGGCGAACCTGCTGGCGCAGATCGAGGCGAGCAAGACGCGCGACCTGCCGCAGCTCGTCTACGGTTTAGGCATCCGCCACGTCGGCGAGCGCACGGCCGCGCTGCTCGCGCGCCACTTCCGCTCGCTCGAACGCCTGCGCACGGCGACGGTCGAGGAGATTGACGACATACACGAGATCGGTCTGACCGTCGCACAGTCCGTGCGCGACTGGTTCGACGACGAGGGTAACGTCGCGCTCTGCGAACGCCTGCGCGCGGCCGGCGTGCGGACGGAGTCAACTGGTGGAGCCGAGGCAAGCGCCGCGGACGAGGCTTTCGCCGGTAAGCAGTTCGTGCTGACCGGCAGGCTCGAAACGATGTCGCGCGACGAGGCGCGTGCGCTGATTGAAGCGCGCGGCGGGCGCGTCACTTCGACCGTGAGCAAGAAGACCGACTACGTCGTCGCGGGCGAGGAGGCGGGCTCCAAGCTCGACAAGGCGCAGGCGCTCGGCCTCAACATCATCGACGAGCAAAGACTGAAAGAGCTGTTCGGTTGAAGCGGCCTGTTCAAATGTCGCAGGATCAAACGTCGCAGCCATGAGGTTCGAACTTCTCCCAATGCTCACCCTCGCGTTCTACGGCGTGACGTTCGTCGCGGAGAAGATTTTTCTGCGCGGGCGTCGTGTGAGGACGAAACTAGATAGAGGGTCGCTCGCGGCGTTCGACTTGTCGGGCGTGCTTTCGATACCGGCTGGGATAGTGCTCGGCTTCACGGACTACGGGCGCATACGCGTGTTCGAGCCGTACGTGGCGGTGACGGGCCTTCTGCTGATGGTCGCGGGGACGGCGTTGCGCTGGGCGGCCATACGCGCGTTGTGGAATTACTTCACAGTGAACGTGTCGATACTCGAAGGGCAGCATGTGGTGCGGCAAGGGCTGTACGGCTTGGTGCGGCATCCTTCGTACACGGGGTTGCTGCTGCGCTACTTTGGCTTCGGGTTGGCGTTTGCGAACTGGTTGAGCGCGGCGCTCGTCTTCCTCCCGCTGCTCTGCGCGACGGTCTACCGCATACGCGTCGAAGAGAGGGCGCTGCGCGAACACTTCGGCGAGGAGTACGCGGCTTACGCGAGCGTGACGAAACGTTTAGTG
>JBJMGQ010000525.1:0-11774 GCA_045807845.1 Pyrinomonadaceae bacterium | reverse complement strand
CCCTCGATACGCTGGTAGATGATGACCTTGATATACTCGATTGGTAAGCTATTGGGCAGCGGATTACGCTGCCTGTTCCTTCTCTCTGGCTTGTTCATTTAACTTTTGTATGGCGCGCGCGGGCATGAAGGCTTGAAGCAATTCTTTATTAGCGCGCACGCGCCCTTTACTTAATATGAGAAGCTCCATCCTCGGACTTTTGCACCAACGCCCCTAGAGATGGATACTTGGTAGTCAGTGGATACTTGGTAGTCAAGTGGGGGGTTGGTGCTTTTTCTTGGGAAATTTGGGAAATACAAGTTTTGTTGCAGATTTTGGATACGAGGTATCCAAAATGGGGATTGGGGAGGGGGTTGGAGGGGTGGCGGAGGGGGTGGGCGTAAGTTGTTTGAAAAGTTGGGGTTATCTCGTTTCGCGTGGAGCGTGCGCGGGCGCCGTTAGGTGGCACGTTTATTGAACTAGGGAGAGCAGGTCGTTGACAGGTTTCGTGAGTGACGCGGCCTTGAACTCATTCGTCCGGTCTCACGCCGGGCGCGAAACCTGCCAACGATCCCTAGTTCTTTTGAGAAGGGCGGCTCCCGTTCCCCAAGACACGTTCCCAAGCGTGGCGGGGGCCGAAAGGAAGAATCGAAATGTTGCGTCGAATCACAGCTAGCACAATCCTCCTGGCACTCTTCAGCGTTTACCTCTCTCCGCTCGCGGCCAACGCCGCGGCGCCCGCGCCGAAGAAGGCCGATAAGCACTCCTCCAAGCTCGCCCCCGAGTTCGAGACCGCAGGTGCCGCCGGCGAACTCGTCCGCGTCATCATCCAGACCAAGGGTCGCCCGTCGGCCGCTCACGCCGACGCCGTCGCCTCCAAGGGCGGCACCAAGGGTCGTGACTTCGAATCGCTCGACGCCATGACGGCGCTCGTGCCCCGCGGCTCACTCGCCTCTCTGGCCGCACGCGAGGACGTGACCTACGTCTCGCCCGACCGTCTGGTCGGCGGCTCGATGGCCGTGACGCGCGAGGCGACCGGCGCGGCGCTCGTGCAGGCAGGCATCCAGAACGCCCCCGGCCTGACCGGCAAGGGCGTCGGCATCGCTATCCTCGACACCGGCATCAGCTCCTCTCACCCCGACTTCCAGAAGAATGGGAAGTCGCGCATTGCGACGACCATCGACTTCACCGGCGGCGGCAAGGCTGTTAGCACCAAGGGCATCCTCCTCGACGACGCCATCCTGTTGAGCGAAGGTGTTGACCGAGAGGGTCACGGCACGGGCGTGGCGAGCGTGGCGGCAGGCAACGGCGCCGCCTCGAAGGGCTACGGCGCGAGCTTCGTCGGCATCGCGCCCGAGGCCAGCCTCATCGACCTCAAGGTGCTCGACGACAACGGCGTGGGCACGACCAGCTCGGTGCTCAACGCCATCAACTGGGCCATCGCCAATCAGAAGCGCTATAACATCCGCGTGATGAACCTCAGCCTCGGCGCTCCCGTCCACGAGTCCTACAAGAGCGACCCGCTCTGCAAGGCGGTCGAGCGCGCGGTGCTGTCCGGCATCGTCGTCGTCGCCGCCGCCGGCAACGATGGGCACAACGCCGAGATCATCGGCTACAACCCGGACGGGTCGCCTCGCTACCGCCCGGTCTTCGGCTCCATCCACAGCCCGGGCAACAGCCCCTACGCGATTACGGTCGGCGCCACCGATACGCACGGCACCGGTCGTCGCTCCGACGACACGGTGGCGCAGTTCTCCTCGAAGGGCCCGACGGCCATCGACCACCTCTCCAAGCCCGAGCTGGTCGCGCCCGGCCGCGCCATCGTCGCGGCGATGTCGCAGGAGACGCCGAACTCGGCCGTGCAGCGCCCCGACCGCGTGGCGCGTCCCACGGGCGCAGGCGCGCTCCAGAACGTTTACTACAGCTACTACGGCACGTCCTTCTCCGCGCCCGTTGTCAGCGGCACGGTGGCGCTGATGCTCGAAGCCAACAAGTCGCTCACGCCCGCGCTGGTGAAGGCGGCGCTGGTGAAGACGGCGAACGCGCTGCCCGACTCGCTCTTCACCTCGAAGATGGCGAACTTGATGACGCAGGGCGTCGGTCAGGTCAACGCGGCGGCGGCGGTCGAGCTGGCACGCGCGTTCGTGCCGAACGCAGACAAGCTCAAGGTCGGGCAGCAGGTGCTCCGCTCCAACGCGACAATCGCCGGCTCGTTCCAGATTGGGGGCGAGAAGGTCGCGGGCTCGAACCGGGTGCTCTACGCCGACGGCGTGTTCTTCAAGAAGAAGCCCGTTCTGGTTAATGGCATCAAGTTCAGCAACGGCATCCTCCTCGACGACGGTATCCTTCTCGACGACGGCATCCTGCTCGACGACGCAATCTTGATGGGCGATGGCATCCTGCTTGATGACGGCATCTTGCTGGATGACGGTATCCTGCTTGACGACGCCATCTTGATGGGTGACGGCATCCTGTTGGATGATGGCATCCTGCTGGACGACGGTATTCTGCTTGATGACGGCATCCTACTCGACGACGGTATCCTTCTCGACGACGGCATCTTGTTGGACGACGCAATCTTGATGGGCGACGGCATCCTGCTCGACGACGCAAGGAGCCTGTAAGGAAGGTTCAGAAGTTTGTGCGCGCGGCTCGGCCGCGACGCGAAGGTGGGGGTAGGTGAGAAGGGCACGGGGGCGACTCTGAAGGGGAGTCGCCCCCGTGCCCTCTGCTTTATGATGAAGGATGAGAGCTGCGCTGCCCGACACTCATCCTTCATCCTTCATCATCGAGACTTCGTCTCTTCCCTTTCAACTCACGACCCGAAGCGTTGGCGGTACTCAATCGAGGTGATGAACGCCTTGACCATCTCGGCGCCGATGTAGTCGCCGTTGAACTGGTTCAGCTTCGTCAGCCAGAAGTTGAAGCCCGTGAAGTCCGTGTCGGGCGGGTCGTTCGGGTTGCGCCGCATGTACCCGAAGTATTGCATCAGGACGAAGGCGCGGTTGAACTCCTGCTGGACGAGGTTCGCGTCCTCCGCGACCTTGCGCAGCACGCTCGCGCGCCCTGCGTCCGTGTTGTTCGCCGTCAGCTCGTTGATGAGATTCTGGCGCTCCGTCGCGTCGAGCACGCCGCCCGCGTTCGCGTCGAGCGCGTCCACGAACTGCGCGGGCGAGAGCGTCCTCGGGTATCTGGCGATGAACTCCGGACGCTGAACGAACTTGAGCGCGAACGCCTGCTTGTTTGCCTCAAGCTGCGCCTCCCAGTTCCCGACGCCCACGACCACGCCGCGCCCTATCTCCTGCGTGTCTGGGAAGAACTGCTGGAAGCGCACGGGCACGGGCGTCCCCGAGACGTTGCCGTACGCGGCCTTGTAGAGCCTGTAGACGAGATAGCCGGTCTGCTGGAACTCAATCGACAGGAAGAAGGCGGCCGAGACGTTGTTGCGCTTCGCCTCGCGGCAGGCGGCGTTCGTGCCGCACTGCTCGATCTCGTTCACCCAGAAGTTGAGCCCCGACTGGTCTGGCTCGCGCGAGAGGAAGTCGCGATAGTGCTGTGCGACGAAGAACTGCGAGTTGTCCGAGAGGTTCTGTCCACCCGGCACGCCGTTCGGTAAGTCCACCGTCAGCCCGCCCGCTATGTAGGCCACCTGCCCGGCCGAAGAGATGGCGCGGACGCTGTACTCGCCGGGGGGGGTCAGGATGCTCGGGTTGATGTCGAAGCTGATGACGGGGATGCCGAAGCCGTTGAGCTGCTGCACGTTCGAGACGTTGAGGTAGGGCGAGTTGATGCTGATGCTCACCCCGGTCACGGTGCCCGACGGCGCGGCGTTCATGTTGTCGCCCGCGACGAGGATGGTCTGCGGCTGCCCCGGCACGATGGGGACGGCGACCGTCGAGAGCTGGAAGCTCGCGCCCGTCCCGATGAGCTTCGGGTTGATGGCGGGCGTCGCACCCGGCACGGCGATGTTGAGCGACGCGGTCGCCTCCGCGCCGACCGTCACCGTCCCGGCCTCGGTCGTCAAGAAGGGCGGCATGTTCGAGAGCGTCGAGGCGGGATAGCCGCCGCCGTTCGAGCCAATCTGCGCGGCCGCGACCGGCTCGTCGAGCTGCTCGACGATGACGCGATACTGACCCGGAGGCAAGCCGTCGATGCGATAGTTGCCGGCCGCGTTGGCGACGTTGCCGGCCACGACGCGCCCCGTCGCCACCTCCTCTGCGAAGACGTGCGCGCCGAAGGCGGCCGTGCCCGTCGTCGCGTTGTAGCCGACGCGACCCGCGATGCTCCCCAGCCCCGAGCGCGGGCCGTAGATGGCGCGGATGCCGGTCACGTCGTCCGAAGAGAGCGTGCGGGTCGTGAAGTTCGGCAGGTTGTATGTGCCGTTCGTTCCCTGCCGCGGCTGCATGGAGGCGGCGACCACGCCCGAGTGTTCGAGCCCGAGCATGTGGCCTATCTCGTGGACGAAGGTTGATTCGAGGTCGTAGCTGCCGTCCGTCCCGTCGGTCGAGAAGAAGCTCGACACCTGATTGCCGAAGGGGTCGAAGCGCGTGACGAGCGGGTTGATGGCGAGGTCGGCCTCTGTGATGTTGGCCGCGCTGTCGAAGGTGACGCGCGCTCTACCGGGTTGGATGCCGGTCGAGAAGAGCGCGCGGTTCGAGCCCGTGTCGGCGATAGTGATAAGGCTCACGCCGTCGGCGACCGCGTCCTGATTGGTGCTCGTCGTGACGTTGAATTGGAGGTTGGAGGCCAGCGCCCAGCGCGACAGAGCACGCCGCGCGGCCAGAACGACCTGCGCGCCGGTGGCGTGGACGTAAGAGGGCGGGTTGCTGAGCGATGTCGAGAGCGCGACCGTGATGCTCGTCGTCGGCCACTTGACCTGTGTGGTGGCGGCCGTGTTCGTGTACTGCAAGGTATAGGCGCGCGGCTGCACGGCCGGCACCAGAATCAGTGCGGTTAGGACGAGTAGCGTAGCAGTCAGACGCATGAAACACCCCTTGGCGGCTATTCAAGAAGATGGGGAACGCTCGGGCGGGGAGAGAAACGCTTCGTGTGTGTGGGGACGAAGGCCGCACGCGCGCGGCTTAAGGATGATAGCAGGGCGGGCGCCGCGACTTCAAACAGTTTTTTTGGAACGCAGAAGTAGGAACGCTGAACGATGAACTGAAAGCCTCATGTCTTCAGTTCATCGTTCAGCGTTCCTACTTCTGCGTTCGGATTATCTTCTCGGGCGGCGGCGGGGTCTGCGCGGAGCGGCGGAGCCGAAGGTCGCGGCGGTGGCGGCGGTGGCCGTCCCCGAGACGCCGTCGGCGATGGCCGCCGCGTCGTCGGCGGGCACGGGCAAGCTGGCCGTTTGTTGCTGCTGCGCGCCGTGCAGGTCGGCGAAGGCCACCACGAGCAGGAGCGCGGCGACGCCGAGCGTGGAGATGAGGTAGAGCAGCGCTATCTGTTCGAGCGCCAGCAGAGTGATGATGATGATGATCGCGACAGCGCTCACCAGAAGCGAGTTGCGGCGGCGCCGCTTTCGCGCACCGTCGGCCGCGGCGCGGCTGTAGTTTCGACTCATGACAGACTCTCCCGAAAAAATTAGTGCCCCGACGAAACCGATAATCTACCACACGAGAGCGCGGGGCGGCCAACGGCGGCGGCCTTGCACACAAGGAGCGGGGCCGGCCCTCTCCGAGGCCGGCCCCGCTCGGCGCAACCGCGCTCCCGGCCGTTGCTACTGGATGATCCTGACCGAGCCGTAGCTGACCACGTTCTGCGCGCTGGATGTCGCCAAGCCGAGCAGCGTCCCCGGCAGGTTCTTCAACTCCCACGGCGAGCCGTCCGAAACGTCTATCACGTCGTAGGGCTGGAGGCCTATGTCCGGCTTCTTGCCCTTCCTGATCTCGTCGAGATTGTAGACGAGTATCTCGGGGTTCGACGCGCCCGGCTTCGAGCGGATGATGCGCACCTTGTCGGTCTTGGCCCCTTTGCGCGGCCCGCCCACCTGCGCGATGGCGAGCGAGAGCGTGAGGTTCTGGCGCAGGTAGAGCCCCGTCGGCTGTGCCACGGCGCCTGTGACGTAGATGGGCCGCGACTCCTGCACGAGCACGATGTCACCGGGCCAGATGACGGGGTTTGCCTCCTTCACGCCGTTCTTCACGTCATCAATCTTGTAGACGGAGTAGGGCACGGACATGGCGTCGTCCGACTGCTTGAGCGCGGCGAGGAGCGGCAGGTCTTCCGGCTCGGGGCACATCAGGGTCTCGGTGTGGAAGATCTGCACGTCGCCGCTGGCCTGCTCCGTGACGCCGCCCGAGCGCGACAGCAGCTCGATGAGCCGGACGCGGCGGCGCATGTCGAAGGGCGTGGGGTTGCGCACGGCGCCGTAGACGACCGCGGCCGGGCGGCTCTTCATCTCCGAGACGCGCAGGCTCACCTGCGGTTTCCTGAGGTAGCGCTCCAGCAGCTTGACCACGTCCTGCTTTACGTCGCGATCCGTGCGGCACTGCGCGCGTATCGGATCCTCGACGAAGGGCACGCTGACGTTACCCAGATCGTCCACGACGAGCGTGCCGTTGAACTGCGGCTCGTTGTAGACGCGCAAGTCGAGCACATCGCCGGGCCCCAGCAGGTACTTCTTGACGCCCGCCGCGTCGAGCGCGGACGACCCCGCAGAGGAGGTGCTGACCACCGAGCCCTGTGAGACGGGCGCGCCGCCGTCCTGAGCGGCGACCGCCACGGCCGCGGCACAGACGGCGAGCACGAGAAGAACGATACTTTTAAGTCTCATATAAAACCTTCCTCTGGAAGAGGGGCGCGGGGACGACCCCGCCAGTCAGTCGAAAACGCTAAAGGCGCAAGGATTTGGCCGAAAAGTGTAGATGCCCCGGCGCCCGCGACGGCTGCCCCTTACTCTCCACTTCGAGGGGGCTTATTCTCCGCCACCGCCTGCGCGCCCGTGGCCGCCCGTGTGCCGGCGGCGGTGATGCCGCCGGTGCGTGCCGCGCGCCGGGACGGTGCCCGGCAGGGCGAACCCCCTGAAGAGGAGGTTGCAATTGTCGCACAGGAGGTTATAAACGCCAATCATCCGCAGCAGCAGCGGCGTGTCCGTGTAGCCCCGCCGCACGCGCGTACTTCGGCACTTGGGGCAGCGCTGCGCAATCAATCCGCCACCTCGCCCCCTTCGCGCGGCCCCACGCGGCGCGCGCCCTTGCCGTCGTCGCCCGCGTCGTCTTCGCCCTCGCCGACCGACTCGGAGGTGCGCGCGCGCGCCCTCAGCATCTCTATCTCGCGCTGGATGCGCGTGGCGGCCTCGTCGCGCGCGTCCTCGCTCATGTCGGCGCGCGAGAGGTAGAAGAGCGCGTCGCGGTAGCGCGCCACGGCGCGCGCGTAGCGACCGCGGAAGGCGGCGCGCTCGGCCATCTCGACCCACTGCCCGACCTTCACCGACGCGATGAAGTTGCGCAGAGCGGTCGAGGAATCGACGAACTCCTGCTCGCCGGGGTAGGCGCGCAAAGCCTCACCCAGAACTTCGAGCGCGCGTTGCGCCGTCTCTATCTTGTCCGAGTGGCGCACGCGCCTCTGCGCCTCGTGCGTGAGGCGTGTGGCCTCGCCGCGCGCCCACGCGAGCAGGTGTTTGCGCTGAAGTGCGCGGACGCGCTCCTGCCCCGAGCGCAGCGCCGCGCGCATCTCGGCCGCCCCACCCGGCGCGCGCAGAGCCTCGTCCGTGTTGACAAGGTACTGCTCGCACAACTTGTATGCTTCGAGGTGCGACTCGGGCGGCGTCGAGGGCGTGTCGAGTTCCGCGAGCCGCTGTTGCAGCGTGCGTAGCGCCGCCACCTGCGCCTGCATACCCGGCCAGTTGTTGGCGGGCGTCTTCGCCTTGAAGGGTGCGCGCGCAACGTCGCCCGCGCCCATCACCAACTCCATCTCGCGCGTGTAGCGCGCCCACGCACGCCGCATCACGACCTCGCGCGCGGCGGCGGCGATGAGGATGACGAAGCCCGCGGCGAGCCCCGCCGGTATCCACGGCGCCTCGTCGTTGTCGGAGCGCAGCAGCACCCAGATGACCCAGAAGAGCATGAGCGAGAGCGAGCCCGCAACAGCCATGTAAGTGGCCGTCGAAGGCATGCGCGGGTGCGCGTGCGGGCGGCGCCGCCCCACGCCCGCTTGTGCGCGCGCGCGCTGCTGTGCCGCCTGCTCGGCTGGGCTGGTGGGCAATGTCTCTCTCCGTTTGAAAGGGGGCGCGGGCTGCGCGCACTATATTAAAGGAGGCGGGCGTCGCTCTTCCCGGACGCCGCTTGCGGTCGAAGCCCGGATTATAGACTTTCCCGGCCGACCCGTCCATTCGCATGCCGTCTCAAACATTCAGGTTGGAAGTCGCGCGGACAGCGTTTATACTTGCGTTCCGTTTGCGCCGGGACGTTTCGCAGACAGGCCAGGGGGATTGAGGAAGATGGAGAAGCGTTGTCACAAGTGCGGCTCGCCGGTCGGCGCCGAGCAGGCTTTCTGCCCGACGTGCGGGGCCGTCATCGGGATGAGCGAGGCGGCGCCGCGAGCCGACGGCGGCTGGGACTTGGCTTCGACCGTAGTCGGGCAGCAACAGCCGGCCACGCCGCCGCGTGCCTCCGCAGAGCGCCGCGCGCACCAGACACGGCCGGAGGCCGCGCCGCAGCAGCCCGCGCCGCGCAAGAGCAACGCGATGCTCCTCGCACTCATCGGTTTCGTGGCCGTGCTGCTCATCGGCGGCCTCATCATTCTGTTACTCTACCTGAACCAGCAGCGATAGCCGCGGGGGCGCAAGACCCGCCGCCCAGTCTCCCCGAGCGCGAACAGTCCATATGGATCAGTTCCCCGCCCCGCCGTACCCCGGTCTGAGGGTCACGCCGCCGGCACCGGCCGTCAAGCGCGGCGTGCTGCGCTGGGCGCTCGGCGTGGCGGCCGTGCTCGCGGCGCTGCTCACGGGACTCTGCACGCTCTGGCTCATCGGCTACGAGACGGGGGCCGTCCCTTTCTTTGCCGGGCTCATCGCGGCGGCGCTCCCGGTTCCCGTCTACGTCATACTCGTCCTCTGGCTCGACCGCTACGAGCCGGAGCCGCCGTGGATGCTGGCCGCGGCCTTCTTCTGGGGCGCGCTCGTCGCCGTCTTCTTCGCCATCATCATCAACTCGCTCGGCGTCGCCGTCGTCTCGGCGCTCGCGGGCGACGCGACGGGCGAGTCCTACGGGATGGTCATCTCGGCGCCGCTCGTCGAAGAGACGGCCAAGGCGCTCGTCCTCTTCGTGCTCTTCTTCTGGCGGCGCGACGAGTTTGACGACGTGACCGACGGCGTCGTCTACGCCGCGATGGTGGGCTTGGGCTTCGCGATGACGGAGAACATCAAGTATTACGGCATGGCCGTCGCGGAGAACAACGCGCTCGGCGTCTTCATCGTGCGCGGCCTCTTCTCGCCGTTCGCGCACCCGCTGTTCACGGGGATGACGGGCGTGGGCCTCGGGCTCGCGGCGCAGACGGTGAAGGGCTGGGTGAAGGTGGTCGCGCCGCTCGTCGGGTTCGCGGCGGCCGTCGTGCTGCACGCGGCGTGGAACGCGTCGGCGCGCATGGCCTCTGCTTATGAAAACGGCGCGTACGTGCTCCTGACCTACTTCCTCGTCATGATGCCGACCTTCTTCGGCATGCTGCTCGTCATCTTCCTCTCGCTCAGGCGGGAGGGGCGCGTGCTGCGCGAGCACCTGCGCGCGGACGTGCTGCGCGGGCTCATCTCAGAGTCCGAGTACGACTGCCTCTGCTCGGTGGTCGGCCGCTCCGGCGCCACCTACCGCGCGCTGGCGCGGGGCGGCTTCTCGCACTGGCGCGCGCGCACGCGCTTCAACCGCGCGGCCAGCGAGCTTGCCTTCCACCGCTCGCGCGTCGCCCGCGGCATCCGCCCGCACGGCGCCGCGCCACAGGACGTAGAAGCCGACTACGTGCAGCAGCTCTACCGCCTGCGCCTGCAACTGGAGGGGAAGGGATGAATGATGAATGATGAGTGTTGAGTGATAAGTAAGGAGGAGACGAACGTTATTCTTCTTACCACTCAATGCTCAACACTCATCACTCATCACTCCATCAAGTGAAGATTAAACTCCTGCCGAGCACGATTGACGACGAGGGTCGCGCCTCGCCGGAGCAGCGTCTGAGCTGTTTCGTGGTGGACGGGTGCGTCGCCATCGACGCCGGAAGCATCGCCATCGGCCTGACGGCGGAGGAGCGCGGAGCGGTGCGCGATGTCATCATCACGCACCCGCACATGGATCACGTTGCGACGCTCCCGATCTTCGTCGACGACCTCTTCGGCTCCCTCGAAGCGCCCGTGCGCGTCCACGCCACGGAGGTGGTCTGCGGGCTGCTTGAGCGCGACGTGTTCAATGGGACGGTCTACCCGCCGTTCCAGCACTTCGACAACGGGCGGACGCGCGTCATGGAGTTCGTCCCCTTCCGCGAGGGCGAGGAGTTCCGCGTCGCCCATCTGACGGTCAAGGCCGTCGCCGTCACGCACATCGTCCCGACCGTGGGGCTCGTCCTCTCCGACGGCGCGCGCACCGTCGCCCTCAGTTCTGACACCGCCGAGACCGAGGAGTTCTGGCGCGTCGTCAACCGCGAGCCGCGCCTCGACGCGCTGCTCATCGAGGCTTCGTTCCCGAACTCTCTTAAGAAACTCGCCGACGCCTCCGGCCACCTCACGCCCGAAGCGCTCGGGGCGGAGCTGCGCAAGCTCGCGCACGAAGACTTGGACATCCTCGCCATGCACCTCAAGCCCTCCTTCCGCACACAACTTCTCGCAGAACACGAAGCCCTCAACCTCCCGCGCCTCTCGGCGATGGAGCCCGGCCGCGAGTACGAATGGTGAAAGACTCTTTAGAGACGGAGCGCCTCGTCCTGCGCATGTTCCGCGAGTCGGACACGGACGCCTACGCCGAGATGGTGAGCGACCCGGAGGTGATGCGCTTCCTCGGCGGCGGCAAGCCCGTGGCGCGCGCCGAAGCTTGGCGCAACATGGCAATGATACTCGGCCACTGGCACCTGCGCGGCTACGGCATGTGGGCGGTCGAGGAGAAGGCGAGCGGCGCGTTGGTCGGGCGCGTCGGGTGCTGGCACCCCGAAGGCTGGCCGAGCTTGGAGGTCGGTTGGACGCTGCGTCGTCGTTTCTGGGGTCGCGGCTATGCGACTGAGGCGGCGCGCGCCTCGGTCGATTACGCGTTCAAGGTGCTCGACCAGACGCGCGTCATCAGCCTCATCGCGCCCGACAACGTCAACTCGATTCGCGTCGCGGAGAGGCTCGGCGAGAAGCCGGAGGGCGAGTGGGAACTCTTCGGGACGAAGGTAACGATCTACGCCGTCGGCCGCGAAGGTTGGTCGTCCGAGAAATAGTCTAGGCGGCCCGGAATGCTTTACGCCGGGCCGCCTTAACGGATGGGCTCGAACTCGGGTTCGGCATGGTCGCCGGTGAACTCTTCGAGCGTGACGCGGCCGCTGGGGAGGAGTTCCAGGACGCGGTAGGTGCGCTCGGAGCGGCTGCGGCCGGGCATCAGCTCGGCGCGGAAGGTAACGGGCATGCCGGGGCGCGCCCAGCGGTCTGTGTCGCGGCGGTTGTACTCAGGGTAGATCGACTTCGACTTCTCCGTCTCGCCGCTGCGCCGCAACAGCAACGCCGCCCCGACCGCCCCCGCGGTCAGCCCCGCGAGGCCGGCCAGAGCGCCGAGCCAACGTCTACCTCGTCTCCTCTTCACGACTCCCTTTTAGCAGAGCGGGTCAAGCTTCTCGCTGATGAT
>JBJMGQ010000524.1:0-3288 GCA_045807845.1 Pyrinomonadaceae bacterium | reverse complement strand
CTTCTTCCTGACGGGTGCGGTGCGCGGCGCAGTCAACCTTCCCTCGGTCGGCGCGCAGGAGTTGAAGGCGCTCGAACCTTATCTGCGTCTCGCCGAACGCCTGGGCCGCTTTCAGGCGCAGATAGTGGATGAGCCCGTCCACGCCGTCGAGATTAGTTACGCGGGCGAGGCGGCAGGGGTGGACGCGGCGCCTGTGACGCGCGCCTTCCTCGCGGGGCTTTTGCGGAAGATGAGTGCGCGCGTCAACGTCGTCAACGCGCTGCTCATCGCAGAGGAGCGCGGCATCACCGTCACCGTCTCGCACAGGCATGCCGCGGGCGCCGACGCGCGCGAGGCTGTCAGGACGCGCGTGCGGACAACGACGACGGCGGGTGAGCATACGGTGTCGGGCGCGCTCTTCGGCCCGGGGTCGGACGGGCGCATCACGGAGATCGACGGATTTCACATCGAAGCCGTCCCGGCGGGCAACATGGTTTTGACGCGCAGCAGCGACGTGCCCGGCGTCATCGGCCGCATCGGTACCATCCTCGGCGACCACGGCGTCAACATCAGCCGCTTCCACCTCGGCCGGCGCGAGCGCGGCGGTGAGGCAATGGCCGTCATCGAGACGGACGCGCCCGCCGACGAATCGACCCTCGAAGAGTTGCGCGCCTTCGGCCCTGTCCTCTCCGCCCGCCGCATCGCGCTCGAAGACTGAACGTAACGCAGAAGTAGGAACGCTGAAGGATGAACTGAAGACCCGTTGTCTTACAGTTCATCGTTCAGCGTTCCTACTTCTGCGTTATTCAACGTCGAAGCGTGTGCGTTGCGAGGAGGAGGTCTTGGCCGCGCGGTCGATGGCTGTGATCTGGAGGACGTAGCGACCGGGGGGGAAGGTCGAGAGGCTCAGCTCGGCCATGTATGGGAGGCGCGTGAAGTCGGCGCCGTCGTCGGCCCTAAGCTTGCTGAGCGGGGCGGTGAAGACGGGTTGGTCGTCGCGGAATATCTGCACTTGAAGCGCTACGTCGGGCCTTCCCGTGGAGCCCGGCGCGGAGTTGTAAACGAAGGTCAGGAAGCGTATGTGCGACGTGCGCGCGAAGCGACGGTCAACGCTGAGGAGCACGCTGCGCGGCAAGTCTTCGGGGTTCAACTGCGCCACCGGCTGCCCGGCCGTGCGCTCGCCGAGGAAGATGCTGCTCATCAGAAATTGATTCTTCAACTCGGGCAGCTCGACCCACTGCATCGCGCTCCCCGTCCGGCCGCTGCTGGCGTCGCGCGCCGCCGCACGCACCTGATAGAGGCCGGGCGCGAGCGGGAAGCGGAAGCTGTAGACGACGTGCTGCTGCGACTCGGGGACGAGGGAGTTGGGCGTGACGCTCAGGCGCTGGCCGAACTGTTTGACGGCCTTGCCGCGGTCGTCGAGCACGGCGCCTAACACGTCGAAGTCGGCGCGCTTCTGCTCGCCCGGTTGGAAGGTGAGCGCGTTGTGATCAAGCTCGACCGAGACGGTCAGCATGCTCCCCTCCGTTGCGCCGTGGACGTAGCCGACGGCCAGAGAGGTCGGCAGCGCCGCGCGCGGCAAAGGTGCGTGCAGCGCCGACATCAGGTCGCGCTCAGCCGCGGAGGGCTCGGGCTTCGCGGGCGCGGCGTCCGTCTTCTTGTCGTCCTTCTTCTTCTTCTTCTCGGCGCGCGTGGACTCAGGCGGCTCGGCGCCGTTGTAGAAGCCGCGCCGGACGAGCACGCGTACCTCGGGCCGCTCGCGCACGCTGACCTCGATGCGCTGATACTTCGGCGCGCCGCTGCCTGTCGCCGTCGCCTCGGGCTTCCACGCCAGCAGATAGTAGAGCGAAGTCTCCTTGAGCGCGCCCGACACGACGCGCCCGAACGCGTTCGTGTTGACGAGCGCGCGCCCGCCCGTGTCGGCGGCGAGCGAGAAGAGTGGCGCCTGCATCGCCGCGACCTCGCCCGTGGAGGCGCGCGAGAGACGGCCGCCCGGGTCGAAGTTGCCCGCCTCGGAAGCGTCCGGCTGACCCGAGTGCAAGCCCTGCGCGTCGAGCGAGTAGATGACCACGCCGGCACGCGCCGCCGCGTCCGAGATAGTTCGCATGCGGTCGCGTAAGCCCGAGTCGTTGTCGTCTACGAGGAAGCCGTCCGAGACGAAAAAGAGCACCTTGCGGCCGGGCAGCGGGCCGAAGCCGCGCACGACCGAGGCGAGCGTGTGCAGCGTGTTCATCGCGACGGCGTTCGACTGCTGGATGATGTTACGCGCGCGCGACTGCACCTGCGACTCGGCCATCTCGCGCTTGAGGAAGGGATTCTCGCGCAACACCTGCTCGACGAAGTACTCCTGCACCGAGAGGTCGTTGTGCTCGATGGCCGAGGCGTGCATCTCGGTCATGACGGGCGACTGGCCGTCGCGCACGGTGTAGGGGCGCGTGTTGATGCGGCCGGAAGCGGCGCGCAGCACGGCCTTGTTATCGGTGAGCTGCTGTAGGAAGCCGACCTGCCCGCTTGCAGAGACGACGGCCGCCTCGTCGTTCTGTCCTAGCTCTTCGTCTATGAAGCGCTGGATGGTCTTGCGGATGGTAAGCGCGCTCGGAGGCGAGAGGTGGAGGTCGTCCACGAAGAAGACGACGGTGCGGCCACGGTCGAGCGGGACGGCGCCGCCGCCCGCCATCGCGCCGTTTGCGCCGCCGCGCGCCGCGGCAATCTGCGCGTCCTCGTTGACGGTGCCGGCCTCGACGCGCTCGAAGAAGACGACCTGCTGCGGCTTGCCGTCCACGCGCAGCTCGAACTGCTCGGGCTTGAGCCCGTCAACGAACTTGCCCGCCTTATCGAAGACCATTACGTCCGTCTGCACCAGCTCGGTGCTGATGCGCACGACCTCTTCGTCATCTCTGGCGGGCGGCGCGGGCGCGGCGGGCTGTTGCGCGCTCACGGGCGCGAGCAGGCAGAGTGCAGCGAAGAGCGCGTGGGCGAGGCGCGGTCGGCAGATTCTTCTGGAGAGCATTGTGGAGAACCCCTGTTCCGAGCCGCTCTGGGGTGACGGCGGCGCAATCTTAACACGCGCGGACGTGAGCGGGGAGTAGAAAACCGCAGTCGGAGTTGGAAAAATGACCGCGAAACTTTCCTCGCCGACGACCGTATAAGTTCGCGTCCTTAATCCACATTCCTGAACACAAAGAGTTGAACGAACGACAACCCACACTCAGACTTGAAGGCGTCACGAAGCGCTTCGAAGAGTTCACGGCCGTTGACCATTTGAGCCTGACCGTGAGCCCCGGGCGCATCTTCGGCCTGCTCGGGCCG
>JBJMGQ010000523.1:0-8975 GCA_045807845.1 Pyrinomonadaceae bacterium | reverse complement strand
GTCGAGCTGTGAGGAGACGAGCTGCGCGAGGAAGGAGGGCTGAAACGTGCCCTCGATGATGGAGGCGACGGCGACCGGCAGCTCGGGCGAGAAGTCGCGGAGGATTTGGCCGACCTCTGTCGCTTCGCTCAAGACGGCGCGGCGCGTCCACTCTTCGTGATGGAAGCTCAAGACCTTCTCCATCACGTGCGAGAAGGGGCCGTGCCCCGTGTCGTGCAGCAGCGCCGCCGCACGCGCCGCCGCACGCGCCTTCTCTGATATTCGATAGCGTTCGGAGAGACGGTCGAGCACGCGCGTCATCAGGTGGAGCGCGCCTAAAGAATGTGCGAAGCGCGAATGCTCTGCGCCCTGATAGGTAAAGAGTGCGAGGCCGAGCTGCTTGATGCGCCGCAGGCGCTGCACCTCGAACGAATCGACGAGGCGCACCATCAGACGCCCCTCCGCACTGTCTGTGCGCAGGCGGATGATGTTGTGCACGGGGTCGCGGTAGATGCGCTCCGACAAGTTCTGCTCTCTTCCTGAAAATATTTGTCGCGCCGAGCCGTCGTGAATATACTACTTCGGCACACCCGCGGGAAACACCGGCCGCCCCGAGGAGGTCTCCAATGAAGCAACAACACGCAACGCCTTTGCCGGTCGCCGCGACCTGCGCGGCGCTCCTGTTCGCCCTGCTCGTCGCGGCGCAGGTTGCCCGCGCGCAGTCGAGCGGCGGACACCGCCCGCGCCCGACGGGCTCCGCGCCCCTGGCGCAGCCCCAGACGCACGGGCCCAGCATCCGCGAGCGCCAGATGGTGATGGGCGAGATGGAGAAGGAGGCGGCCAAGCCTCCCGACGAGCGGAAGCCGTCGCTGCCCCTCGAACAGATTGCCGAAGACTTCGAGCGCATGCAGGCGGTCAACAACCGGATGATGGCCGCCGTCATGCGCGCCGATGCGCCCGACTATCGGCTCGTCTCCGACTCGACGGCCGAGATCAGGAAGCGCGCCGCGCGGCTCAAGTCGAACCTGTCGCTGCCGGAGCCGGAAGAGAAGGAGGGCGGTCAGGCGGCCGAGTACAAGAGCCCGGATACGGCCGCACAGTTGAAGACGGCGCTGCTGCGGCTCGACCGCGCGCTGATGGGCTTCGTCAAGAGCCCCGTCTTCAAGAACCCGGATGTGGTCAACGCCGACGACGCGGCGCGAGCGAGGCGCGACCTTGAAGAGGTGATCGAGCTGAGCCGCCTGCTCAACAAGGACGCCGAGCGGCTGTCGAAGTCCGCGGGCAAGCATTGAGCGCGGGGCTTGCGGCTTCAGCGTCCGCGCTTTTAAAAACGGAGAGCGCGCCGGGCGGCTGGCCCGGCGCGCTCTCCGTTTTTAAGTCCGTCCGCCCGAGTCTCTAGAACTCGTAGCGCAGGGCGAACTGCATGACGCGGCCCGCCTTCGTCTCGTTAAGCGGGGTCTGCGTCGAGGTGAAGCGCCCGAAGTCGGAGCTGGCGTTCGGCTTGAAGAGGAAGGGGTCTTGCGGCAGGCTCAGGTCGGCGATGGTGTTGCCGTCGAAGCGCTGCGTGTTGGTGACGTTGAAGACCTCCCAGCGGAACGTGATGTGCTGGCCCTCCCACGGCAGCCCGAACGACTTGTAGAGACCCGCGTCGAGCGTGATGTAGCCGGGCGCGCGCAGGACGTTGCGGTCGCCCACCTCGCCGGGACGCGCGTCGCGGAAGCTCTGCAAGGCGTTGGTCGGGTTGCCGAAGATGTTCGGCTCGCCGTTGAAGTTGCCGGGCTGAGACTGAAGCCCGGTGACGCGCACGCCGTTGGACTGGACGTTCCAGTTGGTCGCCCAGCGGTCGGCCTCGAAGGGCGTCTGAATCGGCAGCCCCGTGTTGTAGCGGAAGATGCCGGTCATCGTCCACCCGCCGAGGATGCCGTTGACCACCTTGTTCGCGTCGTGGAAGAACATCTTCTTTCGACCGAAGGGCAGGCCGACGAGCCAGTTGGCGTTGATGGTGTGTCGCACGTCGAAGTCGGAGTCGGCGTAGTTCTGGTCGGGGAAGAGCGCGTTGACGATGAACGCCGAGCCGTACGCGCCGGATGATTGGAGTCCCGAGGCGTTGTCGAGCGAGTGGGCGAAGGTGTAGTTGAAGTCGAAGATCAGGTCGTTGCGCAAACGCTGGCGGAGCGTGAACTGCGCCGCGTTGTAGTTCGAGCGCGCGATGGTCGAGAAGACCGAGAGCGCCGCGTACTGCGGCTGGTAGAAGATGTTGTTGAAGCGCGAGATGGGCCGGTCGTCCCAGAGCAGTTGCGCGAAGGTGTAGTCGGTCGTGTTGCGGCCGCCGACCGAGCCCAGCGCGACGCGGCGGTAGGCCGCCTGTGTGGCCGTCAGCGCGCGCGTCGTGCCGAGCACGTTGAAGTTGCCGGCGAGGCCGGGGAAGAGGTTCTCGAAGAACGGGATCGGCTGCACCGACGTGATGGCCGCGCCCGCGTAGCGCAGATCGACGAGCCGGTTGGCCGCCTCGTACCAGGTCATCCCCGACGCGGGGTCGCGGATGTTGTTGAGCTGCATGATGTCGCGCGTCGCCAGCAGGTTGCGCGCGAAGCGGCCGACATAGGAGGTCTCGAACGAGAGCCCGCCCTTCAGCTCGCGGCCATAGGAGAGATTGACGCTGTGGTTGTAGGGCGTGGTGATGGTGTCGTCGAGCGACTGCTCGATGCGCTGATCCTCGTCGGACGGGGTCGTCAGCGGGAAGTGGATGGAGCCGGGCAGGTCAACGCCGCGCGCCGCGAGCAGCGGGCGCACGTTCTGGTTCGGGCCGGTGAAGAGCGGGGCGAGGCGGTCGGACACGTTGAAGGTGTTGGCCGAGATGCCGCGCGACGAGACGAACCCGAGCGAGTTGTTGAGGTCGAAGTTAACGGCGAGCTGGCTGCCGACGCGGTCGTAGCTCAGGCGGTAGCCGCCGCGGATGACGCTCTTACCCTTGCGGCCGATGAGCCGGCCGAAGGCGTTGTCGCCGAAGTCGGGCGACCAGGCGACCGAGACCGAGGGCGCGAAGTTGTTCCAGTCCTGCTGGTAGAAGCCGGGTTTGTTGTTCGCCTTGCCGGCGAGGTCTACGGTGATCGGGTCGTTGAAGGGGACGCCGCGGTCGGCGCTCTCCACGCGCTGCCGGAAGTAGTCGCCGAGGCTCTGGACGGGCTTGACCTGGAAGCCGTTGCGCTCGTAGACGGGCGTCGAAGTTGACCAGCGCACGCCGTAGTTGATGGTCAGGTTGGAGCGCCAGCGCCAGCTATCCTGCGCGTAGAACTCGTACTCCTGTGTGGCGAAGGAGCGCGTCGTCGGGGTGCCGACCGGCTGAAGCTGCCCGCTCTGGTCGTAGACGAGGCTCGCGCCGTACTGCGAGAAGCGGCCGATGATGGCCGTCAGCGCATCGCGCAGGTCTGTCTCCGAGCCGGAGTCAACGTTGGGGAAGACGGAGTCGCCGCACGTCTCGTTGTCGAAGATGACGGCGTCGCCGGAGCAGTCGTAGTAGGACGGGTTGGTGATGGCGTTGTCGTAGGCCGCCCCGAACGAGGTGCGGTTGTTGGCGATGAGGCGGACGTTGCCGCCGAACTGAAGGGTGTGACCGCCCTTGACCCACGACACGTCGTCCACGAAGTTGTGGACGGGCGTCGTGCGCTCCAGCGAGCGCTTATAGCCGAGCGGCCGGAAGATGAAGCGGAACGATTGGAAGTTGCTGGTGGCGTCGCCCTGATCGGTGAAGGCCGCGCGCGTGAAGCCGTAGGCCGCGCGGTTGACGAGCGTGTTCGTCACCGTCCAAGAGTGGCCGACGGCGATGCCCTTCGGATGGTTCCAGAGCGTCAGCGCGGGCGTGTCGGGGAAGCACTGGATGTTGTCGCCCGCGCCGCAGTCCGTCCCGCCGTAGACCGAGTGGGTCACGTTGTCGTTCTGGTAGTTGCCGCGGACGAAAAGGTTCTGCCGGTCAGTTATGTTGAGGTCGAAGCGCGTGATGTAGGTGTTGAGCTTGGCCGGGGTGCGCGCGTTGAAGCGGAAGCCCGAGGTGTTGAGGCCGTCGCCCGCGCCGGGGTCGTTGGCCGGGTAGCGGCTCGCGGCGGAGGCGATGACAGCGAGCGCCAGCGGGTTGATGCCGGGCGTGACGCCGTTGGCGGCCACGTAGGCGGCGTTGATCTGCGCGACGTTCAGGCAGCGCACACCCGAGGGCGTGCCCGCCGGGCAGGACGGGTCGCTCGCGCCGTTCGCCGTGCGATAGCGCACGATGCCTTGGCCGAGGGTGGGCAGCGGCACCTCGCGCAGCACGGAGGTCGCGGTCGCCTCGCGGTAGCCCTCGTAGGTGCCGAAGAAGAAGAGTCGATCCTTGATGATGGGGCCGCCGATGGCGCCGCCGAAGATGTTACGCAGCAGTTGCGGGCGCGCTACGCCCGCCTTGTTGTTGAAGAAGTCGTTGGCCGTGGTGATGGTGTTGCGGTGGTACTCGTAGAGTGCGCCGTGGAACTGGTTCGTCCCCGACTTGGTGACGAGCGAGACCTGCGCGCCGGAGGAGCGCCCCTGCTCGGCATTGGGGTTGGTGGTCGTCACGCGGAACTCTTGGAGCGAGTCGGGCGTCGAGCGCAGGACGGCGGCGAACGCCTCGTCGGTGACGATGTCGAGGCCGCGCTGCTGCTCGTTCACGTCCACGCCGTCGAGCGTGACGTTGGCCTGATCGGCGCGACCGCCGTTGACGTAGCCGGCGCGGGTGACGCCGGGCTGGAGCGAGAGCAGGCCGACGACGTTGCGCGCGTTGAGGGGCAACTCCTGAATGCGGCGCGACTCGAAGGCCGTGCCGAGGGTCGCGTCGGTGGTGTTGAGCGCGGCATCGTTGCTCGACGTGACCGTGACGGACTCGGTCTCAAGCCCGGCCGTCAACTCCACGTCCATATCGACCGGCGTATCGACGAGCGCCTGCACGTCGGCGACCGACACCTTCTTGAAGCCCTTCGACTCGACCTCGATGCGGTAGGTGCCGGGCGGGACGGCGGCGAAGGTGTAGCTGCCCTCCTCGCCGGTCGTCTGCGTGCGGGTGAAGTTCTTCGCCGCGTCGGTGAGCGTCACGCTCGCGCCCATGACGACGTTGCCTTGCTGATCCCTGACCGTGCCGCGCACGGTAGAGCGGCCGGACTGCGCCGTCGCGGGGACGGCCGCGACGAGCAGCGACACGAGCAGGCCGCAGGCGAGGGCAAATGCGCGGCCGAGGGGAAATGCGGGTCTTATCATCGTTCTCTCCTATGGCTGTCTTAATGAACTGTGCGGCCTGTCGGGCGATTCTCGCGCGCGGCCGCGCCGGAAGCAGGTGGTAGACCTAATGCCGAATCAGAACGAAGAACGGATGAAAACGGATGAAGGACGAAGGACAGTTCGTTTCGACTAACGACTTGAGCAACTGACGTTCCGTACGCGCGCGGCTGGGGGCACAGCCTGAACGATTGAGCTTTCCTCAGAATTTGTCGGCGTTGGATTCGGAACGCGCGACATCATATCCGAAAATCTGAATGAGTGTATAGATTTTCGTGAGGCACGCATCCGCCTACCCAGTGGGCATCTGCGGCCGGCCGCGACCGTAGATGCTCACCTTGAGTTCGAGCGGGGAGGGAATTAGCCACCGCAGACACAGAGGCACAGAGACTAATAAAGGGATTGTCTTAACCTTCCCTTAATCTCCGTGCCTGCGGTGGCTAAACTGTCTTGCGGGTTACTCGATATAATCGAGCAGGTGGCCCATCTTCTCTTTCTTCGTGCGGAGGTAGTGCATGGCGGCGTCGGCCGGTTCGACATCGAGCGCGACGCGTTCGACGACTCGCAAGCCGGCCTCCTCCATCGCGCGCAGCTTCAAAGGGTTGTTCGACATCAGTCGCACCCGGCACAGACCCAGATCGAAGAGCACCTCGGCGCACTGCTTGTACTCGCGCAGGTCAACGGCGAGGCCGAGCTGCTCGTTGGCCTCGACCGTGTCGGCGCCCTCGTCCTGCAAGGCGTAGGCGCGAATCTTGTTGATGATGCCGATGCCGCGCCCCTCTTGCAGTTGGTACACGATGGCGCCGCGCCCCTCGCGCTCTATCAACTGCATGGCGCCATGAAGCTGCCGGCCGCAGTCGCACTTGGTCGAGCCGAACACGTCGCCGGTCAAGCACTGCGAGTGGATGCGCGCCAGCGTTGGCGCGTCAGGGTTGATCTCACCCTTGTAGAGCGCGACGAACTCCTCCTCGCTCGTCTTCGAACGATAGCCCGCGATGTGGAACTCGCCGACCTCCGTCGGCAGACGAGCGACAGACACGCGCTCGACCGTCAACTCCTGCTTCGACCACGAGCAGTCCAGTATTGCTTCTTCTTTCAACTTCGGAATACTCCTTGCGCCGATTATATGAGCGGCGCGCGCGCGGGACAAGAAGGCGCGGACGTTCGCGGAAGGTTTGTTGCGTCCAACGCCGCGCGAAAATTTTTCCCCGCTCACGCCCCGCGCGCGCTAAGATGCGGCCCGGCGAACGGAGGCGCGCTTGCCCCGTCGTAACTCCCTTCGACGCTTCCGCCGTCCCGAGATGAGCCGCAATACGGGAGACAATTCTTTCGACATTACCGAGGTGCCCGCTCAGCGCGCCGCGCCGCGCGAGCGCCACCCCGCGCTCGTCTTCCTGCGCGGCGAGCTGCTGGCCGCCCCGATTCCGCTTGAGCGCGACGAGGTGACTCTGGGGCGCGCGCTCGAAGCCGACGTGCGCGTCAACGACGCGCGCGCCTCGCGCATGCACGCGCGCATCACGGTCGAGCGCGACGCCGCCACGGGCGACGTGCGTTTCCGCATCACCGACCTCGGCTCGACCAACGGCACGCTCCTTAACGGCGTGCCCGTCGCGGAAGCCTATCTACAGGACGGCGACAAGGTCATGGTCGGCGAGCAGCTTCTGCGCTTCGACCTCCTCGACGACATCGACCGCGAGTACCAGCGCCAGATTCATCGCCTGCTCGCGCACGACGAGTTGACGGGACTGCTCACCAGCAAGTCCTTCTTCTCCGAGCTGCGGCGCGAGGCCGCGCGCGCCGAGACAGAGGTGCGACCCTTCTGCGTGCTGATGATGGATTTGGATCACTTCAAAACGGTCAACGACAACCACGGCCACCTCGTCGGCAGCCAGACGCTCGAAGAGATCGGCTCGCTCATCACGGGCGCGCTGCGCGCGGGCGACGTGGCGGCGCGCTTCGGCGGCGAAGAGTTCGCGGCCTTTCTCTTGAACGCCGACTGCGCGCAGGGGCTCGTCGCTGCCGAGCGCGTCCGCGCCGCCATCGAGCGCCACCACTTCCCGGCCACGCGCCGCGGCGCGCCGAACGAGACGAACGAGACGCTCCGCATCACCATCAGCGTCGGCGTCGCCGCCTACCCCGACGACGCACGCGACCCCATCGAGCTGGTCGAGCTGGCCGACACGGCCCTCTATCGCGCCAAGAACCTCGGGCGCAACCGCGTCGTCGCCTACTGCGTCGCCCCCCCCCACCTCCGCCCCGCAGGCCCCGGCCCCGGCGAGCCCCGCTAAGGATAAAGTCTTGCGGCGCACAAAGAATCTGCTATCTACGCGCACCGCGCAGCTCCATCGGCCGCACAGCCCCCGCCGCCTTAAGTCGCCCCGGAGTTTTGACGAACGAGAAAGCCCCCGCCCGCTCTCACAAGAGGACATCCGCCGTCATCGAACTCACGCTCGACGCTGCGGGCAAAGCCGTCAACTCGCGCGTCGTTAGTCAGGCCACCGGCCGGCTGTAAGAAACAGTAGGCAGACGGCAGATGGCAGTAGGCAGTTAAGATAAGAAGAGGTCTTAAACAATCGAAGGCGGCTGGTCGTGAATCCAGCCGCCTCCGTTCGTTTGACTGCCTTCGCTTATTCTTAACTGCCTACTGCCATCTGCCGTCTGCCTTCTTCTTTTTATGCAACCGCGGCGCGGTCGGCGCGTGTAATGGCGGACGTGGGGCGGTTGCGTGTGCGTCTCGCCGCGGGTTATCCTTCAATCGTCCGGTGAAGTCCCCCGGCCGCCGCGCACGCACCTCTTCGGAAGGCGAAAGAGCCAGTGATTTCCAGACTCAACTTAGCCAGCGACCCGTTCCGGAATCGCGCCCTGCCTTGGACGGTGGCCGCTGCGGTCTCGGCCGCTTCGCTCGTCGCGCTCGTCCTTGTCCTCAGCAGTTACAACAAGGTGCGCGCCGACGCCGACCTGTCTGAGAAGCAGGTGCAGACCATGCGCGACCAGCAGAAGGAGTTCGACCGGCAGGCCGAGTCGATCCGGCAGAAAATTCCTGACGAGCAGCGCCAGCCCCTTGTGGCCGCGCGCGCGCTCGTCAGCCGCAAGAGCTTCTCCTGGTCGCAGCTCTTCTCCGACCTCGAAGGCTTCATGCCGGGTGACGTGAGGGTCGCGCGCATCAACGTCCGCGAGGTCACGCAGGTCGGCGACCAGACGCGCGCAGACCTCGACCTGACCGTCGTCGGGCGCACGCCGACAGACGTGACCGGCATGCTCGACGCGATGAACCGCTCCGGCACCTTCAGCGCCGTCCCCGTCAGCGAGAATCAGAAGTCGGGGCGCGGCGAGTCGGGCTTCGAGTGGCTGCTGCGCGTCTCGTACGTGCAGCGCACGCGGCGCGGAGGCAAGAGCGCGCCCGCCGCCGACCCCGCCGCCACGGCGCGCACGAAAGACATATTCAGGGACGCGGGGGGGCGCGAGTAGCTTTGAAGAACGACCACGAAGTCACCGGGATGGGAGGGGCCGGCGCGCGCACCGCAGCTCTGCGCACGCGCCTCGACACGCTCCGCACCACACGTCGCCGCGGCCCCTTCGGCCTGCCCGAGTTGGGTGCGCTCGCCTGCGCGGCGCTGCTCCTGCTCGCCGCCGTGCTCTCCTATCTCTTCCTGCTCGTCCCGCAGAAGTCGCGCGCGCAGTCGCTCTTATCGGATGTGATTAGTGTATGGAATGTGTTT
>JBJMGQ010000522.1:0-3061 GCA_045807845.1 Pyrinomonadaceae bacterium | reverse complement strand
TGAGAACAAGATCAGCGTCTACTCCTACAACTACAAGGACACGACCATCCGCGGCTTCATCGGCACGCACCAGCCCGCCATCTGGATGGGCGACTACGGGCAGGTGAGCCTGATGCCCTACAGCGGCGAGCTGAAGATGCCCGAGCCGGCGTTGCCCTTTCGTCATGAGGACGAGACTGCGGCGCCCAACTACTACTCCGTCAAGATGGGCGACGTGGGCCGCCGGATAGGTGCCGAGCTGACGGCGACCACGCGCGCAGGCTTCCTGCGCTTCAAGTTCCCCGCGTCCGGCGCTTCGCAAGTCGTCGTCACCGCCTGCAAGTCCGAGGCAGAGGGCGTCCGAGGGTTCGTGCAGGTCAACGCCGCGGCGCGCGAGATCGTCGGCTACAACCCCGAACGCATGTCTGCGCATTTGGGGCCGCCGCTTCCGAACTTCAAAGGCTACTTCGTCGTCCAGTTCGACAAACCCTTCGCTTCATCCGGGACTTGGGAGGGCGGCGAGATGCACGCGGGGCGCACCGAGCAGTCCGGCAGACACGTCGGCGCCTATGCGAGTTTCCCGACGACGGAGGGCGAGGTCGTGAATGTTAAGGTCGGCACCTCCTTCATCAGTCTCGAACAGGCGCGCGAGAACCTCCGGCGCGAGATTCCCGCGTGGGACTTCGAGCGCGTGAAGGCTGACGGCCGTCGCGTGTGGAACGAGGCGCTCGGCAAGATTGCGATTGAGGGCGGGTCGCACGACGAGCGCGTCAACTTCTACACGGCGATGTATCACTCGCTGCTCTTCCCGCGCACCTTCTCCGAGTACGGGCGCTACTACAGCGCCTTCGACGACCGCGTGCACAACGGCGTCTCCTACAACGACTACTCGCTCTGGGACACGTTCCGCGCCGAGCACCCTCTGCTCTTACTCACAGAGCCCGAGCGCGTCCCCGGCATGATCACGTCGCTCGTGCAGATGTACGAAGAGGGCGGCTGGATGCCGATGTGGCCCAACCCGACCTACACGGGCATCATGATCGGCACGCACGCCGACAGCGTCATCGCCGACGCCTACGTCAAAGGCATCCGCGACTTCGACTTGAAGAAGGCATATGAGGCGTCGCGCAAGAACGCGTTCGTGCCGCCCGACGGCGACACCAAAACACGCTGGCTCGACCGCGCGCCTTGGACGGCCTTTGAGGCGCGCGGCGGGTTGACGTACTACATGCAGCTCGGCTACGTCCCGCAGGACAGAACGGACGAGTCCGTCTCGCGCACGCTCGAATTCGCCTACGACGACTTCTGCGTCGCGCAGCTTGCCAAAGCCGCGGGACGCATGGACGACTACGCGGTCTTGATGAAGCGGAGCAGGAACTACAGAAACCTCTACGACCCTGCGAAGGGTTTCATGCGGCCACGTCTGGCGGACGGCCGTTGGGACGATGAGAGCTGGAACTCTAAAGAGGAACGGATGCCCGGGTTCACAGAAGGGGGGCCTTGGACGTACCTCTTCTGCGAGATGCAGGACGTGCCCGGCATGATCGAGCTGGTGGGCGGGCGTGAAGCGTTTGCGGCGAAGCTCGAAGAGAATTTCAAAGGCGGCCACTACCGGCACGACAACGAGCCGGGGCATCACTATACATATCTGTTCGACTACGTCGGCCGCGCTTGGCGCACGCAGGAGCTTGTGCGCGAGACGTTGCGGACGAAGTATCAAAACTCGCCCGACGGCCTGAGCGGCAATGACGACTGCGGCCAGATGTCTGCGTGGTACATCTTCAGCGCGATGGGCTTCTACCCGGTCACGCCGGGCAGTCCGGTCTATGCTTTAGGGAGCCCCCTCTTCGAGAAGGCGACCATCAAGCTCCAAGGGCCATACAAGAAAGGCCCGTTCACCGTCATCGCCCGGAACCAGTCGCCCGAGAACAAGTACGTCCAGTCCGTCACCCTCAACGGTCGCACGCTCCGCGAGCCCTTCATCAAACACGCCGACATCGCCAACGGCTCGACGCTGGTGTTCGTCATGGGCTCGCGCCCGAACAGATCATGGGGAGAGGAAAAGTAGACAGTAGGCAGTAGACAGTAGGCAGTAGAAAAAGAGAACGGCGCACACGGCCCAAAGGCTGTGACGCGCCGCTTCATTCTTCTACTGCCTACTGCCTACTGCCTACTGATTTAGTACCCGTTCCAGCCGTCGCGGTAGCCGTTCTCGAAGCCTTGACGGAAGAAGCGCTGGTAGAGATCGCGGCTGCCGAGGCGCGAGCTGTAGTCTTTGGTCGCCTTGCGGTAGTCGTTCTCGTCGGCGAAGTCAAAGCGCTCGTTGCGGCGGCGGTCGTTGCGACCCTCCTTGATGCCGTTGTTGTAGCCTGCGTTGAGGGCCGTCTGGCGGAGCTGCTGTGAGCCGCCCCAGTTGCCATACTCGCCCCAGTCGCGGCCGCGGCGCTCCTCGCGCCTCTCTTCACGACGCTGTTGCCGCTCGTCACGGCGCTCTTGTCGCTGGTCGCGCCTCTGGTCGCCGCGCCATGTCTGCGCGTTGACGCCGGCCGCGGGCACCAGCATCAACAGGCCGAGCGCCAGCACCGACGCGTGCTTCTTCAAGTTCTCACGATTGCTCTTCATCGTAAATTAACCCCCTACGATTTCGTCCGACTTGGCACGACACAATGTCGGCGAAGCGGCTCTTGTCGGCGTGTATATTAACAATCCCCATGCCACGTGGCTAGAGCCGGATAACTGAGGAAAAGCGCCGCGCGTCGGGCCAAAGTTGGCTGCGCGGCGCACGATAAGGTGTCTTGTCTCCCCACAACGGTGACCTGCGGTCGTACGATGCGTGCGCCGTTTACAAAACTTTACGGCGAGCAAACGTCGAGAGGCACAGCGCGAACCCGACAAGAGCAACGTAGGGGAGCGAGTGCGCGAGTGCGAGGAGCGCGAAGAAGAGAATGATGGCGACGCCGACGAGTCCGGCCCAGAAGCTCTCGCGCGGTCGCGCGCCCATGATGCGACAGGCAAGCAGAGCGGTCAGGAACCAGCCGGCGAAGTTGGAGAGAGGGACGCCGTAGTAACTACCGGCTTCGGC
>JBJMGQ010000521.1:0-12726 GCA_045807845.1 Pyrinomonadaceae bacterium | reverse complement strand
CTTTCTCAAGTTCTTCGATTGTCATAGCTCACCCCGCCATCACTAGGATTTCTAACACCAAGCTCAGTTTAGCCAAAGTATTTGTCCGCTCAAAATTGGAAGCCACCTAACGCCCGGCATCACCCGCCGCGGCAGCCCCGTGAAGGTATTTGACAAGCAGCGTGCCCGCGGTCGGGTGCATGCCGTTGTTCGGGTGCGTGATGGAGATATCACGCAACGACCGCGACCCACCTCACTCGAAGCTAGGCATCTCGCGCCCCGCCCCGCCGTGGATCATCCGGAAGCGCGGCTCTGCGGGTGAGGAGATGAGCGCCGGAATGTGAAAGAGCCGCGCACGGTTGCGAACCGGGAGCCTCCGGGTTGAATTTTAAAAACCCGAGCAGCCGAACTATTATTGTGCCGAATGATTCGGTCTAACCACGCAATGAGGTTGTAAAGGCCGAATCATTCGGCCTAACTCCGTAATGGCGCGTGAAAAGCCGAACGTGTCGGCCTAACTACGCAACCGGTGGCAAAAGCCGAATATTTCCCTTCCGAATCGCGCCCACGCGTGTATAATGCGCGCGCCCGCCAGCGCTTTCAACACTTTTCTCCCGACACCCCTAACGCCGTGCAGAAGCCGAAGCTCCTTGACCGCGTCCGCGCTGTCGCCAGGGTGCGCCACCTCTCCTTGCGCACTGAGCAGGCGTACTCCGATTGGATCAGGCGTTTCATCCTCTTCCACCGCAAGCGCCACCCCGAAGAGATGGGGGCGGAGGAGATACGCCTCTTCCTCTCCCACCTCGCCGTCGAAGGGCATGTCTCGGCTTCCACCCAGAACGTGGCGTTGTGCGCGCTCCTGTTCCTCTACCGGGACGTGCTCGGGGTGGAACTCTCCTACGTTGAAGGCATCCAGAGGGCGAAGCGACCAACCCGCGTCCCCGTCTTCACCCGAAAGGAGGTGGAGCGGCTGTTGACGCAGCTCTCGGGCTCCTACGGGCTGATAGTGAGGCTGCTCTACGGCTCGGGGCTCAGGCTCATGGAGGCGGTGCGGCTGAGAGTTAAAGACCTTGATTTCGAGTACATGAAGATTCTCATACGCGACGGCAAGGGGGAGAAGGATCGCCGCACCATCCTGCCGCGCCCGCTCGCCGACCCGTTGCATCATCAGCTCGAAAGGGTGAAGCTGCTGCACGGGAATGACCTGCGGGAAGGGTTCGGGGAGATCTACCTACCGTACGCTCTGGCGCGCAAATACCGGAACGCGCCTAAGGAGTGGGCGTGGCAGTACGTCTTCCCCTCGGCGAAGCTCTCCGTAGACCCGCGCTCTGGCATAACGCGCCGCCACCACGTCTCGGCCGACAGCGTGCAGCGAGAGGTCAAACGCGCCATCACGCTGGCAGGGATTACGAAGCACGGCGGCTGCCACACGCTGCGGCACAGCTTCGCCACGCACCTCCTCGAAGACGGGTACGACCTGCGAACTATCCAAGAGCTTCTGGGGCACTCGAACGTGCGGACGACGCAGATTTACACCCACGTCTTAAACAGAGGCTGGAGGGGTGTCAGGAGCCCGCTGGAAGGGTGAAGGGAACAGTAACCTGCTTCTGCTATTCCACAGAAAAGATTGGATGAAGCGGCTGGCTGCTACCGGCGGTGAAGGCTGACATGGAACTCGCTGAACGGGTGGGGTGTGCCTAAGTGAAAGAGGACGAGCGAAAAGAGATCGCTTGACTCTAACCGCCGCTTCACAGAGGTTCTTCCATGTAATTCAGACGCTCTACATCTTGCGTCGCACAGTTCCTATTACTCAGAACAAACTATATCAATGTGTGCCGCGGTAATCGTCACTTTAAGCTGGCACACTATAGGCACACAAAACGATAAAGGGCAGCCACATGGCTGCCCTTATCTTATTGATTTGCTTGATGCACCCGGCACGACTCGAACGTGCGACCTTCTGATTCGTAGTCAGACGCTCTATCCAACTGAGCTACGGGTGCTTGGTTTCTCGTTGCAGAGAAGTAACGAATATACGGACGGCCCCGGCGGGTGTCAAGCGGGCTCGCGGGCGTCAACGGCGGCCACAAATTCCGTCTTTTTAGCGCGCGTAGTAGCCCGGGCGGGAGCGTGCGATGGCGTCGGCGCGGTTGACCTCGATGGTGATGGCGCGCCATTTGCCGTCGCGGGGGAGTGCGTGGGAGGACTGGTAGGTGAGGCTGTAGAGCGTGCGCATCTCGGCGGCGACCTCGGCGTAGAGGCGCCCAAGGTCTTCGAGTCGCTGTATCTCGTGGAGGCGGCCGCCGGTGCGGTCGGCGAGCGTCTGCATGCGCGTGCGCGCGGCCGAGTAGATGGCCGACTGCTGCGGCGTGAGTGGGAGCATCTTCTTGGGGTCGGCCGAGGGGAGCGCGAGCGGGTAGACGGTCACGCCAAGGCGGTCGGCGAGGTCGAGCACGGAGCGCAGCGCGGCGCTCTGGTCGGGCTTGACGGTCGCGACGGCCTCGTCGCCGGTCTTGGCCTCGGCCGTGGCCGTGCCGTCGAGCTTGCGCTCTTCGGTGTCGAGCCCGTCGGTGAGGACGACGATGGCCTTGCGCCGCTTGCCCTCCTTCGACAGTTCCGCGAGCGAGTGGCGCAGAGCCTTGTAGAGGTTGGTGCTGCCCTTCCCCTTAGCCTCGTTGATGGCGAAGGCGATCTCGTTGCGGTTGCCGGTGAAGTGTTGGAGCGTCTGCACCTTTTCATTGAAGGCGACGACCTCGACGCGGTCTTCCGGCGCGAGCGCGTCGATGAAGCGCAGCGCGGACTGCTTGAGCGTGGGGCGGAAGTTGATGGTCGAGCCCGACATGTCGAGCAGCAGCACGAGGCTGAAGGGAGCGGTTGAAGGCTCGAAGCTGACGACCGACTGCTTGACGCCGTCCTCGTAGACGTTGAAGTCGGACTGCGAGAGATTGGTGATGGCCCGGCCCTTCTGGTCGGCGACGCCGACGTTGAGGATGACGAGGTTCGTGCTGGTCGTCACGACCTCGGGCTCGTCCTGTGCGCGCGCGACGGCCGAGAGGCAGAGGAGTGCGACGAAGGCGCAGGCGATTTTGGTTGAGTCGATACGGAAAGTGTTGAAAAGGGTCATCGCTCGAACACGCTCGGTGCGTGGATAGTATGCGCAAGCGCCGCTGTTTTGCGCAAGCGCGCGCGACCGGACAGGGCGGCCGTGAGTTGGGTGCGTGCTTCGTGCGGCGAGTTGCCAGGATTGAAAACGCAGAAGTAGGAACGCTGAACGATGAACTGAATACAAGCTGCCTTCAGTTCATCGTTCAGCGTTCCTACTTCATCCTTCCGTTTTATCTTCCGGCGCGGGCGCGTGCGCGGCGCGGGGCGGGCGGGGCTTCGCGCTCTGAGTCGTCGGAGGCGACGGGGGCGGGGAAGGGGACGGGCGCCGGGGGGCGCGCGGGTGTGCGGCGCGTGCGGCGCGACTCGGCGCGCTCGGCCGCGACCTCTGCGACGCGCCGTGCCTTGTCGATGCGCTTGCGCGGCACGAGCTGGTAGCGCAGCTCCATCTCCTGCGCGACGCGGTAGATGCTCTTCGCCTTCTGGCCGCGCTCGGCGCGGCGCAAAACGTCGGCCGTCTCCAAAAGCTCGGCGCGGTCTTCCTTGTCGATCCAGATGTAAAAGGATTCGGCCATCTCTCTTAAAACCTCCAAACGTATCAGCTTGCGCATCTCCTCGGGTCGTGCGACCGGCTGGATGCGCGTGAGTGTCGGGTCTGCCGCCGCACGGGGCTCGCTCTGCCCGCGGCGCGCGTCGTAGTAGTCCGAGACGAGCGCGTCCACCTCAGCGCGGTGCTCGTCGTAGAAGAGCGCAAAGTCGTTGCAGCGCGTGCGGTAGACGCAGTTGACCGAGCAGACGAGCGCGTCTTTAAAGTGTCCGTATCGATTGCAGTAGAGTTTCAGACTCATCGCTCGCACCATGCGCGGGGCACGACTGAATATAGCACACGCGTACCACACGTGCAACGAGTGTTTGCGCGTGAAACGAGAGGACGAAGATGTTTTCTGAAAGGATGCGAGACGGTTTGAACCGCGGCTGCGAGCAAAAATAGTTCACGGGCGACGGGCGTCGGCGTATAATCCGCGCCGTCGGTCGAAGGGTTGACCGAAAGACTCACGGGTTCGCCGCCAAGCCCCGCAGAGTGTCTCCGAAAACGGCGCCGCCGACGAGGCGTCCTCAAGCGTCAGAGGAGATGCGAAGCCTTGTACAAGCCGAACTTCTGCTGCGAGTGCGGCGAGCGCGTCGTGCGCCGACGCGTGTGGGCGAGCCGCCGGTTCTGCCGTGCGTGCGCGCCGCGTTTCCGACGGGCGGGTCTGAAGGTAGGGCTGCTGCTGGCGTCCGTGCTCTTCCTGCCGGGGTTTCTACTCGGCCGACTGCTGAGGCCGCCGTCGCCGCCGCTCGTGATGGAGCGCGGCGCGCAGAGTCTCGCTCCACTTCCAACGGCACCGCCCCCCGCAAAGCCACCGCCCGCTTACGGCCCGGACGGGACGACGAACGAGCGGCCGACCGAGCCCGACGAGGTCGTCTATATCTGCGGCGCGCGTACGAAGAAAGGGACGCCGTGCCAGCGTCGCGTGCGCGGCCCCGGCCGCTGCTGGCAGCACCGAGGCCAGCCCGCCATGCTGCCTCCGTCGAAGCTGATTGTGCCGGGGTAGGGCAAAAGAAGTAGACAGTAGACAGTAGGTAAGACGAAGAACAGCGCGGCTCTCATCGGTTGATGATGAGAGCCGCGCCGCCTGTCTTTCTACTGACTACTGTCTACTTCCTTCATTCCGGCGAGGTGGCGGCGGAAATCTTGGTGCCGTCGCCGGGCGTCCCCGTCAGCCCGCGGTTGACGAGCACGCGGATTTCGGCGCGACGATTCTCGGCGCGCTCGTCGCGCGTCTTGTTCTCGTTGAGCGGGTTCTTCGCGCCGTAGCCGAAGGGCGTCAGGATGCGGCGAATCGGGATGTTGTGGTTCTCGACGAGGTAGCGCACGACCGACTCGGCGCGCTGCTCGCTCAGGCGGCGGTTGACGTTCGTGTCCTTCGACTCGTAGGCGTAGCCGGTCACCTCGATGAGGAAGCCCTTCGCGTTCTTCGCGTACTCGGCGACCTGATCGAGCGAGGTCTTGGCGTCGGGCGTCAGCACGGCGCTGCGCAGCTTGAAGTTGATCTTGATGCTCTGCTCGGGCGTGTAGTCGTCAATGGAGTTGATGCGCTCGTTGGCGACCTGCACGCCGTTGACGGCGCGGTCGGCCGTCTCCTGCGCGGCGACGGCGCCGCCGGCCGCGGCGTTCGAGACGGCGGCCAACTCATCCAACTGACCCGACATGCGCTGCGCGTTCTGCTCGACCTCGCCGACGCGCGCCTCGGCCGTGCCGACACGGCCCTCGACGGGCACGATGTTGGCTTCGAGCGTGCGCGCCGCGCGCAGGTCTGCGTCGGTGAAGCGCACCTTGTCGGCGACGAGATTGCCCGACGAGTCGCCGCGCCCTTCGATCTCAACATGGAGGCCGCGCGTGACGGCCGTCAGCGCGTACTTCGTGCCGCCGCCGAGGAGGCCGCCCTTGGTCTTGACGCTGGTGCGGTCGTTCAAGACGACGTTTGTCTGCGCGCCCGTCACGTCGTCCTGTACGACGAACGAGTCCGCGTCGCGGCGCACGATGGAGCCAATGAGCTTCGTCTTCTGGCCCGAGACGGCCGTCGTCGTGCGCGTGTTGCTCTGCGTGTCCTGCGCCACGACAGCGGGCGCGACGACGAGCGCCAGCGCGCAAGTCCCCACGAAGGTGCGTAGTGTTCTGGAACTCTTCATGATCTAATCCTCTCCTCGTAACTACCTGAATTTGATTTCACTGCGACCTTAAGACAACGGCATGAGTCCTACGGCGAGGCGCTCTACAGACACTTGTCGGGTTGTCGGGGCAGTGATGCTTATTGTTCGAAGAGACGATATGCGGAAACGGGGGCGCCGTTGGTTGCGATTCGTTTGCAAGAGGATTGTAAAACAGTAGGCAGATGGCAGTAGGCAGTTAAAGCAGGAGGGAGGTTTAAAAGAACCTGCCAAAACGAAACGGGGGCGGTGAGTTGTTAACCTCGCCGCCCCCGTTTTATTCGGGCCGCTTTCTTGTCTTAACTGCCTACTGCCTACTTTCTATCTTTGAACTGGTCATAGAGCATCGTGTGGCGGCTCACGAGCGGTATCTGGCGGCCGGCGATGAAGAGGTGGCGGACGTGCGTGCGCGCTTCGAGGAGGTCGCCGTCGGTGACGACGAGGTTGGCGATCTTGCCCTGCTCGACGGAGCCGACGCGGTCTGAGACGCCGAGTATCTGCGCGGGGTAGAGCGTGACGGCCTTGAGCGCCTCCGTGCGGGGCAGACCGTAGGCGGCGGCCATGCCTGCGTGGAAGGGGAGGTCGCGGACGTGCGCGCCCGAGTCGCCCGTCGAGATGCAGAAGCGCACGCCCGCGGCCTGCAACTTCGCGGCGTTCTCGTAGAGCGAGTCGTACGGGTCGTCTTCCCTGAGCGGCAGATTGAGCACGCTGTCGAGGATGACGGGCACGTTCTTCTCTTTGAGGAACTGCGCGGTCTTCCAAGCCTCGCTGCCGCCGATGATGACGGGCTTGAGCTTCAACTCCTCTGCGAAGCGGACGGCGCCGCGGATGTCTCGGTCGCGCTCGGCGCGAAAGATGACGGGGCGCTCGCCGCGCGCGTAAGGGACGAGCGCCGCGAGCTTCAAGTCGGTCGGCGGGCGCGGGACGGACTTCGGGTCTTTGGCGTAGGCGTCCTGCGCGCGGCCGTAGGCTTCGGCGTCGCGGAAGAGGCGACGCAGCTCGTCTATGCGGCGGTCGCGCGCCGTGAGTGCGTCCTGCGTGATGCCCTGCTGCGCTTGCAGGAAGGCCGCGAAGCCGCCCCCGCCGCCGACGCGCGGGAAGTCTACGACGAGCGCCGCGTTCGGCGCGACGGCCATCTCGCGTGGGCTTGAGCCGGCGAGATTGATGAAGGCCGCCTGCCCCGAAATCGTCCCGCCCGAAGGCATCGAGAGCACGCTCGTCACGCCTTCAACGCGCGTGACGGCGATGTGCGAGCTGGAAGGATTGACGGCCCAGATGGCGGCGATGTTCGGGTTCATGTCGCCCAGCTCCGACGTGTCGATGGTGCCCGGTGCGCCCGATTCAACTTCCGCCAGCCCCATGTTCGTCCCCGCGTCGATCATGCCGGGGTAGACCCACAGGCCGCTGCCGTCAATCGCCTGCGCGCCCGCGGGAGCCGAGACGCCCGCGCCGACGGCGCTGATGCGACCGCCCGCGATCACGACCGTCGCGTTCTCGATGTCTGCGCCCGAGACGGTGACGACGTGCGCGCCGCGGATGACGTAGGTCGGCAGCGGCGTGTTCGTCAACGAAGGGTCGCTGCGGTCTGTGTCCTGCGCGCGCGTCGAGAGCGGCAGCAAGCAGAGGAGGGCGGCTAAGAGCGCGTTGGTTAAAGATAAGAGTCTTAGTCTCTTCATCGCCGGTTGTCCTCCTGCACGTCCTGCACATCGTCGTCGTCGGTGTAGGCGCGGCGCACCGAAGGCGGCGTGCGCGGCGGCGTGCCGCCTTGCCCGGGCGGGCGGTTCGATTCGGCCTGCTCAAGTTGTTTGCGCTCGGCTTCGAGCGCGGGGCGCCGCGCGATGTCGGCCTGACGGTCGAAGAGCAGCTCGCCGTCCACGAACGTCTGCTCGGGGTGCGCGTAGACCGAGAAGGGATGCGCGCTCCAGACGACCACGTCGGCATCCTTGCCCACGTCGATTGAGCCGGTGCGCTTGTCGATGCCGAGCTGGATGGCCGGGTTGAGCGTGATGAGCTTGAGCGCCTCCTCTTCCGAGAGCCCGCCGTAGCGCATCGTCTTCGCGGCCTCGATGTTAAGACGGCGCGCGCGCTCGTCGGAGTCGGAGTTGACCGAGGTGACGATGCCGTGACGGACGAGGACGGCGGCGTTGTAGGCGATGGCGTCGTACGCCTCCATCTTGTAGCCCCAGAAGTCTGTGAAGGTCGAAGCGCCCGCGCCGTGGCGCGCAATCTCGGCCGCCACCTTGTAGCCTTCGAGCACGTGCTGAAACGTCCTGACCTTGAAGCCGAACTCGTCGGCGATGCCGATGAGCATCAGGATTTCGTCGGCGCGATAGCAGTGCGAGTGGACGTACCGCTTGCCTTCGAGTATCTCGACCAAAGGCTCAAGCTCAAGGTCGCGGCGCGGCGGGATCAGGTTCTTCTCGCCGCGCGCGGAGGCGGCGCGATAGTCGTCCCAATCTTTCTTGTAGTCGCGCGCGCGCACGAAGGCGTCGCGGATGGTCTCTTCGACGCCCATGCGCGTCGCGGGGTAGCGGGGTGTCAGTCCCGGCACGTTGAAGTTCGAGCGCTTCGGGTTCTCGCCGAGCGCGAACTTGATGCCCGGGGGCGCGCCGGGGACGGGGAAGTCCGCGGCCGGGTGACCCCACTTGAGCTTGACGGTCGTGCTCAAGCCGCCGATGGAGTTGCAGGAGCCGTGGAGCAGCAGCGCCGCGGTCGTCCCTCCGGCCAGCTCTCGGTAGATGTTGACGGCCGTCGGGTTGAGAATGTCGCGCGTCGTCACCATCGAGGTGACCGAGCGCGTGCACTCGTTGACCGAGCCGTCCATCATCGAGTGCGAGTGCGCGTCGATGATACCGGGCAGGACGAACTTGCCCGTCGCGTCGATGACGCGCGCGCCGTCGGGCGCCTTCAGGTTCGGCCCGACCGCGGAGATTTTGCCGCCGCGAATGAGCACATCCGTCCCCGCGAGCGTCCCATGCGAGACGGTCAGCACCGTCGCGTTGCGTATCAAAGTGTCCTGCGCCGCCGCCGGTGCCGAGGGCGCGGGCTCTGCCGAGGCGCGGGGCTGACCACCCCCACGGCCCCGCGTCTGCGCCGCGATGGGCGCGCATGCCACCGTGAATAGAATTGCGAGCGTCAAAAGTCTCTTCATTATCTTTCTCCGAAAGAAGTGATGAGTGATGGATGATGAGTGATGAGTGGAAGAGGTTTTAACTCGTCACTCACCACTCATCATTCATCACCGCCCTTACGGCGTGCGCGTGCCGCTGAAAGGGAACGAGCCGCGCGAAGAGGTGACGGTGCCGCTCATCTGATTGCCGCTGACCGTGCCCTCGAACGTGATGTCGGTGCTCTGCCCCTCGATGTTGAGCGTCGAAGCGATGCGGAAGCCGCCCCCGCCCGTGGCCGAGCCGTCTGAGATGTCGGCGGTGCCGAAGGGCGTCTCGATGCGGCCGGACAGGCGTGTGCCCTGCTGTTGGAGCGTGAGCGTGCCCGGTATCTGCTGCGACCCGGCGCTCGTCGTGATGTTCCACGTCCCGCTCAGCGCGCCGGTTGCGGGCGCTTGAACGGCGCCCTGCGGCGGAGCCGCGCCGCCACCGCCGCCGCCTGCGGGCGGGCCGCCTGCGCGCGTGGCCGTGAACGTGCCGGGGCCGCGGCCGACGACCTGCACGGTGCCGCGCATCTCATTGCCCGAGATCGTCCCCGTGAAGATGGCGTCGGTCGTCTGGCTCGCGGGCGCGGGCAGAGTGATGGGCACGGTGAAGTTGATCTCCGAGCCCGTCAGAGTTCCACTGGCGATGGTGCCCGAGCCGAGCTGACCTTGCAGCGAGCCGGTCAGGCGGTCGCCCTGCTGTTGCAGTTGGAGCGTGCCGCTCATCTCCTGCCGCTCGTTGCCTGAGCCGCCGAGTGCGACGTTGAGCGTCCAGTTGCCCGAGGCCGTCGCGCCGCCCGACGCCGCAGCCGCGGGACGAAGCTCGATCTGCCGGCCGTCGATGAAGAGATGAGTGACGCGCCGGTTCTTGTCGAAGAGGTCGCCGCGCGTCACGGTCAGGTTCGCAATCTTGCCGACCTCGACCGAGCCGAGTTGTTGTGAGACGCCGAGAATCTCGGCGGGCCTGAGCGTCAAAGCCCGAACAGCTTCGTCGCGCGCGAGCCCCGCCTCGACCGCGCGCGCGGCGTTGGCGAGATAGTCTGTCATCGTCGTCATGCCTCCCGACTGGAAGGCGAAGCGGACGCCCGCGGCGGCGAGACGGCCCGCGGTCTTCGGCGCCTCGACGCGCTCGCGCAGGATGCGCAGGGGCTCGGGGTCTGCATCCGCGGAGGCGGCGGCCGTGCGGCGCGGGAAGTTCAGAGAGAGCAGGACGGGGACGTTCGCCGCCTTCAGGCGCGCGGCCAAGCGGTCGGCCTCCATCCCGCCGTTGATGACGAGGTTGAGGTTGAACTCCTGCGCGAGGTCTAAGGCGCGCTCAATCTCGCGCACGCGGTCGGCCTGCATCACGACTGGCATCTGCCGCGCGAGCACGGGCAGCAAGGCGACGAGCGACTTGTCCTGCTCGGGTCTGCGTATTCCGCGCGGGTTGCGCTCGTAGATTTCGTTGGCCTCGCGGAAGCGGCGCGCGTCGAGAAGCATCTGGCGCACGGAGGCGAAGACGCCCATCAAAGAGCCGGGGTACTGTCCCTGCCCGATGGGGTTGAGGCCGACGTAGAGCGCGACGGGCGTGCGGACGATCATCTGCTGCGGCGTGTCGCCCGCGAGGTTGATGACGGCCGACTGGCCGAGGAAGACGTTGCCGCGCGGCGCGGTCTGCGCGGCGGTGATGCCCGCGTTGCGCGCGGCCTCGACCTCGGGACTGCCCGGCCGGATGATGTCGGCGGCGAGTATCTCTGGTTGGAGCCCGGGCGGCTGCGTCGAGTTGGGCGAGACGGCCGAGGGCGCGGTCTGGCCGAAGAGCCCGGCGAACCCGCCGCCACCGCCGCCCGTCGTGGGCGAAGGCGTCGGGCGCGGGATGGCGAGCGAGGTGCTTGAGTCGATGAGGCCGGGGTAGACCGTGAGCCCCGTGCCGTCGATGGTGCGCGCGTCGGGCGGCGCCGAGACGCCTGCGCCGACGGCCGCGATGAGGCCGTCGCGGATGACGACCGTGCCGCGCTCGATGACGGGGCCGGAGACGGTGACGACGCGCGCGTTCGTGATGGCGTAAACGTCTATGCCTCCGCCGGGTCTGCGCTGCGCGCTCGCGGGCAGCCAGACCCACACGGCGGCCGAGAGGAGCGCGACCGCGAGCGCCGCAAAGGTTCTTTTCTGGGAGTGTCGCATAAGGTGGTTTCCTGCCCCGTTCGGAGAAGACGCGCGCGCCCCGGCCCTACGGCGGGTCGCCTCGAAAGACGTGCGTCGAATTTTTACGTTTAAGACACGGAAGTGCGCGCTGTGACTGCGCGCGTAGCTATGGGACGGCCGGGTAAAAGTTTCAGAAGAGGAAGGACGTGACGAGTGACAAGTTGAAAGGCAGCTTCATGCTTGTCACTTGTCACTCGTCACAGTCTCCCTATTTCTTGTTGGCGTTCGTGTTGGCGTTGGCGCTCTTGTTGGACGAGCCGTCGGCCTTGATTTCGAGCTTGTCGGTGACGCTCTTGACGCCATCGACCTTCTTGGCGGCGTCCTCGGCGGCCTTCTTCGAGGCGGCGTTGGCGACCGAGCCGCGGAGCGTGACGACGTTCTTGTCCACGTCCACGTTGATGGTCGAATCTCTCAGGTCGTTGATGGCCGCGAGCGCGGCGCGCACCTTGATGTGAATCCAGCCGTCCTCGATGCTATCGCCGACCGACTCGCCCTTGTTCTTGGCCTCGGCGCGATAGTTGGTCGCATCCTTGTTGTAATCTTCTTTCGAGTTGTAGTTGCGGTTGTAGGCGCTGCCGGCGGGCGTCGCGGTGGCCGCGGGCGTCGCCACGGCGTTCGCGTTGGCCGCGCGGTTGGCGTTGACGTTGACGTTCGTGTTGTCGTCGGAGCCGCAGGCGGCGGCCGTCAGGCAGAGCGCCGCACCGGCCAGAATCGAAAGGATCGTTTTACTTCTCATACTTTCTCCCGGGAATATCCCTTGAAAGTTAAACTGGCCCCAAGCAAGCGCCCGCCGGGGTGTGTCGCGCGAGCGGCGTCCCCGGAAAGACTCGGGCGGATTGTAGGGGCTTGAAAACTGGCGCGATTCTAACGCCGCGGGCGGGGGCAAGACAAGGAAAATGTGCCGTATCGTACGGGCACCCGCGCCCCTACCACTTGACCGTCCCCTCCTTCGAGGTGTCGATCTGCGCGGTGGGCAGGTCGCCGCCGCCGAAGAAGAAGGCTTTCATGTTGTCGAAGAGGAAGCCCTGTGCGTCCTCGTTCATGAGGTCGAGGCCGTAGTGGTTGATGATCATTTGCTGGCGCTGAAGCCACTCCTTCCAGCACTGCCCGCAGATTTCCGCGCCGATGCGACGGCCGACCTCGTTCGGGAAGGGCGCATAGCCGAGCCCCTCGCGCTTCTCGCCGCACCGCGCGCACTTGACCTGTTCCGCCATTGACATCTCTCCTTACAAAATTCTCAACGAAAAGTTTTCACGCGTGACCGAAGGATAACATAAAGAAGTAGGCAGAAGGCAGATGGCAGTAGGCAGTTGAGAGCCCCGGTGTCGTGAACCTTGGCTTGACCATTCAACTAACTCAATGCGAAGCGACTGCCATCTGCCTTCTGCCTACTGTTGTGCTTCCCGGATGGCGGCGAGCACTTCGTCGTCTTTGGGGCGGAAGAGCGAGAGGGGTTGGGCGCGGTTGTGGCGGACGCGCCCCTCGGCGTCGATGACGACGACGGCGCGTGCGGCGCGGCCGGGCAGCCATGACTTTGCGCCGTAGAGTTCCGCGACGCG
>JBJMGQ010000520.1:0-13176 GCA_045807845.1 Pyrinomonadaceae bacterium | reverse complement strand
GAGCACGCGCGTTTTGCGCGTGACGCGCTCGGCCATCAGCACGGCCTCGGCCATCGCGGTCGAGCCGTCGTACATCGACGCGTTCGCCACGTCCATGCCCGTTAACTGGCAGACGAGCGTCTGGAACTCGAAGATGGCTTGCAGCGTCCCCTGCGAAATCTCGGGCTGATAGGGCGTGTAGGCGGTGAAGAACTCGGAGCGCTGAATGAGACTATCGACGATGGTCGGCGCGTAGTGCGAGTAGGCCCCCGCGCCGAGAAAGCTCGGGCGGCGCGCGGCCTTATTTCCAACCGCCATCGACTCGAAGAGTTCGAGCAGTTCGGATTCGGCGAGCGCCGCGGGCGTGTCGAGCGGGCGCTTGAGCAGCACGTCCGAAGGGATTGAGTCGAATAACTCCTCGACCGAGCCGAGCCCGAGGCCGCGGAGCATCTCCAGCCGCTCTTCCGGCGAGTTAGGGATGTAGCGCACAGCCTTCTCTTACTCCAAAGACCCGATGTAGTCCTCGTACTCGGCGGCCGACAGAAGGCTGTCCACCTCGCCGCGGTTCGAGAGCTTGACGCGCAGCATCCAGCCGTCGCCGTAAGGGTCTGTGTTGACCTTCTCGGGCTCGTCCGTCAAAGACTCGTTGACCTCCGTGACCTCGCCCGCGATGGGGAGGAACAACTCGGAGACGGCCTTGACCGACTCGACCGAGCCGAACGTGTCATGCGCCGCGAACGTCTCGCCCTTCTTGGGCAGCTCGACGTAGACCACGTCGCCCAGCGAGTGCTGCGCGTGGTCGGTGATGCCGACCGTGCCCGTCTCGCCCTCGACCCTCAGCCACTCGTGATCCTTGCTGTAGAACAAGCCTTCGGGAACGTTTGCCATGATTCTCCTCTGAATAAAGTAGGCAGTAGGCAGATGGCAGTAGTCAGTTAAGACCCTTAATTCGAAGCAGTCGAAATTAAACGTGCAACGTCCCTCACGCGGAGCGACTGCCTACTGCCATCTGCCTACTGCCTACTCCTCTTATAAAACGGCACGGTGACGATCTGCGCGGCGACTTTACGCCCGCGCACGTCGATCTGGATTTCGCGGCCGACAGTCGCGTGTTCGGCAGGGACATAGGCCATGCCGATGTTCTTCTTCAGGAAGGGCGCGGGGCTGCCCGAGGTGACTTGGCCGGCGTGCTCGCCTTCGACGTACACGTCCTGCCCGTCGCGCGCGATGCCGCGCTCGGTAACCTCGAAGCCGACGAGCTTGCGCCGGACGCCCTCCTCCTTCTGGCGCGCGAGCGCGTCGCGCCCCGTGAAGTCGCCCTTGTTCAGTTTCGTGATCCAGCCGAGGTTGGCTTCGAAGAGCGTCGTCTCGTCCGTGATCTCGTGACCGTAGAGCGCCATCCCTGCTTCGAGCCTTAAAGTGTTGCGCGCCGCGAGCCCGCACGGCTGCACGCCGTCGGGCTCTCCGTAGCCGCCCGCGTCGAGCATCTTCTGCCACAAGCGTTCGGCGTGCTCGGGCGCGGCGTAGACCTCGAAGCCGTCTTCGCCGGTGTAGCCCGTGCGCGAGATGATGGCGTCGATGCCGTCAACCTGACCCTCGCGGAAGTGGTAGTACTTAATCTCTGCGAGCGGCGTCTCGGTGAGCGTCTGAAGGATGGAGAGCGCCGAGGGGCCTTGCAGCGCGATCTGGCAGAAGTCGGCGGAGCGGTTCTTCAGTTGAACGTCTTCGTCGCCGCGGTGCGCGTTAAGCCAGTCCCAGTCCTTGCCGGTGGTCGAGGCGTTGACGACGAGCAAGAGATGCTCTTCACCAAAACGGTAGACGAGCAGGTCGTCCACGACCGTCCCTTGCTCTGTGGTTAAAGCAGAGTACTGCGCCTGTCCATCGACGAGCTTCGAGGCATCGTTCGAGCAGAGGCGGTTGACTAACCGGATGGCGCCGGGGCCGCGCACCTCGATCTCGCCCATGTGCGACACGTCGAAAAGACCGGCGCGCGTGCGCGTCGCCTGATGCTCCTCGACCGTGCCGGCCGGGTACTGGACGGGCATGTCCCAACCGCCGAACTCGACCATGCGCCCGCCCAATCGGCGGTGCATCGCGTTCAGGGGCGTCTGCTTCAGCGGGGTCGCGCTCACACCTGTTTCCTGCATGCTCCCGTTCGTGCTGCCGAACGAAATCTTAAGTTTATTGAACGAAGCTGAAACCTAACACGCCGCCCGAGAGGGCGTCAAGCGAGTCCCCGTGCGCGCGAATCGAGGACGCCTGCGCCGTCGTGTTGACGTGCTCCGGTGAAGCAAATCTGTTTAATTTCGGCCGCGCTCGCGCTAGTATAAGGCTCGTGATGAGAACCAGCTTTAGCCCGAATCAGACGAAACACCGCCACTATAAACTCGCAACCATCTTGACCTGCGTGCTGACGACAATCGTTCTCGGCGCCGCCACGGCGCGCGCGCAGGAGGGCGACCTGTCGAGCAGCGCGGGCGTCTTCATCGAGCCCGCGCGCGCAAAGCCGGTCGCGCCGCGCGAGCGTGCCGCGCCGCAACGCACAACGCCCCGCCGCGCGAGGACGAAGCCCGTCGCGACGAACACTCCCGCCCCGGCCAACCCCAAGACCCCTGTGAAGAGTACGCCGGTCGTGACGGCCGAGTCGCTCAACGCGCGCGCCGGTGCGGCCATCGACGAGGGACGCTTCAGTGATGCGGTCGAGCCCTTGAGGCAGGCCCTCAAGCTCAAACCCGACTTCGCCGACGCGCATTACAACCTCGGCGTCGCACTCAACTCGCTGGGCCGGCAGGACGAGGCCATCGAATCCTTTAAGCGCGCCGTCGCCATCGACCCCGACGACTCTGAGTCGCAGTTCGACTTGGGTGAAGCGCTCTATGCGAAGGGCAAGTACGCGGAGGCGGCCGAAGCGTTCGCGCACGTCACGCGCGTCACGCAGTCGAACGCGGAGGCGTACGAGAATCTCGGCGATTCTTATCGCGCGCTCAATCGCTTCGCCGACGCGGCGGCCGCGTATCGCGACGCGGCGCGGCTCAAGACGGGCGACGCGGATATCTTGCAGAAGCTCGGCTTCGCGCTCGGGCGCGACAAGCGTTGGCCCGAGGCAACGGACGCACTGAAGAAGGTGCTCACGCTCCAGCCCGGCAACGCGGAGGCGGCCGTCAACCTCGCTTGGGTCTACAACAACTCGGGGCAGCCCCGGCTCTCCATTGATCTGCTCAAGCCGGTCGTCGCCGCACATCCCGACATGACGGCCGCGTTCTTCAATCTCGGCACGGCCTACGGCCACCTCGCGCAGAAGGGCGCGAAGAACGACGCGGAGAAGAAGTCGCTCTTCGCGTCGGCCGTGGACACCCTCAATCAGGTCATACGCCTGAAGCCGGACTGGCCCGAGGCGCACAACAATCTCGGCGTCGCGTTGGGCAGCCTCGGTCGCTTCAAGGAGGCCGTGGCCGCGCACGCAGAGGCCGTGCGGCTCAAGCCCGACTACGCGGGCGCGCTCTTCAACCTCGCCTACGCCTATAAGAAGAGCGGGGATAAGAAGAAGGCGCTTGAGACTTACAAGCGGCTGCAAGCCCTCAACCCGGGGATGGCCGAGACGCTGTACCCACTCGTGAAGTGAGTGAGAGAGAAGTAAAGACAGAGACAAGGCTTGAAGTCTTATAACTTCAAGCCTTGTCTCTCTTGTCTGCGGCGGTTGGTTACTTTGTGCTTAGTAGCTGCTTTCGGCGACGTTCATCTTTTGGAGGACGAAGACGACGCGCATGGTCTGTGGGCGCCGGTCGAGCGAGGCGGGGACAAAGGCCGGGTTCTTGCGCAGCGCAGTCTGTAGGTCTTCGACCATGCGGCGGTTGCGCGGCGCCTCGACCACCTCGGCGAGCGAGGCGGTGCCGTTGCTGTAGACATCGGCGACCACGATCATGTCGTCGTCGTCGGGGTTACCGTCGGCCGGCGGGGTGATCGTCAGCGCGGCCAGCGCGCCGCGCGGGTTCAAGGTCGGTGACTCGGGGCCGAAGCTGTTGGCGCGCACCGCGGCCGCGAGGTCGGGCGCGAGCGGGCGCGTCACGTCGTAGCCGCCGCGGTTGTCGATCCAGGTCACGCTGTAGGGCTGCCCGCTTTCGAGCGCCTGCGCCTCGGACAGGTTGCGCAGGATTCGTAACTGCTGCCTGAGTCCGCCGAAGACCGCCACGAAGAGGATGACCGAGTAGACGGCGCCGACCGAGTAGGGCATCAGCCGGACGCCGATCCAGTTCGTGACGCGCTCGGCCGGCGACCGGCGCGGCGTGGCGTTGCGCGCTGCGCGCTCGATGACGAGCGCATCGCGGATGGAGGCCGCGAGGTCTGTGGACGGAGCGGGGCGCGCCATGAGCGAGAGGCCGCGCACGAGCGCGCGCGTCTCTTCGAGCTGATGACGGCAGACCGGGCACGCGCCGATGTGCTCGCCCAGCGCTGCGCTCGCCTCATGCGAGAGCGCGCCGTCGAGGTACGACGAGAAGACCTTCTGAGATTCCGAACACGTCATCATAAATTCAGGGGCTAGGGACTAGGGGCCAGTGGCTAGTGAAAGAGCTGCTTTCAACGCGTGAGCCCTTGGGACGAGGGTTTGATTACTAGCCTCTAGTCCCTAGCCTCTAGCCTCTGGTTCCGGATGGCTGACCGACCCCGGCTGCTCCCTTTATAGAAAGGAAGCAGTTGCGGCGTGCGCGCCCCCGCTGTTGCGCTTTGCGATTACAGGGCATGTAACGTCGGGCGGTGGTAGAAGAACGGGTGTTGCTGGCCGCGTTTTCAAAACCGCCCGCCGTAGACCCCGAAACCCTCGGCGCCCCGGTGCGGGACTCGCCTGCCTCCGCCGCTTCCTGACCCACATGGCACCGGGGTTGTTGGTTGAAGCCGGGGCGGGGCAGCCATCCGGAAGAGGAGTTTTCAGTTTTCAGTTTCGAGTTTTCAGCCCGGAGTGCGCGCTCTTACTGAAAACTCGAAACTGAAAACTCAAATTACAAAGAGCCTTCGAGCCTGCGTCGCAGCTCGTTGCGGCCCCTTGAGAGCCGCGATTTGACCGTACCGACGTTGAGGTCGAGCGCGGAGGCGACCTCTTCGTAGCTGAGCCCCTCGATGTCGCGGAGCACGATGACTTCGCGGTAGGGGCGCGCGAGAGACTTGAGCGCGGCGTGCAGCGCTAACTCGCGCTCGCGCGCCAGCGCCTGCCGCTCTGGGTCGAGCCCTTCGTCGCTTGCGAGCCCGGCCGAGAGCGGGGTGTCGATGTCCTCGGAGACGGGCGCGTCGAGCGAGATAGTGCGGTCGCGTCGTCGCCGCTTCCACCAGCGCCAGCGGTTGCGCGCCTGATTGACGGCGATGCGATAGAGCCACGTCCGCAGGTCTGCGTCGCCGCGGAAGCTCGCCAGATGGCGGAACGCTTGCAGGAATGTCTCCTGCGTCAGGTCGCGCGCCTCTTCGGGGTCTTCCGTCAGGCGGTAGAGCAGCGCATAGATGTCGCCGTGCCGCTCTTCGACCAGACGGTTGAAGGCCGTCGCCTCGCCCGCTCGGAGCCTTTCAAGGAACTGTTCTTCGGCCGAAGGAACGAAACAAGCCTCCGCCGAAGCCGCCGCGTCGGCAGCCCTCTCCATTTCCGCTTCCATGCGGAGGGCGATTGGCTCTCCGAAGCTCACAAGCGTCCTCCGTCGAACGGGGAGGGTCTGTCGAAGGGCCACATCCCCTTCAACTGCGACGTTCGACACCGGCTCGGCGGCCTTTGTTCCGAAAAAAGTTTCACGCGTTTGGTTTGATGCGGCGGCACGCCCGGGCCGTGCGACAGGATAGCTCCGCGCGTCCCGGCCCGGCAACGGAAATTCTCAATTTAGGCTTGCTTGACATCCCCCTAACCCGCCGTTAGAGTGAATCTTTGCCTTGAACTCCACTAAAAAGAACGCACCCGACAGTGCGGTCTTGCACCGGATAAAAGCAGTGGCCCGAACAACAAAGAAACGCGCACAGCAGCTCAAGCACGACAAGTTTCGCGACACGACCTTCGACGCCTACGACCGCCTCTCGCATCGCTTCGAGGGGCGCGGGCGGACGATTCTCTACGCCGTCTGCGGCGTGGTCGCGGTCGTCGCCCTCCTCCTCGTCTTCAACTGGTGGCGCGAGCGCCGCGCCGATGCCGCGCGCCTCGCGCTCGGCCAAGCCATCAAGATTGCCGAGGCGCCCGTCTCGCCCACCCCGCAGGCCAACCAGACCGGGCCGACCTTCGCGACCGAGCGCGACCGCGCGCAGAAGGCCGTCGAGGCGTTCCAGAAGGTGCAGAGCGACTACGGCTCGCCCTACAAAGAGATTGCGCGCTACTTCGCCGCGGCCAACCTCCTGACCGTAGACCGGCCGAAGGGGTTGAGCGAGCTGGAGGCGCTCTCGAAGGACGGCAACGCCGACTTGTCGGCGCGCGCACGTTTTGCGCTGGCACAGGCGCGCGAGGCCGACGCGCAGTACGACGCGGCAGCCGCCGGTTATCAAGAGCTTCTGAAGAATGATGGCGGCGCCGTCACGCCGAACGCGGTGAAGCTGCGGCTCGCGACCGTCTACGAGAAGCAGGGGAAGAAGGACGAGGCCGTCAACCTTCTCTTCCAGATGGTCGAGGCGGCGCGCAACGCGAAGGGCAAGGACGACAAGCCCCTGCCCGAATCTATCGTCACCCGCGCCGCCGCCGACAAGCTTCAGGAGTTGAGCCCCGAGCGCTACGCACAACTCACGAAGGCGCCCACGGCGGCCGGCTCGCTAGACTTCTGAAAGAAGTAGGCAGTAGGCAGACGGCAGTAGGCGGTTAAAGATTTAGTGCCTTAACTGCCTACTGCCATCTGCCTACTGCCTACCGTTTTCCGTGGACAATCTCACACACTCGCTCGTCGGGTTGGCGGCTGCGAAGGCAGGGCTCGAACGCCGGAGCCCATATGCGACCTTCGTGTGCGTCGTGGCCGCGAACCTGCCTGACATAGACATCGTCGCGCGCGTGCGCGGGCCCGCCTTCTATCTTGAGCACCACCGGGGCATCACTCATTCAATCGTCGGGACGCTGACGCTGGCCGTCGTGTTCCCCCTGCTGCTCTACGCGGCCGAGCGCGTGTGGGCGCGTGCAAGAGGTCGTGAGCCGCGGGGGCGTCTGAAGAGTTTGCTGATCTGTTCGCTCCTTGTGTCGGCGACGCACCCTCTGCTCGATTGGACGAACAGTTACGGCGTGCGCCCGTTCTTGCCCTGGGATGGCCGTTGGATTTACGGCGACCTGCTCTTCATCCTTGACCCTTGGGTGTGGCTCGCGCTCGGCGGCGCCTGCTTCCTGTTGGCGAAGACGCGTTGGAGCGTGGCCGGCTGGGCCGCGCTCGCGCTCATCATCACGTTCGCACTGTTCAGCATCGCGTCGCTGAGAGATGAGGGACTCCCCGCAGGGGGTGGCATCCTCGTCGCTGTGCTCGTCCTCTGGTGCGCGGGGCTGGCGGCGTTCGGCGTCCTGCGTTTGAAGGGCGCGGGCGAGCGCTTCGGCGGGCGAGTCGCGGTCGCTGCGCTCGCGTTCGTCGTCGTCTACTGCGGGGCCCTATCGGTCGTGCATGCGCGCGCACGTAGCAGGGCCGAACTCCTCGCGGGCGGCTTGGCGAGTCGGCAAGGCGAGCGTGTGCTGCGCGTGGCCGCGACGCCCGTGCTGGCCGACCCGCTCACATGGAACTGCATGGCCGACACCGACCGCTCCACCTTCCGCTTCGACCTGAGGCTCAACAAAGTCTACGTCGAAGACCTGCGAAACGTCTTGAGCTTCGACAAGCTCGCGGGCGAAGAGGCAGAGGTCATGCTTCGCGCCTCTGAAGATGAGAGCGCGCGCGTCCTGCTCGACTTCGCGCGGTTCCCAGTGGCGCGCGTGTGGCGCGCGGACTCCGGCCGGTGGGTCGTGCAGTTCGCAGACCTGCGCTACACGGAGCCGGGGGCGCGCTCACGCGTCGGGGGCTTCGCGCTCGACGTGTCCGTAAACAGTAAGCAGTAGACAGTAGGCAGTAGCGCTCCGCGTCGTGGATGTTGAGGATGACAACCGCGCGGTTCCAGCGGCGAAGGGTTTTCTACTGACTACCGTCTACTATCTACTTCTTCAATTCTGTCTTGAACTTTGGACATTGAAGCTTTATTTTGGACGGCGTTCACTCGTTTGCAATCGCTCTCCTCTTTTCTGAAAGGAAGCCCGAACCCCATGAGTAAACTGAAGCCCGCGAGGCTCCTGCTGCCTCTGGTACTCCTCTTTGCGCTCGCGCACACGGCGGCGGCGCAGATTGATGCGCGCCGCGCGCTCTCCGGCCTGCCCGACTCGCAGGCCGTGCTCTACGTCAACGCGCACCGCATCATCCATGACATGCTGCCGCGCGTGATGCCACCCGCCGAGTACACGAAGATGCTGAACGAGGCGCAGAAGGTCGGATTCGACGCGCGCGGCATCGACTACGTGGCGGTCGGCGCGCGGCTCGCAGACCCGCCGCCGGCCAACAACCTGCCCGAGTTCGTCGTCGTCATCCACGGCAACTTCAACGCCGACACGCTGCTCGCGCTCGGCCGCGTGGCCGCGGGCTCGCAGAACATCTCGCCGCGCCGCGAGACCTACGGCTCGAAGACGCTTGAGATCATCGACCTTCAAAGCTTGAGCAGGAAGCCCGAGGGCTCTGAGGGCGCCGACGGCCAGAGCAACGCCATGCCGAAGTCGATGCCGTACCCGGAGGTCGCCGTGATGGCGCTCGACGCCAACACGCTCGTCGCGGGCGTGCCCTCTTACGTCAAGGCCGTGGTGGATGCAGCGGGCGGGCGCAGCACGCTCAAGTCTTCGATGCTCGACCTCGCCACGCGCGACCCGCAGGCGTTGTGGAGCCTGACGGTCGAGCTGCCGCCCACGCTCGTCGACTACCTGCACAAGGCAGGCATCCCTGCCAATCAGGAGGCCGACCAGATGATCGGCTGGGTCAAGCAGGTGAGCCTCGCGCAGAGCATGGACGCGCTCGACTACAGCATGCACGCGTCGCTGTTGACCGATGCGCCGGAGCACGCCAGCGCCTTCAGTGGTCTCATCCGCATGGGGCTGCTCGCCGCGCAGACGGCGCTCAGCTCGGAGGTCGCCAAGATGAAACCGAAGGACAAAGACTACGACAAGGCGCACGCGGCGCTCGACACCCTCAAGACCTTCGTCAACCGCACCGAGGGCAACACCCTTCTGCTGAGCGTCTCGGTTCCGCAGAAGACCGTCAACGACCTCGTCAGGAAAGAGATGGCCCCGAAGCCCGCCACGCGCACGACCGCGCCCCGCCGCCGCGGTCGCTCGCGCAAAGGGTAAATGAGAAATGATGAATGATGAGTGATGAATATGACGACGAAGCAGTATTCATCACTCATCATTCATCATTAGTTGAGAGGTGCGAGTGTGGACGCGACCCCTGTTGAGAAGAAGCGAGTCGGGCAGATCGTTAAGCTGCTGAAGAAGGAGTACCCCGGCGCGCGTTGCAGCCTCGAACACGGCAATGCGTTGGAGCTTTTGGTGGCGACCATCCTCTCGGCGCAGTGCACGGACGAGCGCGTCAACGTCGTCACGTCGAACCTCTTCCGCAAGTACCGCACGTGGGAGGACTACGCCTCTGCGCCCGCCTCGGAGCTTGAGGCCGACATCCGCCCGACGGGCTTCTTTCGCAACAAGGCGAAGTCCATTCAGGGCGCGTGCCGCCTCATCGGCGAGCGCCACGGCGGGAGCGTCCCTCGTTCGATGGATGAGCTGCTGGAACTGCCCGGCGTCGCGCGCAAGACGGCCAACGTCGTGCTCGGCAACGCTTACCGGATAGCCTCCGGCGTCGTCGTGGACACGCACGTCTCGCGCCTCTGCGCGCGGCTCGGCCTCTCGAACGAGAAGGCGCCCGAGAAGATAGAGCGCGACCTCACGGGGCTCCTCCCCGAGCCCGACTGGATAGACTTCTCGCACCTGCTCATCGCACACGGCCGCAAGGTCTGCAAAGCGCGCACCCCGCTCTGCGGCGAGTGCGTCCTCGCCAAGCTCTGCCCCTCGGCGGGCATCGGGCTCTGATTTTTGGTATCCTGCCACCGGCAGCAATCCCACACTCGGACAAAGCAATGAACAGAATTTCCATTCGCATGAAAAGGCTCGGAGCCTGCGTGCTCCTCCTCTGCGTCCTGTGCTCGGCCGTCGCCGCGCAGCGTCTACAGTATCCGGCGACGAAGAAGGTCGAGCAGTTCGACACCTACTTCGGCGTGAAGGTCGCCGACCCATACCGCTGGCTCGAAGACGAGAGCGCGCCCGAGACGACGCGCTGGGTCGAGGAGCAGAACAAGCTCACCTTCGGCTACCTCGACCAGATTCCGTATCGCGCGCAGGTGAAGGATCGTTTGACGCGCATCTACAACTACGCGCGCTACACGGCGCCCTACCGTCGCGGCGAGTACTACTTCTTCACGAAGAACGACGGCCTTCAGAACCAAGCGGTCGTCTACGTGCAGAAGGGGATTGACGGCACGCCCGAAGTCCTGCTCGACCCGAACAAGTTTTCAACCGAGGGCACGACGAAGCTCGGCGACCTCTCCGTCTCGCACGACGCGAAGTACGCGGCCTACTGCAAGTCCTCGGGCGGCTCCGACTGGCTCGACTGCTACGTGATGGAGGTGGCAACAAAGAAACAGTTGGCCGACGAGCTAAAGTGGGTCAAGGTCTCGGGGCTCGCGTGGGCGGGCGAAGGCTTCTACTACAGCCGCTACGACGCGCCGGAGAAGGGTAAGGAGCTGACCTCGAAGAACGAGAACCACAAGGTCTACTTCCACCGCGTCGGCACGCCGCAGACGGAGGACGAGCTGGCCTACTCAGACGCCGCCAACCCGCAGCGCTTCCACATCGTCTCGTCCACCGACGACGAGCGCTTCGCCGTGATGTCCGTCTCCGACCGCGGCAAGGGCAAGAAGGGCAACGCGCTCTTCTACCGCGACGCGAAGGCGGGCGATAAGACTTGGCGGCCGCTCGTCGCAGAGATCGGCGACTCTTCGTTCAGCGTCGTGGACGATGTCGGCGACAAGCTCCTCGTCGAGACCGACCACAACGCGCCCAACGGCCGCGTCTTCCTCTTCGACCCGAAGAACCCTTCGGAGAAGGACTGGAAGGACGTTCTGCCCGAGCGCCCCGAGCCGCTTCAGGGCGTCAACACCGGCGGCGGCAAGCTCTTCGCCACTTATCTGAAGGACGTGACGACGCGCGCCTACGTCTACACGCTCGACGGCAAGTTGGAGAACGAGGTGCAACTGCCCGCGCTCGGCATCGCGAGCGGCTTGGGCGGTGAGAAGGACGACCGCTTCGTCTTCTACACCTTCAGCTCCTTCAACTTCGCGCCGTCCATCTACCGCTACGACATCTCGACGCGCAAGTCCACGCTCTTTCGCGCGCCGGAGATTCCGGGCTTCCGTCCCGCAGACTACGAGGTCAAACAGGTCTTCTTCAACAGCAAGGACGGCACGCGCGTCCCCATGTTCGTCGTTCACAAGAAGGGCTTGAAGCTCGACGGCCGCAACCCGACGCTGCTCTACGGCTACGGCGGCTTCAACTTGAGCACGACGCCCAACTTCAGCGCGCTCCGCCTCGCGCTCCTTGAGCAGGGCTTCGTCTACGTCTCGGCCAACATGCGCGGCGGCGGCGAGTACGGCGAGAAGTGGCACGAGGCAGGGACGAAGCTCAAGAAGCAGAACGTCTTCGACGACTTCATCGGCGCGGCCGAATGGCTCATCGCGAACAAGTACACGTCGCCCGAACGGCTCGCCATCCACGGCGTCTCGAACGGCGGCCTGCTCGTCGGCGCCGTCGCCAACCAGCGCCCAGAGCTGTTCAAGGTCGTCATCCAGCAGGCGGGCGTGATGGACATGCTCCGCTTCCACAAGTTCACCATCGGCTGGAACTGGATCGCGGACTACGGCTCGTCGGACAACGAGGCCGAGTTCAAAGCGCTCTACGCCTACTCACCCGTTCACAACGTGCGTGCGGGGACGAAGTACCCTGCGACTCTCATCACGACGGCCGACCACGACGACCGCGTCGTCCCCGCGCACTCCTTCAAGTACGCGGCGGCGCTGCAAGCGGCGCAGGCCGGCGACAACCCCATCCTCATCCGCATCGACACGCGCTCCGGCCACGGCGCCAGCTCCACCACCAAGGCCATCGAGCAGAACGCGGACATCTACTCCTTCCTCATGCAGAACCTCGGCGTCACGCCGAAGTGGGGAGCGGAGGTCAGCAGGCAGTAGGCAGATGGCAGTAGGCTGTTAAGGCAGGAAGCTTTTTAACGAATGAGCCTGAAGGCAATCTGGGGCGGCGAGATTCACAACTCGCCGCCTCTGATTGCTTTCAGCGATGGCCTTCTTCCTAACTGCCTACTGCCATCTGCTTACTGCCTGCTGACTTCTGTTATCATTCCTTCGCTCTTCGGCTCGAAAACTTTTCGGGAGAGTCCGCCGTTGTCTGAGAAGCGACCGCTCACAGTCCTCTGCATCGCCACCTTCGAGAAGGGGCAGGAGTTCATGCGCGAGTGCAAGCGGCAGGGCTGCCGCGTCCTCGTCGTCACGATGGAACGCTTGCGCGACGCCGACTGGCCGCGCGAGTCGGTGGACGAGTTCTTCTATCTGCCCGACGACTACAAACTCGAAGACGTGCAGAAGGGCGTGAGCTACATCGCGCGCACGCGCGAGATCGACCGCGTCGTGCCGCTCGACGACTTCGACGTGGAGACGGCCGCGGCGCTGCGCGAGCACCTGCGCATCCCCGGCATGGGCGACACGACCGCCCGCCACTTCCGCGACAAGCTCGCTATGCGCGTCAAGGCGCGCGACAACGGTATCCTCGTCCCCGAGTTCGTCCATGCGCTCAACCACGCGCGCATCCAAGAGTTCACCGAACGCGTCGCGCCGCCGTGGGTCTTAAAGCCGCGCTCGGAGGCTTCGGCCGTCGGCATTAAGAAGGTCAGAGAGTCCGCCGAGCTCTGGCCGCTCCTCGAAGAGTTGGGCGACCGCCAGTCCTTCTATCTCATCGAGCAGTTCATCCCCGGCGACATCTTCCACGTCGATTCCGTCGTGTGGCAGAGAGAGCCGCTCTTCACGGCCGTCAGCAAGTACGGCCAGCCGCCGATGACGGTGGCGCACGGCGGCGGCGTC